>CADBHY010000026.1 GCA_902794615.1 uncultured Bacteroidia bacterium
TCGCTGTAATGGAAGTCTATCATGAGGTCCATCCCGGCGGCCTTTACCTTTCCGGCCACCTTCACCACGTCTTCCTTGCCGCTCCAGCCCCCGTAAGGGTCCACCCATACGCGAAGGCGGATGGCATTGAAGCCGCAGTCTTTCAGCACGTCCAAAAGGGCAGCCTCGGTACCGTCTTTTTTCTTGAACTTTACCCCGCCCTCTTCCATCTCGGAGGCCCAGGAGATATCGGCCCCTTTGACAAAGGCCGATTCCGGCTCCGGCGTGGGAGTGGGGGTAGGCGTAGGAGTGGGGGTAGGCGTGGGTGTAGGCTCCGGCTGCACCTTGCCGCTGCCTCCACAGGAGAAGGCGGCCAGGAGGGCGGCGAGGAAAAACAGTCTCTTCATAGTCATAAATTACTTAAAATCAAGCATATCGATTATAACTCAAATACCACCGACGAATTGGCTCCCAGGGTGAGGGTCTGCTCCTTGACGGAGGCCTTGCCCAGCAGGCCGACGGGCTTGGCCATGCTGTCGGTCACCTTCACTTCCTTGGCGCTGCTGGACACATTGTGAATCACCAGCAGTTTCTGGCTGCCGGAGGTCATGTACCAGGCGGCGATGGAAGTGCCGCTGAGGCCGGCCTTGGTCATGGTTCCTTCGGCCAGGGCCGGATAGGTATTCCGCAGTCGGCTCCAGGTCTTGTACACGTTCAGGAGGGAGCCCTCGACCTCCTGCTGGGCCTCAACGGAAATATCGGCCTTGAGCATGCCCGTGTCCACTTTGTTGTTCACGCCCTTTTTGGCGCAGTCGGTACCGGCCCGGTCCCAGAGGATGGGGGCCCGGACATATTCGTCGCCATTGCTCTTGGTGCCATAGTAGCCCAATTCTTCGCCCTGATACACAAAGGGCTTGCCGGGGCCGGAAAGCAGAAGGGCCGCGGCCTGCTTTTCTTTGGCGGCACTCTTCCCTACCCACTCGGCAAAACGGTCCTGGTCGTGGTTGGTGAGGAAGAAGGAGGTGACGGCATCGGCCCGCTGGGCCGTGTGGTCGGTCACATAACTGTTCACGGCCGTTACATATCCGCCGGCGTTCTGGTTGCCCAGCATACCGCTCACCATGCCGCCATAATTGAATTCAAAATTGGAAATCAGGCCCTTGTAGTACTGTTTTTCCGTAGAATGGTCTTCCCAGGCCTCGCCCACAACAAAGATATTGTCGGCGTGACCGGCTTCCCGGTATGCCTTGTTCACGGCCTGGTACCACTGGTCCAGAAAACGCTGGTTGGCTGCAAGTTGGGCCTGGTAAATCCACAGCACCGCATCCAGGCGGAAGCCGTCCACTCCCATGTTCACCCATTTTGCGGCGGCATCCACGGTGGCCTTGAAAACGGGACTGTTCTCACATTCCGTATATTTGCCGTAATTGAGGTCCGGCATGGACTCTCCGAATGAGCCAAAATAGCAATACCCTTCCGGGACAAGATTGCCCGGGTCGTAACCGTTTTCCACACTCACTTCCAGTTCATAAGGGACGTCCAACTTGACAACGCCCGCTCCGGTTTTATACTTGTTTCCGCCGTACTTTGTGCCAGCGCTCCAGGAGGAAGAAGAAGTCCGGACCAAAAAGCCCCAGTCAGAGTCATAATCTACGGTTATCTCATAAATGTTACTTGACGTTTCGTATAAACGGTATAATTTGTCATTGCCGAAGTAAATATAGCGCTGCACATGGGTATCCGGATTCGAAGACTGAACCGATTCCGTTGTTCTGGAAACCGTCACTTTTTTCTTGGAGCCCGTCCAATCCAATTTAAAGTGCAGACTTTCTTTGCGAATCCCGCTATTCAAGACAGGAAACCATCTTCCCATTCCGGGATTGGTTGTTCCTGCAAAATTATCCACCGCCCCGGCATCGGGGTTGTCAGAGATAACGTAATAGTCATTGTACGGACTGTCCTTGGGATTTGCTGTCACGCTCTTGAACCACTCATTGCCGGTGCCGGAATGATTCAGCACAAAGTCCATGTAAATGGAGATGCCTTTGGCATGGGCGGCGTCCAGGAGGGCCTTGAAGTCCTCCTCGGTGCCGTAGAGCGGGTTCAGGGCTGCATAATCGCTCACCTCATAACCGTGATAACTGCCCGAGGGATGGGCCGGAGACAGCCACAGGGCCGTTACGCCCAGGCCGTCCAGGTAGTCCAGCTTGTTCTGGATGCCCTTGAAGTCTCCCACGCCGTCGCCGTCAGAGTCGGCAAAGCTGTAGATGAGCAGCTGGTAGGTGGTGGAAGCCCGCTTGGTGCCGTCAAAGGCGGCCGGAGCGGGGACCACGTCCACGGAAACAACGGCGCCGGACTGCTTCACCGAGATGGTGGCCGCCTTGCTGTCGCTGCCCTTTGAGGCCGACACCTGCACGCTGCCGCTTCGGTCTTCCGCCTTGTCCTGCACATCAACGGATACCGAGAAAGAGCCTTTCCCGCTTCCTGAACCGGAATTCACGTGAATCCAGGATTCTGTGGAAGAGACTGTCCAGTCACCGTTGGAAGTTACCACCACCAATTTGCTCACGCTTTCCGTTGCCGAAAAACTGAGCTCCTGAGGGGCCACACTCAAGGTAAGGGATTCTGTGGGCTGGGGAGTATCCTTCCCGCCACATGCCGCCAGTACCGCCACGGCAAACACCATCCAGAAATATTTTTTCATAACAAAGTATTTACGCAAATTGGCAGACGGGTGCCCGGTCAGGGGCGCCCGCCTGAAAAAACTAGTCCTTCGCGGTCATGGTGGCGTAGGCCTTGCCGTCGCACCAGGCAAAGAGTTTGATGTCATAGGTTCCGGCCGCAACATCCATGTCGGGGCCACCCACCACCAAAGCATCCAGTTTGCCGCCCCAGTCGGGGTTGGACGCTCCCCAGTCGTGGTTGGAACGGAACTTCATCTTACCGGCATTCAGCGTAACGTCCTTGGCCTCCCAGGCGCCGCTCTCACTGTTATAAGTAAGGTCGGTATCCGTATCCCAGTTGCCATTCACCGTACCGATGATACTGATGCTGTTGATAGCAGTGAGGGCATAGGTCATATTGACCAAATCCACAGTTATCCTGTAATAGGCAGCCGTTGCGGGAGCCGGAATATTGGGACCGTCTGCGATATCGGCAATCTTGCCATCTCCGTCGTACTCCAAGTCTCCGTCCCAGTCGTTTTCATTGGGTTTGAACTTGAATTCCTTGCTCAGGTAAGTGAAGCCCACGAAGACGCCTTGACCGTCACCCGCCAGCGGGTATGAAACCTGCCAATCGGAGTCGCCACCGATGACATAGATATAGTCAGGATAGGCCACATAACCTTCCGGTGTGGTCCCGGCGGTCATCACATACACCTTCTCATTCTTGGTGTCCCAGTACACATCGTAAGTTCCGGCAGTGGGGACAATCATGTCCTTTCCGTCTTTGGCAACGACGCCGATAGCTGTATCCAGGGAGATAGTAACAGCCCCCTCTCCTTCAGCGCCCCGTTCGAATTTCCAAGCACCGTCTCCGCGAATCTTGAACTTCTGTTCAGCAGCAAAGGTAACACCCTTGGCATAATACCAATCGCCGTTCTTCGTCATAACGATATCAGCGCCATCAGCCCATCCGGTCATGTCGCCCACAAGGCCCCAGGAATCCGGAGCGGTAGGGCCCTCGGGTTCGCCGGCGCCATCAGGAGCCTCACCTTCTGCCATAACATAGAGCTTCTCATCCGTCGGATTATAGTAAAGATCATATTTACCATCCTCGTTCACACCCAGGTTCTTGCCGCCTTCGGTAGCGTCCACCACCGTGTTGGCATCCACCTTGAACGGTTCCGTAGAACCGGGGGCTCCGCGGTTCACGTCCCAGCCGCTGTCATAGCGAATCTTGAACTGATTGGTGGCAGCAATTTCCAGACTCCTGCGTACATAGAAGTCGCCTTCCTTGAACATGGTGTAATCACGACGGTTTCCACCCCAACCGGTGAGGTCTCCGACAACGCCCCAATAATGGAGGCTTTCACCGGACTTCACCACAAAGAGAACCTCGTTGAGCTCATCATAATACACATCATATTCACCATCTTCGGCAACGCCAAGGTTCTTACCTCCGGCTACAGCCTGGATAGCATCTGCGCCCATGATGAACGGCTCAACGGAGCCGGGAGCACCGCGGTTTACGTCCCAACCGTTCTGGAAACGAACCTTGAACTGGTCGGAAGTGGTGAGAGAAACGCCCTTACGTACCCACATGTCACCATCCTCAGTCATGGCGAGATCCGTCGATTCGCCCCAATTGTTAATGGTACCCACGACTCCCCAGGTTGCAATCTCGCCGGGAACCTCACCGGCCGCCATCACATAGAAGGTCTTGGCCTCGGGATTCACATAGAGATCATAAGTGCCGGCAGCAGGCACGCTGAGGTTCTTACCACCGTTTACACCTTCGTACTTGGCGCCGACTTCAACCACGAACGGTTCCACCTCGCCGGAAGCACCGATATTCTCGGCCCAGTCTTCATCCTTGCGGAACTTGAACTGGTCTCCGGAACCGAGTTCCACGTCACGGACAACCCAGAAGTCGCCAGACTGGGTCATGTGTATATCGGGAGTACCCCAGTCGTTGATGGTCCCCACGACACCCCATCCTTCGAAAGCAACAGGCTCATCCGGTTTGTCTTCCTCACCGGTGGGCTCGTCCTTGCCGAACATGGAAGCATCCAGGCTGTATTCGCCGTAGTTCAAATCCAGATAGATACGGTAAGAACCGGCAGCAACCTTGATATTGGTGCCATTACCGGCGGTCTTGCCGTCTTCACCGCCCCAGTTCAGATCCCACTTGTCGTCACAGGTAAACTTGAGTTCGGTGTCCTCGGCAAAGGTCTGGTCAATGTAGAAGCGGTGGAACTGGTCGTTGTAAGTCATCTTCATGTTGGCGTCATCGGCAGCCCATCCATTGAAGGCACCCACGATACCCACGTTGTCGAAGCTGTACTTCTTGGTGAGAACCAGGGAAGCACGGTCCAGGGAGAAGAAATAGTAACGGTGGCTGTAGCACTTGATATCCTTGGAGCCGCCGTCAGCCAGCAGGGTGATGGTCTCGGCCTCCTCCTCTTCGGCCTGGGCTTCGGACCCCCAGTTGAGGGTTGCATCATCCCAGTTGCCGGCACCGGTGAGCTTGAAGCCGCCGGAAGGACCGGCCTCGCCAAAGTCAATCAAGCCGGTGAAGGTTTCGCCCTTCTTCTCGTAATCGTACAGGTACTGATATACCTTCTCGAAAGACCAGGAACCAACGGAAGCGCTGGAACCGATAACCCATACATGGTCGTAGAGGGTAACATCCTTTACCACGGTAGGATAAGGAGTAAATACCGCAGAAACAATGTTGGATTCCTTGGTAGTGGCGCCGATGGCGGCCTTCTTGTCCGTAGCCACGCTGGCGCTGAGCTGGAAATAGAGAGTCATGGGCTCATCGGCCACACCGCCGAGGGCATAGACCAGCGCATTCAGGTCCGTCTGTTTGATGGAGATGGTGCCCAAGCCCTTTTCATCAATATCAATGGAGGC
This sequence comes from uncultured Bacteroidia bacterium, assembly GCA_902794615.1. GTDB lineage: Bacteria > Bacteroidota > Bacteroidia > Bacteroidales > UBA932 > Cryptobacteroides. Next base: position 5,559 of record CADBHY010000026.1, read on the forward strand.
CGATACTTTTACCTTGTTCGCCATATCGGAGGACGCGGAGGCATTGAGCTGGTAGGCTGTAGCTACAGCAAGCTTGAAGTCGGCCGGGGCAAAAGTGGTTACAATCTTCTCACCGTCCTTGTCCAGCACCACGTCGGCGAATTCGCCCAGGGTCTGAACCGTCACGGCAGCGGGATCATAGACCACCTCGATGTGTTCCTGCTGGCAGGATACTGCAAAAAATCCAGCCAGGGCAACAAGCGAAGTATATAAAAACTTTTTCATAATCTATTAATATCCAGGGTTCTGAGTAAGTTTGCCATTGGCATTGACATCACCGGAAGTGAGCGGGAAGAGGTTGTAGTGATCGTCTACGCCCCTGCCTTCGGCCACACCACCCTTGAATTCCCAAAGGTAACGGTCGGAAGTGAAGAGGCCGAAGCGGATGAGATCCTGACGGCGGAAGCCCTCCAGATAGAGTTCGCGGCCGCGTTCGTCAATGATATTATCCAGCGTCAGGGGCAGGTTGCTCACATGGGCACGGTCACGGATGGCATTCAAATAATTCTGTCCCTTCGTTTTGTCGGCCATGCCACGGGCGGCACATTCGGCATACATCAGGTAGGCGTCGGCGCTGCGGAACACGGGGAAGTCCGTATCTACGAATCCCTGGGCCTGGGCGGCGCTGCCGTCGTGGTTCAGGTTGGAGAACTTGGTGGACTTCCAGCCATTGGAAGCGCCCACGTTGTCACGCAGGTAATCTACATACTGTTCAAGGCCTTCCTTGTAGAAGTTGCCGCGAACATCCACATCGTCGAACTTGCTGGTGAAGGTGCCGGTCAGGCTGAGACCGGACCAACCGGAAGAAATGCCCTGAGAAGCGGCGTCCATCTGGATGTTCGCCTCTTTGTTATTCCAGGTGCAGGCAAAAACCAGGAAGTTGGTGGAGCCGTAGGAACGGAGCTGGATACCATCCTGCGGGGAAACAAAGATGATTTCATCACCATTGTAAGTGGTATTGGCGCTGCACAGGTGGTTGTCGGCGCAGAAGAGCTCTTTGTAATTGCCGTGAAGCGGATACTCGGAGATAATGGTCTCGCAGAGGGTGGCGCACTTGTCATACATGGCTTTCCCCGCCCAAACTTCGGCGTTCAGGTACAACTTGGCCAGAATCATCTGCACCAGGCCCTTGTCGGCCCGGCCATACTCGTTCTTTCCGGGCTCTGCCAAGTCACTGCCGGAGAGCAGGGACAAGGCCTCTTCCTCCATCCAGTTAAACAAGTCGGCACGGGAAATCTGGGCAGGACCTTCGGAACCCACGCTGTCTTCTTCCGTGGAGAAAGGAACGTTACCGAACATGTCGATGGCGTGATAGTAGTTCAGAAGGCGCAGAGCGCGGGCTTCTGCAATATATTTGTCCTTGAGCGTGTATCCGGAAATGTCCGAAGCGTTGGACTGACGGATGAACTCATTGCACAGGCCCACCTGGTAGAAAATACGGTAGTACATACTCAGAATGAACTCGTTGGATGCATTCCAGGACAGGTTGTGAATGTCAAAGAGGTTACCGTCGTTCCAGCAGCAAGTCATTACATCAGTAGTAAGTTCCTGCATGTTCACGACAGCCCTGAGATACTGGCCATAACCGCCGTCCACACCGCTGATGTCCGGAGAGCTGTCCGGGCCGTTGGAAGCGGAACTGGCAAGTCCCTGATAGCACTTGGCCAGCAGGCTGGTAAAGGCATCCTGATCCTTCAGCACATCCTTGGGCAGGACGGTATTGGGATCGATGGGTGTTACGTTCAGGTCTTTGACACAGGAGACGGCAACAAAGAGGGTTGCTACGGCTAAAAAGATATATTTTTTCATGGCTGTGTCTGATTAGAAGTTAAGCTTCACACCCAGGATATAGGTGCGGGGACGGGGATACATGTTGTTGTCGATACCGCTGAAGATTTCGGGGTCGATACCCTTGTATCCGGTAAGGGTGGCTACATTGTTCACCGTGAAGAAAATACTTCCGGAAACGCCATTGAAGTAGTCACGGGCGCCGTCCTTGGAATGGACAAACGTTCCTCCGAGGAAATCTTTGAAGCGATACTGGAGGGTGACGTTATCCAGCTTCAGGAAGGAAGCGTCGGTCACGTACATGTCGGACCAGTATTGGGCGAAGTTGGCGAAGTTGTGTCTCTCTGCCGTAGAATAACGGTTGTTTACGAAACTGTTCGTAGAGAGGTCACTCAGAAGGTCTCCGTCACTCATCACATTGTTGTACACGTAGTTACCCACATTGGCATGGGCGCTGGCACTCAAGGTCCAGTTCTTCCAGGAAAGCTGGGTATTGAGGCCGAAGGTCCAGTCCGGAGCAGCCTTGTGGAAGCAGTACTTGTCCTTGGTATCAATGACACCGTCTTTGTTCAGGTCCACATAGGCACCCTCGATAGGATTCCCGTTGGTATCATAAATCTGCTTGTACACGAAGAAAGAGTTGGGGGCCTGTCCGGTCTGGTGCACCTGGATGGTATTGCCGGTACCGCCGGAAATACCGCCGGTTTCCACACCGTAGTAGTCATCACGCTCATCATTGCTGGTCAGACGGGTGATAACGGTCTTGTTGTAAGAAGCATTGAAACCTATTCTCCAGTTCCAGTTCTCCGTCTCGATGGGAATCACGTTCAGTTCCATCTCCACTCCGCGGTTCTGAAGGTCGCCGATATTGGCGTTCAGGTAGTTGGTCAGGTTGGCACCGGCTGCAACGGGCGTCCAGTTCAACAGGTCCTTGGTGTAGCGCTGGTAGAAATCTACGGAAGCGGTGATGCGGTCACCGATAAAGCCCATGTCCAAGCCCGCATTGTAAGTAGTGGTGGTTTCCCACTTGAGGTCGGCATTGTAACCGTCGGGACGCAGCGGCGTCACGAAAGTGGTGCCGAAGGGGAACATACAGGCATTGGTATTATAGGTGTACGTAGCCAGGGAAGGATAGTTACCGGCATTCAAGTCCTGCTGACCGGTCTGTCCCCAGGACAGACGCAGTTTGAGGGCCGATACGGCACGGCTGTCACGCAGGAACTTCTCGTTCTTCACGTTCCAGCTGGCGGCCACGGACGGGAACAGGCCCCACTTGTTGTTGGCAAAGCGGGAAGTACCGTCACGGCGGATGGTGGCCGTAAGGAGGTAACGGTTGTCAAAGCTGTAATTGGCACGTCCGAAGAAGGAAACCAAATAGTATTCCGTCTTGAAGGTATTCGGCTTGGCCAGATAGTAAGAGGCATCGGTGGACGGAGTTCCGTCGGCCTTGATGGTCTCGCTGTAAGTCTGGTTGTAATAATGGGACCAGGAGTAACCGGCCATGACATCCAGGAAGTGTTTGCCGAAGTTGTGGCTGTAGTCCACGTAGAATTCCAGGGTCTGGTCGTTCTTGGTCTGATTGTAGTCCGTATGGTAACCGGAAGCATGGTTGTTGGCCTGCTGGGCGGCAGAGTGCATGGACTGCTCGGTGTCGGGAGCCACATCCACGGTACCGTTGGACTTGGAATAGTCGATACCCAGGTTCAGGTTCAGGCGAAGGTCCTCCAGACCGTGAATCTTATAGTCGAACTGGGCATTGCCCACAAAACGCTTGGCATGGGCAAGGTCAACCTTGTCCTTCAAGAGAGCCACAGGGTTTTGTCCGGCCATGGTGTTGCAGTTGTCCACGGTGAAGGTGCCCTTCCCGTTGTTCCACCAACTGTAACCGTTAAGGCCATTGGGGTCATAGACGGGTTTGGTGGGGTCGTACTTGACCGCGGCACCCACGGCGCCGGCATTGGCAAACTGATTGTTCATGGTCATGCCCTTGGCATTGAGATTAATGCTCAGGTGGTCATGGAAAAGGGTGGGCGTGAGAGCGACAGCCACGGTACCGCGCTCCAGGTTGGAGGTCTGCAGCGTACCATCCTGGTTGTGATAACCCAGGGAAACACGCCAAGGCATATAGAAGTTGGAATCGGCCTTTCCGGCACGGCCGGTAACGGAAACATTTCCTTCCAGCGTTCTGGCCAGCTGGAAAATTTCCTTCTGCCAATCGGTATTGGCCGTTCCCAGCAGATTGACAGCCCCGCTGCCGGCGCCATACAGCTTGGTCATAAGGGCACGGATTTCATCTCCGGTGAGCACATCCACATACTTGGTGTTCTGGCTCAGGGAAGCGGTCAAATCCACATCCACATGCACCTTGTCGTCAAACTTGGAGCCCTTCTTGGTGGTAATGATGATAACACCGTTGGAAGCGCGGGAACCGAAGATGGCGGTGGCCGATGCATCCTTGAGCACGGTGAAGCTCTCGATGTCGGAAGGGTTGATGGAAGAAAGCTGGTCGCCCATGCCGTTGATTCCCACCTCGGAGATGGGCAGGCCGTCAATCACAATCAGAGGGTCGTTGTTGGCCTGGAGGGAGGAGCCGCCACGGATACGGATGGTGTTGCCGGAGCCCGGAGCACCGTCACCGGTGGTCACCACCACACCGGCGCTCTTGCCCTGCAGGAGCGTGGTGGGAGAAGTGGCGATACCCTTGTTAAGCTGGTCGGCCTTGACGGTGGAAACCGATCCGGTCATGTCGCTCTTCTTGACGGTACCGTAACCAATCACCACCACCTCGTCCAGGAATTCGGCATCCTCGGCAAGGGTGACGGTGGCCGGCACGGCAGAAGCCGCGAAGCTTTGGGTTGCATAGCCGATGCAGGAGATTTCCACCACTGCATTGGCACTGGAAACGGTGAGGGTGTAGTCGCCGTCGATACCGGTGGTGGTACCGTTGGTGGTGCCCTGTTCCATGACGGTTGCACCAATCACGGGACCCATGGCGTCTACTACCACACCTTTAACCTGGTATCCGCCCTGGGCGAATACGGTAGCGCAGGCTGCAAGCAGCACTGCGATTGCGGTTAAAATCCTTTTCATTAGTGTGTAGTTAATTATTTGTTATTTGGTTTTGATGAATTTCACGCTTACGGCGCCCAGAACCAGGAACGCGGCCGCTATCAGCATCATGGCCGGCTGGCTGCCGCCTGCCAGGCCCAGGACGGCACCACCCGTAGCCGCCGCCACAATCTGGGGCAGGCAGATGGTGCAGTTGAACAGGCCCAGGTAGCTTCCCATATAGGGGCTTCCCTCCAGGGCGTTGGTAAGGAGGGTGAAGGGCAGGGCCAGCATGGCCGCCCAAGCTGCTCCGATAAGGAAGTAGCTCACAAAGAGGACATACTGGTTATGGATGAAATACACGGAAGCGAAGCCCGCCGCGCCGATCAGAAGCGACAGGACATAGCCCAGCTTGATGCTTTTGAAGCGAGGCAGCACCGCGGCCCAGACTAAGGAACCGACAGCCTGCACGGCAAAGAGCACGCCCACCCAGTTCCCGGCGGTCTGATAAGCCTCGGAGGCAGTGTCGAAGGTATTCCAGACATTGTCGGCAATGGCCCCGTTGGTATAGGTCCACATATACAGGAACGCGGCCCAGCAGAAGAACTGCACCAGGCCCACCGTCCAGAAGGTGGCCGGGGCCTTCACAAGGAGCCTGAAAAGGCCGGGCTTGGGAGAGCTGCTATCCGAAGAGGGGGGGGGTGATTCCGTGGAACTCAGCGTACTCCCTGGGCGGCATTTCCTTCACGCGCAGGAAGGTGTACAGCACGCAGAGAATGAGGATGGCGGCCCCCACGTAGAAGCTGTAAATCACGCTGTCCGGCACCACGCCCTTGGGTGCCGTATTGGCGATACCAATCCAGGTAAAGAAGATGGGGAACAGGTATCCGGCCAGCGAGCCGGCGTTGCAAAGGAAACTCTGGATGCTGTAGGCGGTGGTTTTCTGCCGCTCGTTCACCATGTCTCCCACCATCATCTTGAAGGGCTGCATGGCAATGTTGATGGAGGTGTCCAGGAAGATGAGGGAGAAAAGGCCGAACCACATGGCCATGTTCAGGCCCAGGAACAGGCGGGTGCTGAAGTGCAGGCTTCCGGCGTTGGGGAGGAAGAGCATCACCAGCACGGCGATGACGGCGCCCACCAGCAGGTAGGGTTTCCGCCGTCCCATCTTGCACCAGGTTCGGTCACTGTATTTGCCAATCAGGGGCTGGACAATCATTCCCATCAGCGGGGGAAGAATCCAGAAGAAAGAAAGCTGGTGGGGGTCTGCGCCCAGGGTGGCGAAGATACGGCTGATGTTGGCGCTCTGCAGGGCATAGGCAATTTGCACCCCGAAAAAGCCAAAGCTGAGATCTACCAGCTGACGGAAGGTTAAATCACGTTTTTGTGACATCGATTGTTAGTTTAAGCGTTATAGCCGGTGCAAAAGTAAACAATGATTTCATACAATAAGGTATATCGGCCCATCTTCCCCGCTGAACGGACATTTTTTTGCGACGAACGGAAAAACTCCTTACCTTTGCTCTTATGAGAATAAGGCCGATAGACTGGATTATCCATGGCTTCGCGCTCATGCACGCCGCCACCACCATCCTGTGTACGCTGTCCGGGATGCCGGACAGCATGCTCCTCACCCTTCTCACCATGGCCCTGGCCGTGATTATCTGCTACCGGGAAAACCTTTCGGTAGAGATTACCGTCACCTCGCTTATCCTGGTGAACACGCTGGGCTTCATCCTGGGGAATATCGGCGCTCAGATACCCCTGGACTGGATGCCCGACATCTGGCAGCATGCCGTCACCACCTTCTCGGTTACGGAAGTCCTGGGCTGGGCCCTCTACCTTTTCGCCCACCGTTTCTCTCCGGGCGGCGCCGCCGGCTACGAACGGGAGCAAAGCTGGTACCGCAATGCCGCCTGGCTGGTCATCAGTATCGCCCTGGTGTTCGGCGTCCGCCTGTATATCGAGGCCAATTATACCGGAAACCTGCTCATAGAAAACTCCGGAGCCCTCATCATCCTGGTGGTCACCACCCTCCTCTGCCTCATTTTCATGGTGAACTTCGCCCTCCAGATGCAGCGGGAAGTGTCAACCCAGCGCAGCCGCCGCCATCAGGCCGAATTCAGCTACATGACCCTCAAGAACCAGATTAATCCCCATTTCCTGTTCAACAGCCTCAACGTGCTGGATTCCATCATCCAGGGGGGCGGAAGCCGGGAAGAAGCCAGTGAATACGTCCGGAAAATGGCCTCCCTGTACCGCTACGTCCTCAAGCAGGAAGGAAAGCGCCTGGTTCCCCTGAAAGAAGAGATTGAGTTTGCCCGCACCTATCAGGACCTTATCCGCATCCGCTTCCCCGAAGGACTGGCCTTCCAGGCCCTGTTCTCCGAAGAGGAACTGTACGGCTACATGGTGCCCGGCACCCTTCAGCTGCTCATCGAGAATGCCATCAAGCACAACGCCATATCGGCCGACAATCCCCTGGTAGTGAGCGCCCGGATAGAAGACGGCGCCATGGTGGTCCAGAACAACCGCATCCCCAAGCTTTCTCCGGTGAGTTCCACCGGAATCGGCCTCCAATATATCCGGAACCAGTACAGGGACATTGCCGGAAAGGAGATTCTGGTTCAGGAATCGGCCGATTCCTTCTCCGTCACCATTCCCATCATCCGGGAATCCGAGGATTTTTTCGTACCTTTACACCGTAAGAGCAAGCGCATATGAGAGCACTGGTAATAGAGGACGAGCTCCTGGCTCGCGAGCACATGATCAAGCTGCTGCAGGACAACTTCCCGGAAGTGGAAGTCGTGGGAGCCGTAGGGTCCATCAAAGACGCCGTGGCCTGGATTACGGAGCAGCCGGCGCCGGATGTCATCTTCATGGACGTGGAACTGAGCGACGGCACCAGCTTTGACATTTTCACCCAGGTGGAGATTCCCTGCCCGGTGGTCATGACCACCGCCTACGACCAGTATGCCGTGCAGGCCTTCGAGGTAAACGCCATCGACTATCTCCTCAAGCCCATCGGCCTTCCGGAACTGCAACGGGCCATTTCCCGCGTCACTTCCGGCCAGGCGCAGACACCTTCCACCGAGGCCGTGCGCAGGCTGGTACACCAGGTGCGCAAGGAAAAATTCCTGATTCGGATGAACAACCGGATTGTGCCGGTGCGCACCTCGGACATCGCCTATTTCTATTCGGAAGACAAGAATTCCTATATCGTGACCACCGGCGGGGCCTCCTATGTGATGGACGAATCCCTGGATGCCATCGCCCAGAACCTGGACCCGGACGCCTTCTTCCGCATCTCCCGCAGCTGCATCATCTCGGACCAGGTCATCGACTCCGTCTCCCGCCTCATGGGCGGCCGCCTGCAGATATCCCTGCGCCGCGGCTTCCCCCAGCTTACGGACCTTACCGTATCCCGGGCGCGGGTGGATGACTTCCTTGCCTGGCTGGAGAGCTAATCCAGTTTGAGCACGGCCATGAATGCGCTCTGGGGCACCTGTACGGTGCCAATCTGCCGCATGCGCTTCTTTCCCTCCTTCTGCTTTTCCAGGAGTTTGCGCTTACGGGTCACGTCTCCGCCGTAGCATTTGGCCGTCACGTCCTTGCGCACCTGGCGCACCGTTTCGCGGGCGATGATTTTGGCGCCGATGGCCGCCTGCACCGCGATGTCGAACTGCTGGCGGGGAATCAAGTCCTTGAGCTTGAGGCAAATCTTTCGGCCGAAGTCGTAGGCGTGGTCCTCGTGGATGAGGGTGGAAAGGGCATCGGCCGGGTCTCCGTTCAGGAGGATGTCCAGCTTCACCAGGCGGGCCGGGCGGAAGTCCGTCACATGGTAGTCGAAGGAAGCATAACCCTTGGAGATGGACTTGAGCTTGTCATAGAAATCGAAAACCACCTCTGAGAGCGGCAGGTCGTAGTTCAGCTCCACGCGGTCCGTGGTAATGTAATGCTGGCCGATCAGCGTTCCCCGCTTGTCCATGCACAGCTTCATGATGGGACCGTAAAAATCGGCCTTGGTGATAATCTGGGCCCGGATGTACGGCTCCTCGATATGGTCTATGATGGTGGCCGGCGGCAGACCGGAAGGGTTGTGCACGTCCACCACTTCGCCCTTGGTGGTATACACCTTATAGGACACGTTGGGCACGGTGGTAATCACGTCCATGTTGAATTCGCGGAACAGGCGCTCCTGCACAATCTCCAGATGCAGCAGACCCAGAAAACCGCAGCGGAAGCCAAAGCCTAAGGCCAGCGAGCTCTCCGGCTCGTAAGTGAAGGAGGCGTCGTTGAGCTGGAATTTCTCCAGGGTGGCGCGCAGTTCTTCAAACTTGGAGGCATCCACCGGATACAGGCCGGCGAACACCATCGGCTTAACTTCCTCAAAGCCGGCGATGGCTTCCTTACAAGGCGCTTCCACATGAGTAATGGTGTCTCCCACTTTCACCTCCACGGCGGCCTTGATGCCGGTGATGATATAGCCCACGTCTCCGGCTTTCACCTCGCCGGTGGGGTTCAGCTTCAGTTTCAGGTTGCCCACTTCCTCAGCCTCGTACTCGTTGCCGGTAGAAAAGAATTTCACCTTGTCTCCGGTTTTGAGGGTGCCATTCACCACCTTGAAATAGGCGATAATGCCCCGGAACTGGTTGAAGACGGAGTCGAAAATAAGGGCCTGAAGCGGTTTGGCCGGGTCTCCCTGCGGGGCGGGAACCTTGTCCACGATGGCATCCAGCACCGCCTGCACCCCTTCTCCGGTACGGGCGCTCACCCGCAGCACATCCTCCGGGTCGCAGCCCAGCAAGTCGCATATCTGGTCCGTGACCACCTCCGGCTGGGCGCTGTCCATGTCTATCTTGTTGAGGACTGGGATAATTTCCAGGCTGTGGTCGATGGCCTGGTACAGGTTGGAGATGGTCTGCGCCTGGATACCCTGGGAGGCGTCCACCACCAGCAGGGCGCCCTCGCAGGAGGCGATGGAGCGGGACACCTCGTAAGAGAAGTCCACGTGGCCGGGCGTGTCAATCAGGTTGAGCCGATAAGTTTCTCCACCCCTTATGTAATCCATCTGGATGGCGTGGCTCTTGATGGTGATTCCCTTCTCCTTCTCCAGGTCCATGTCGTCCAGCACCTGGTTTTCCATTTCCCGCTCGCTCAGGGTGCGGGTGAGTTCCAGCAGACGGTCGGCCAGGGTGGATTTCCCGTGGTCGATATGGGCGATGATGCAGAAATTGCGGATATTTCTCATAGCTTGCAAAGATACATCTTTTTTTGTTCTTACATCTTTGTCTGCTGCCCCTTTGCGCACATTTCCCCAGCCATTTTGTGCTCATAAACCTGGTTTGAGCCCTTTCGCGCACAAAAAGCCCTTGTTTCGTGCGCGTATCCCCTGTTTTGGCCTTTATGTGCACAAAAACACTCTTGTTTCGTGCGTGTAAGAGTCAAATTGGCGGGAATTCCGTATATTTGTGCCGCAAAAACAATTTTTCATGACACTGAAAGCCGCCCTTCGCTCCATGCGTCTCAGAACACTGCCCCTTTCCTGCGGCGGTGTGCTGCTGGGTGTCCTCCTGGCCGTGGCCGATTGGAAGGTGGACCCTTGGACCGCCGTCCTCATCGTGCTCACCACCGTCTGCCTGCAAATCCTGTCCAACCTTTCCAACGAGTTGGGTGACGTCCTCCGCGGGACAGATACGGCCGAAAGGCAAGGCCCGCAGTACGGCCTTAACGGCGGAGAAATGACCCAGGCCGAGATGAAGCGGCTCATCGGCCTATTTGTAGGGCTTTGCGTAGTTTTGGGCACGCTGATGACCTGGAGGGCCTTCGGAACGCTCTTTGACCTGACGCCGCTGCTGGTACTGATGCTGGGGGCCGCCGCCATTGCCGGTGCCATGAAGTACACCCTGGGCCCCAATCCTTACGGCTACCGGGCCAAGGGAGACTTCTACGTATTCCTTTTCTTCGGCCTTGTGGCGGTGCTGGGGGCCTATTTCGTGTGTACCCGGGGGCTGGGCCTGCACTGGAAGCTCCTCCTGCCGGCCTGCGGAACGGGCTTCTTTTCCGTAGGGGTGCTCAATGTGAACAACATCCGGGACATGAAGACGGACGCCGCCAACCGCGTCACCGTGGCCATCAAGCTGGGTGCACGCCGTGCACGTATCTACCAGACGGTGCTTATCGGCCTGGGATGGGCCTCCATGACGGCCTACTGCCTCCTTTGCTGGCCTTCGTGGTGGCACTGGCTGTGGGTGATTACCCTGCCCCTGTACATCAGGCACCTGCAGATGGTGTGGACCCGGGAAGACCGCGCCCTGGACCCGGCTCTGCCGCTGCTGGTGCTGTCCACCTTCGCCCTCTGCCTGCTGATGGGCCTGGGTTTCTGCGCCTATTTAATCTGATTTTTTACGGCCGATTTTGTGCTCATAGAGGCGAAAACGGGCATTCAACTCCGGCGTCACGCGCACAAAAATCATCCACTTTGGCACGGCATTGGCAAGTATGGGCCTGCATGTCAGAGCTTGAAAGCATATTCAACCGGATAGTGAAGGAGTACAGGGAGCGCCTGTACTGGCACGTGCGCCGCATGGTGGGCAGCCATGAGGATGCAGACGACCTGCTGCAGGAAATCTTCCTGAAAATCTGGACGGCCCTCCCCTCTTTCCGGGGAGAGGCGCAGCTCTACACCTGGGTGTGGCGCATCGCCACCAACGAAACCCTCAACTACCTCCGCAGGCAAAAGGTGCGGGCGGCGCTGCGTTTTGCATCGGCCGATGAACTGGTGGCCCGGAAGATAGAGGGAGACCCTTATTTCAACGGCACGGCCGCGCAGCGGGAACTGTGGAAAGCGGTGGCCCGCCTGCCGGAGAAGCAGCGTCAGGTATTTGTGATGCGCTGGTGGGACGAGCTGGGCTATGAGGACATATCGGCCATTACCGGAACCTCGGTGGGCGCCCTCAAGGCCTCCTATCACATTGCGCAGGAAAAAAT
>CADBHY010000027.1 GCA_902794615.1 uncultured Bacteroidia bacterium
TTATCTGGATTGGGGCGCGCACCAGCGCCAACCCCTTCCTGATGCAGGAAATTGCCGATGCCCTGGAAGGAACGGACATCCCCGTGCTGGTGAAAAACCCCGTCAATCCGGACCTGGACCTGTGGATTGGCGCCCTGGAGCGCCTGAACCGCGCCGGCATCCGGAAGCTGGGCGTGATTCACCGGGGCTTCTCCACATCGGCCCCCATCCCTTACCGGAACGACCCCGGCTGGCGCCTTGCCATCGAGCTCAGAACCCGCTACCCGCAGCTGGCCTTTTTTGCCGACCCTTCCCACATGGCCGGAGACCGCCGTTACCTTCAGGAACTGTCCCAGCGGGCCATGGACCTGGGCTTGGACGGCCTCATGGTAGAGAGCCACTGCTGCCCGGAAAAGGCCTGGTCCGACGCCAGGCAGCAGCTCACCCCCCGGGACTTGCAAAACCTTTTGGAGAGCCTGATTATCCGGGACAACACCTCCGACAACCAGTCCTACAAGGAAGGCATCGACGCCCTGCGCACGCGCATCGACGTGGTGGACGAGAGCCTTCTGAAGCTCCTGAGCGAGCGCATGAACGTGAGCCGCCAGATTGGCCGATACAAGAAGGAGCACAACGTGGCCATCCTCCAGGCGGGCCGATGGGAGCAGGTCCTGAATGACGCCATTGCCAAAGGAAAGGCGCTGGGCCTCTCCGAAGAGTGCGTCAGCGCCATCATGAATGCGATTCACGAGGAATCCGTAAAGGTGCAGAAGCTATAGCCTGCCAAGCATGAACTCTGTGAAGGCGGCCTCCTCCTCCGGGGAAAGGAAGGCGGCCTGGATGGGAACATAGAACAGGCGCTGTTTCACATTGTCCGGCACTTTCTTGACGTCCCGCATGCGCTGGGCGTCTTTTTCCGTGGTCATGATGCAGGCCGTGGGCAGGGCCTTGACGGCCGATGCCATCTTCCTCATGTCCGAGCCGGTGAAGCGGTGATGGTCCCGGTACTCGATGCGGCGCTCAATCTTGTAGCTGTCCGACAGGTGGCTTCTGAGGGGGGCGTTGTTGGCGATGCCCGTCACCAGCACCAGGCGCTGGGAGTAAATGTAACGGGCATCGGCCTCCGGGAAAACGGGCTCCGGGGCGGTATAGTTCACGGTGGTGAAGAAAAGGGGCTGCTCTTCCCGAAGGCGCAGATGCCTGCGCCACTGCTCCTTGTCGGCCTCGTCCATGTAGGCGGGGCATTTGGTCACGATGACGGCATCGGCCTTCCTGATGCGGGAAGGGAGGTCCCTCAGGCGGCCCCAGGGGAGGAGGTGGTCTTTATGGACAGGCCTGTTGTAATCTACCAGCACGATGCTCAGCGTGGGGATGAGCTTGCGGTACTGGAAGGCGTCGTCCAGGACGATGATCTGGGCGTTGTTGTCTTCAACAAGCTTCTCGCAGCCCCGGATGCGGTTGCTGTCCACCGCCACGGTGACGGCGCGCAGCTTGGAGGCTATCTGCACGGGCTCGTCCCCGTAGAGGCGGGCACTGCCGCCGGCAGGAACCGGCTGGAAGCCCTTGGTGCGGCGTTTGTACCCGCGGGAGAGCATGGCTATGTTGCTGTAGGCCCATTTGTCGCTGTTCATCAGCAGCCGCAGAATCAGCTCCGTATGGGGTGTCTTGCCGGTGCCGCCCACCGTCACGTTGCCCACGCAGATGGTGGGAACGGCGGCCTTCCGGGACTTTTTCCAGCCCTTGTCGTAAAAGAGATGCCTCAGAGATAAGATAATCCTGTAAATCATTACATCGAAAGGACGTTAAGGACAGAGATGAGCTCCTGGTTGATGGGCTTGTTCATCTTGATGGCACGGGAGATGGGAACATACACAATTTCGTCATCCTTGATACCCACCATCACGTTGCGCTGGCCTTCCATCAGGGCCTCGATGGCGGCGTATCCCAGGCGGGATGCCAGGATGCGGTCGTAGGCGGTGGGCTTGCCGCCGCGCTGCAGATGGCCCAGGATGGTGACGCGGGCGTCAAACTGCGGGAATTCCTTCTTGATACGGTCTGCGTAATACATTGCGCCTCCCACTCCGTCTTTCTGGGCTTCGGACACCAGGACGATGGCGCTGTTCTTGCTCTTGCGCTTGCCCCGCTCGATGAATTCGGCCAGCTGGTCCACGTCGGTGGCGCTTTCCGGGATGATGGCGGCCTCGGCACCGGAGGCGATGGCGCTGTTCTGGGCCAGGAAACCGGCATCCCTTCCCATCACCTCCACAAAGAAGATGCGGTCGTGGCTGTTGGCGGTGTCGCGGATTTTGTCCACGCATTCCACGATGGTGTTGAGGGCGCTGTCGTAGCCGATGGTGGAGTCTGTGCCATACAGGTCGTTGTCAATGGTTCCGGGCAGGCCGATAATGGGAAGGTCGTACTCCCGGGCGAAGAGCTGGGCGCCCGTGAGGGAGCCGTTGCCGCCAATCACGACAAGGGCGTCGATGCCCGCCTCCACCATGTTGTCATGGGCCTTCTTGCGGCCTTCGGGGGTGAGGAAATCTCCGCAGCGGGCGGTTTTGAGGATGGTGCCGCCCCGCTGGATGGTATTGGATACGCTGGAAGAGGTGAATTTGACGAATTCCTTGTCTATCAGGCCCTGGTATCCTCTCATGATACCCACCACGTTCATGTTGTGGAAGCGGGCGCTGCGGGTGACGGCCCGGATGGCGGCGTTCATGCCCGGAGCGTCTCCTCCGGAGGTGAGAACGCCGATGGTCTCAATCTGTCTTTCCATATCGCATATATTTATCCTGCAAAGATACTTATTTTTTCGCTAACTTTGCAGTGTGAAGATAGGGAACATAGACTTAGGATACCGTCCCGTTACCCTGGCGCCGATGGAGGACGTCACGGACGCCAGTTTCCGCATCCTCTGCCGGGAGGCGGGGGCCGCCATGGTCACCACGGAGTTCGTGAGCTCCGACGGCCTGGTGCGGGATGTTTCCAAGACCATCGCCAAAATGCACACCCTGGAGGAAGAGGCTCCGGTGGCCGTTCAGATATACGGCAGCATACCCGAGGCCATGGTGGATGCGGCAAAGATGGCCGCCAATGCTGCTGAGCTCGCCGGAGGCCACGGGGCCGATATCGTCGATATCAACTTCGGCTGCCCCGTCTCCAAGATTGCAGGCCGCGGTGCCGGCAGCGGCATGATGAAAGAGCCGGACAAGATGGTGGCCATCACCAAGGCCATCGTGGAGGCTGTCCCCGGAAAGCCCGTCACCGTCAAGACCCGCCTGGGCTGGGACGAGGGTTCCAAAATCATCGTAGAGCTGGCCGAAAGGCTGCAGGACGTGGGCATATCGGCCCTTACCATCCACGGCCGCACGCGCTGCCAGATGTACAAGGGAGAGGCCGATTGGGCCCTCATCGGAGAGGTGAAAAACAACCCCCGGATGCACATCCCCATTATAGGGAACGGAGACATCAACAGCGCCCGGAAGGCCAAGGAGGCCTTTGAGCGCTATGGCGTGGACGGCATCATGGTGGGACGCGCCAGTTTCGGTCATCCCTGGATTTTTACGGAAATCCGCCACCTGCTGGATACGGGGGAGGAACTGCCGCCCATGAGCGTGCGGGACCGCGTGGCGCTGGCAAAACGCCATTTCCAGCTATCCTTAGACCTCAAGGGTCCCGTAACGGGTGTGTATGAGATGCGCCGCCACCTTTCATGTTATTTCAAAGGTCTCAGGGACTTCAAGGATACCCGCATCAAACTGGTCACCTCCAAGGATCCGGAGGAAATCATGGCCACCCTGGACTATGTGGCGGAGCGCTGGGGCGCCGAAAGGCCGGAGGCGGAAGGCGTGTACGGCTTGTAATTCTTTTGGTAATTTGCCAAAAAATTCCTACCTTTGCGGTCCCTCTCATTGCAGGGGGATCGCAACTTTTATGTTAAACCATTAATTATCAAGACAGTGGACACACTTAGCTACAAGACAGTTTCCCTGAACAAGGCAACTGTAAACAAGGAGTGGCTCGTCATTGATGCAACCGATCTCGTGCTCGGTCGCCTGGCTTCCCGCATCGCCCTGGTGCTTCGCGGCAAGAACAAGCCCGGCTACACCCCGCACGTGGATTGTGGTGACAACGTAATCGTCATCAACGCCGAAAAGATTCGTCTTACCGGCAAGAAGATGACGGACCGCGTTTACACCCGCTACACCGGCTATCCCGGTGGCCAGCGCTTCACCACGCCCCGCGAGATCCTTGCTTCAAGGCCCGAGGAACTCATCCGTCGGTCTGTAAAGGGAATGCTTCCCAAGACCCGTCTTGGTGACAAGCTCATCGGCAACCTGTATATCTATGCCGGTCCCGAGCACAAGCACCAGGCCCAGAATCCCAAAACCATCAAGTTTAACGAAATCTAAACAGAGCACATGGAACAGAAACACGCCCTTGGAAGACGTAAATCAGCTGTCGCTCGTGTTTATGTAGCCGCCGGCACGGGCAAGTTCGAAATCAACGGACGCCCCATGGAAGAGTACTTCAAGGAGGGAACCCTCCAGTACATCGCCAACCAGGCCCTCGAGGTCACCGGCACTGCAGGTCAGTTTGACGTTAAGGTTACCCTCGTAGGTGGTGGTACCAAAGGTCAGGCAGAGGCCGTTCGTCTCGGAATCGCCCGCGCTCTTTGCGAGGTGGATAAAGAGGCTTACCGCTCCACGCTGAAGGCCGCCGGCTTCCTCACCCGCGACGCCCGCGAAGTCGAGCGTAAGAAACCCGGTCAGCCTGGCGCACGTCGTCGCTTCCAGTTCAGCAAGCGTTAATCGGCCTGCAACTACTGGATTTACGTCAGCACGGCTTTGGTATTCATCAAATCCTGAGATCCCGGTGAGGATGCGAATCTTCCCAGGCTACAAAAGGGATTGCCGGGCCGCGAAAAAATCCCGGAGACCAGTCAAGGACTGCTACTTCGGATTGATGAAAGAGTTATTAAACAGACAATTAGAAAACCCATGTCTAGAACAAATTTCGAACAGCTTCTTGATGCAGGTACTCACTTCGGCCACCTGGCCCGCAAGTGGAACCCCAAGATGGCGCCGTACATCTTCGTAGAGCGTAACGGCATCCACATCATCGACCTGCACAAGACCGTCGTGAAAATCGACGAGGCAGCCGAGGTCCTCAAGGAAATGGCCCGCAGCGGCCGCAAGGTCCTCTTCGTTGCCACCAAGAAACAGGCAAAAGACGTCGTCGCCGCCAAGGCCGCCGAGGTCAACATGCCGTCCGTGACCGAGCGCTGGCCCGGTGGAATGCTTACCAACTTCCCCACCATCCGCAAGGCCGTGAAGAAAATGAACACCATCGACAAGATGAAGGAAGATGGCACCTTCGAGAAGCTCGCCAAGCGTGAGCGCCTCCAGGTGGAGCGCCAGCGTGCCAAGCTGGAGAAGAACCTCGGTTCTATCCGTGACATGTCCCGCCTCCCGAGCGCCCTCTTCGTGGTTGACGTTCAGAAGGAAGCCAATGCCGTCAAGGAGGCTGTCCGCCTGAATATCCCGGTTATCGCTATGGTTGACACATGTTGCGATCCCACCCCGATTGATTATGTGATTCCGGCAAACGACGACGCCACGAAGTCCATCGAACTCATCATGGACGTGATGTGCCAGGCCATCAATGAAGGCCTTGCAGAGCGCAAGCTGGAGAAGGAGAAGGAAGAGAGCGAGAATCCCGCCCCCGAGGCCGCCGAGGACGCTCCCGTCAAGAAGCTCCGCTCCCGTCGCACCAAGGCCGAAGCCGAAACTGCAGAGCCTGAAGCTCCCAAGGCAGAGGAGGCCCCCAAGGCAGAAGAAAAGTAATTAACCGTTAAAAGCAAACAGAACTATGGCTATCGCATTAGCAGATATCAAGAAGCTGCGTGACATGACCAGCGCTGGTATGATGGATTGCAAGAAGGCCCTCGAAGAGGCCGCCGGAGACTTCAAGCGTGCTGTGGAGATTCTTCGTGAAAAAGGTAAGTCCACCCTTGCCAAGCGTGGTGACAACGAGACCACCCAGGGTGCCGTTCTCAGCCGTGTAAACGGCGGAAAGGCCATCCTCGTGTGCCTGGGCTGCGAAACCGACTTCGTGGCTGCCACCCCGGATTTCAAGAGCCTCGCCGCTTCCATTGCAGATGCCGCTATCGCTCAGTTCCCCGCAGACCTTGAGGCCCTCAAGGCCGTGAAGGGTGCCGACGGTTACACGCTGGACGAGGACATCACCAACCAGGCCGGCAAGACCGGTGAGAAGCACGTCCTCGCTTACTACGGTGCCCTTGAGGCCCCCTTCGTGAGCGAATATGTGCACTTCAACGGTAAGCTGGGCGCCATCGTGTCCTTCAACAAGGAAGTTCCTGCGGAGATTGCCCGCGGCATCGCCATGCAGGTGGCTTCCATGAACCCCGTGGCCGTTGACGCCGCCTCCGTCCCCGCCGAGGTCATCGAGTCCGAGAAGACCGTGGCCGAGCAGAAGACCAAGGACGAGCAGGTGCAGAAGGCTGTTGACAACGCCCTCAAGAAGGCCGGTATCAACCCCGCCCACGTGGACAGCGAAGACCACATCGAGTCCAATACCGCCAAGGGCTGGCTCACTTCCGAGCAGGCTCAGCAGGCCCGTGACATCATCGCCAAGGTGGGTGCCGAGACGCTTGCTTCCCTGGCCTCCAAGGTGCAGATGATTGCCGGTATCGTGAACGGCCGTATCCAGAAGTTCCTGAAGGAAAACACCCTCATGGAGCAGGAATACCAGCTGTCCGACGACAAGAAGACGGTGAAGGAAGCCCTCGCCGCCGTGGACAAGGATGCCAAGGTTCTCGCTTTCAAGCGTTTCTCCCTTGCCGACTAAGCCCTGACGGCACAGTGATAAAAATCGGCCATCCTTTGCGGGGTGGCCGATTTTTGCTTTGTCCTGAATTTGAGCTAACTTTGCAGGCATGATTGTGTATCTTACCGGCAGCCCCACCCGCTACGGAGAGCCTTATTTTACGGAAGACAACGGTTTCAGGGCCGATGTCAAGGCCTCCCTTGCCGCCGTCACCGGTGGGAAGGCCCCCCATGTGCTGCTGGTGAGCGCCGCCCCCGACGACCGGGGCTTCACGGAATCGGTGCTGAAGGGCATGAGCGACTGCATCCACGCTTCCGGCATTCAGACGGCTTCCATTACCATGCTGGAGAGGCGCAATGCCGCGCAGGCTCCGCAGCTGGTGAAAAAGGCGGATTGGATTGTACTTTGCGGCGGGCATGTGCCCACCCAGAACAAGTTCCTGCATGAAATAGGTCTGAAAGAGCTGTTACAGGACTATAACGGTGTGGTGATGGGCTGCAGTGCCGGCAGCATGAACTGTGCAGACCCCGTGTATTCCCATCCGGAACTGCCCGGCGAGGCCACGGACCCGCAGTACCGGCGCTGGCTCCGGGGCCTGGGACTCACGGACATCCGGCTTATCCCGCACATGGAGCAGGTTCGTTACGCCCAGGTGGACGGGCTGCGTCTGTTCGAAGACATTGCCTTTCCCGACAGCTGGGGCCACCGCTTCTACACCTTCCGGGACGGCGGATACGTAAAAATAGCAAACGGAAAGCCCACCCTTTACGGCGAGGCCTATGAAATAAGCCGCGGCGCCATGCGCCGGGTATGCGAAGAAAACAAAACATACAGTTTTATGAACTTAATATTCATTTCCCCCCATTTCCCGCAAACCTACTGGCACTTCTGCGCCGGCCTCAAGGCCAATGGCGTCAACGTGCTGGGCATTGCGGACACCGACTACGAAAACCTTCCCTGGGAGCTGAAGCAAAGCCTGAGCGACTACTACAAGGTAAACGACCTGGGCAATTATGAAGAAATGTATCGGGCCGTGGCCTGGTTTGCCCACAAGTGGGGCAAGATAGACTGGATTGAATCCAACAACGAATACTGGCTGGAGCAGGACGCCCGCCTCAGGACCGATTTCAACGTGACCACCGGTATCAAGAACGACCAGATAGCCTCTATCCGCAACAAGAGCGAGATGAAGAAATACTATGCCCTGGGCGGCATTCCTACGGCCCGTCAAATCAAGGGGGCCGAGGGTGCGGCCAAGGTCAAGGCCTTCGTGAAGAAGACCGGCTATCCCGTCATTGCCAAGCCGGACAGCGGCATGGGCGCCGGCGGCACCACCAAGATTGGCAATGCCAAGGAGCTGGACGCCTGGTTCGCCGCCCACAGCGCCGATGCGCAGTTCTACGTGATAGAGGAATTCATCACCGGCCTTCTGGTAAGCTACGACGCCATTTTCAACGCTGAAGGCCAGCCCGTCTTCGAGAACAACAGCGTGTTTCCCACGCCCATCATGGAAATAGTCCATGCCAACCTGGACACCTGCTACTACACCAACAAGAGCGTTCCGGCCAAGCTCTCGGAGATAGGCCGCCGCACGGTGAAAGCCTTCGGCATCAAGAGCCGCTTCGTGCACCTGGAGTACTTCCAGCTGGACCGCGACCGCGAAGGCTTGGGCAAGAAGGGAGACTATGTGGGCCTGGAAGTGAACATGCGCCCGCCGGGAGGCTACACCCCCGACATGATGAACTACGCGCACCAGACGGACGTCTTCCAGATTTGGGCCGATATGGTGGCCTTTGACGAGGCACGCAAGCCGCAGGGCGTGAGCGCCTACTGCGCCTATGCCGGCCGCCGCGACGGGAAGAATTAACGACCTCTGCAACTTCTGCTACATGGTCCGTCTTCCGGAGAAAAAAGACATCCAGCCTTTCTTTGATTTTGTAACAGCTTTAAAATAAAGAACATGAAAAAAGGTGTATGCTTAACCATCGGCCTGCTGCTGGCCTTTTCCGGAGCGGCTCAGGCCAAGAATCCCGACCGGGGACTTGGCAATCCCCGGAGAACGTATATCTCCAAGGGAACCTGGGCGGTGGGAGCCGGCTTCGGCTTCAACCAGTATAAGTCCAATGAAGGAAAAACGAGCAGCGGCGCCTCGCTGGTGGGCCTGGTAAGCGGCCTCAGCGGGAATGCCACCCTTATCGAGGGCGGCCTCAGCGGCTCCTACTTCGTGAAGGACAACCTCTCCGTGGGCCTGCGCTTCAACTATGCCAATACCAGCGTCCACCTGGACGAAGCCAAGATTCTGAACTCGCTGAGCCTGGGAGACCGCCATTATGTGCGGGAGAACTTCACCGGCGCCATTGCCGTGCGGCAGTATATTCCCCTGTTCAACAGCAAGGTGTTCGCCCTTTTTGCCGAAGGCCGGCTCAACGGCAGCATCGGCTATGACAAGGATTATGAGACCATGGAAGTGGGCAAGGTAGGCACCTATGGAGACATTTATTCCGTTTCCCTGGGCCTGTATCCGGGCGTGAGCCTCTTCCTGACCAATTTCCTTACGGTCGAGCTTTCCCTGCCGCTCCTGGAGGGTGGTTATGAGTGGAACCCCCAGGTGAAGAACGCCGAGGAAAACACCAAGCTTTCCCACAGTTTCTTTAATTTCAAACCCGGCCTGCTGGGACTTAACCTGGGCCTTGTATTCCATTTTTAAGCCATGAAAAAGATTTTTGTTCTTACTGCCGTCGCCCTGGCTGTCCTCTCCTGCAGCAAGTGGAATGACCTGGTGTCACCCTATGGCGAACCCAAGAAAGAAGAAGAGCCTTCCAAACCGGATCCCCAGCCGGAACCGGCCAAGGAAGGAGCCCAACTCTACAATATGAATTTTGACTCCTGGAGCAAGGCCAAGGATGCAGTGACCCGTGTCGAGTACGACGCGCTCTACGGCGGGGACGCCACCGAGGCCCAGAAGAAAGTGTGGGGATCGGCCGCAGCTTCCACCAAAATGCTGGGGGCGACCACCGTGGCCCCGGAAAGCACGTTTGTAGCCGTAAGCGGAGAAGGCAAGAATGCCCTCAAGCTCCAGACCTGTGGCATATCAGCCCTGTTCGGCGCCATCAAGAAGCTGGCTGCCGGCAGTGTGTTCTGCGGAACCACCGGCAATATCGACATTGCCAAGATGAGCGCCCACATCTTCTGGGGAACGCCCTTTACTGAGCGTCCCAAGGCCCTGGAAGGTTTTTACTGCTACCAACCCAAGAAAATTGACTGGACACAGGAGCCTTACAAGAACCTGGAGGGTACCCTGGACAAGGGACACGTGCTGGTAATTCTTTCAGACTGGGAACAGCCCTTCGACGTGTGCCCGCCGGACCAGCTGTTGGACCTGGAGAAGGACCCGGGCATCATCGGCTTTGGAAAAGTGGTCTTTGACAAGGAAATGACCGCCTACGAAACCTTCCACATAGACATCGAGTACCGCAATGACCGCACCCCCAAGTGGGTGAGCGTCGTGTGCGCTTCCAGCGCCCTGGGAGACTACTTCACCGGTGCCGACGGTTCCGTGCTTTATTTGGACGAGTTCAAGTTTGTGTATTAGCGCCATGATAACGGCTGTTTTATCCCTGATGCTGTGCGCCCTGACACCCGATGGGGGGAACGGGCCGCAGCTTCCCAACATGAGTTTTGACCAGTGGACCGGCGACAAGCTGGAAAACTGGGGTTCGGCCGCAGCCTCCACCAAAAAGCTGGGCCAGATTACCGTGAGTCCGGAAGAGAAGTTCGTGGCGGTTCCCGGTTCCGGCAAGAAGGCCGTAAAACTGGAGACAAAGCCCCTGAAGGCCCTGTTCGGCGCCATCAAGAAGCTGGGCGCCGGCAGCATATTCCTGGGCAGGACCGGCAAGGTGGACTTTTCCAAGATGAGTGCCCACATCCACTGGGGCGTTCCCTTCACCGCCCGCCCCGAGGCCTTGGAAGGCTATGCCTGTTACAAGCCCGGCGTCATCGACTGGGCCCAGCCGCCGTACGAGAAGCTGAAAGGAAAGACGGACAGGGCCACCATCTCCGTCATCCTGGCCGATTGGGACCAGCCCTACGACGTGTGCCCGCCGGATCAGCTTTTGGATGTGGAAAAAGATCCCGGCATCATCGGCTCCGGCCTGCTGGTTTTGGACAAAGAGCAGGACGGCTACCAGAAATTCCGCATCGAAATCAAATATCGGAACAATCGCGTGCCCAAATACGTTGTCGTCGCCTGCTCTTCCAGCGAGCGGGGGGACTTCTTCACCGGCTCCACCACCTCCGTCCTGTACGTGGACGAGTTCCGCTTCGTGTATTAAAAACAGGCCGATTTTGTAGCCGAATCCTGCGGAATACGACTTTCGGCAACAAAATGGAGCCGAAAATGTAACAGAAACAGTTTCGGTATCTGCAAAGAAATCCGTATCTTTGTGGATACTGAAACTTTATAAGCTTATGCCCCATGCTATCGGGCACATCGCGCAGGTCGTAGGACCGGTGGTGGATGTGCATTTCAATATATCGGCCCGCAATGAGGAGCTGGAACTCCCCAGAATCGAAGATGCCCTTACGGTAAAGCGTCCGGACGGGAAAACCCTTATCCTGGAAGTGCAGCAGCACATTGGTGAAGACACCGTGCGCTGCATTGCCATGGACTCGACGGACGGCCTCAGCCGCGGCCTGGAGGTGCAGAACACCTTCCGGCCCATCGCCATGCCCGTGGGCGCCCAGATTCGCGGCCGCGTGATGAACGTGACCGGGGACGCCATTGACGGAATGAAGGAACTGGACCGCCACCAGACCCTTCCCATCCACCGGGAAGCCCCCAAATTCGAGGACCTTACCACCTCCCAAGAGGTGCTGTTTACGGGCATCAAGGTGATTGACCTGCTGGAGCCCTACCTGAAAGGCGGCAAAATCGGCCTTTTCGGCGGCGCCGGCGTGGGCAAGACGGTGCTCATCAAGGAACTTATCAACAACATTGCCAAGGCGCACAACGGTTTTTCCGTGTTCGCCGGCGTGGGGGAGCGCACCCGCGAGGGCAACGACCTGCTGCGCGAAATGATTGAATCCAAGGTCATCCGCTACGGAGAAGCCTTTGAGAAGGCCATGGAGGAAGGCCGATGGGACCTTTCCCTCGTGGACCCCGCAGAGCTGGAGAAGAGCCAGGTGTCCATGGTCTTCGGCCAGATGAACGAACCCCCGGGCGCCCGTTCCAACGTGGCCCTGAGCGGCCTCACTCTGGCCGAGAGTTTCCGTGACTCAGACTCCGGCGCCGGCCCCCGGGACATCCTCCTTTTCATCGATAACATCTTCCGTTTCACCCAGGCCGGCAGTGAGGTGAGCGCCCTTTTGGGCCGCATGCCCTCGGCCGTGGGTTACCAGCCCACCCTGGCTACGGAAATGGGCAAGATGCAGGAGCGCATCACGTCCACCCGCAACGGGTCCATCACCTCCGTCCAGGCCGTGTATGTACCGGCCGATGACCTGACAGACCCCGCACCTGCCACCACCTTCGCCCATCTGGATGCCACCACGGTGCTCAGCCGCAAAATTACGGCCCTTGGCATTTACCCGGCCGTGGACCCGCTGGAAAGCACCTCCCGCATCCTGGACCCCAACATCGTGGGCAAAGCCCATTACGACACCGCCCAGCGCGTGAAGCAGATTCTCCAGCGCAACCAGGAACTGCAGGACATCATCGCCATCCTGGGCATGGACGAGCTTTCGGACGAAGACAAGACCACCGTGAACCGCGCCCGCCGCGTGCAGCGCTTCCTGTCGCAGCCCTTCTTTGTGGCCGAACAGTTCACGGGCGTGAAGGGCGTGATGGTCTCCATCGAAGACACCATCAAGGGCTTCAACATGATTATGGACGGCGAGGTGGACTACCTCCCGGAACAGGCTTTCCTGAACGTAGGCACCATCGAGGATGCCATCAAGAAGGGAGAAGCCATCCTGGCGGCGGCCAAGTAGATTCTTCACTTTGTTCAGAATGACAATTGCACTTCATATCCTCAGTCCGGAAGGGACCTTGGTACAGGCCGATGTCACCCTGGTCACCCTGCCCGGCGTGCAGGGGCCTTTCACCGTGCTCAAGGACCACGCGGCCCTCATAACGGCCCTTGTTTCCGGGAATATCCGCTACGTGGAAGACGGGCAGGAAAAGTTCCTTCCCATCCGTGAGGGCTTTGTGGAAGTGAAGGACAATGTGGTAAAAGTGTGCGTGGAGGCATGATCCTGCAGTTCATCATATCCCTTCTCCTTTGGCCTATGGCCGAAGAAAATTATTTTTCGCAAAGCTTTGCGAAAAACCAATTTTCTTCGACCTTCGCAAGCCCTGCGCCCGATGAAGGGGCGGAGGCGGGTGAGGCAGAGATTGATGTAGGAGAAATCATCTTCGAGCACATCGGCGACGAATACGAGTGGCACATTACGGAGTGGAAGGGCAAGCCCGTGGCCATTCCGCTGCCCTGCATAGTGATAGAGGATGGCGTACATGTATTTACGCTGCATCATGCCGCAGAAAACGGCTATACCCTGAATGAGAACGGCAAGCTGGTGAATGCCGCTACGGGCAAGCGGCCGATAGACCTGTCCATCACCAAGAACGTACTGGCGCTTATCATGAGCAGCCTCCTGCTGCTGGTGGTGGTCCTGCTGACGGCCCGCTGGTACCGCAGGCATGACGCCATGAAGGAGGCCCCCACGGGCCTGGCCGCGGCCATGGAGCCGCTGGTGATGATGGTGCACGAGATGGCCCGGGAGAACATCGGGGAGGACTACCGCAAGTTCTCTCCCTACCTGTGCATGGTGTTCCTGTGGATTCTTCTGAACAACTTCCTGGGAATCATGCCCTTCTTCCCGGGAGGCGCCAACCTGACCGGCAACATAGCCATTACCCTGGTGCTGGCCCTGTTCACCTTCTTCATCGTGAACCTGAATGGCACCAAGCATTATTATAAAGAGATTTTTGACCCGGACGTGCCGGTGTTCCTGAAGCCTGTGATGCCCGTGATAGAGGTGTTCAGCGCTTTCATGAAGCCCATCTCCCTCACCATCCGTCTGTTTGCCAACATGCTGGCGGGTCACATCATGATTCTGTCCATGGTGTGCATCATCTTCATCATGGCCAAGTACGGTCCGCTGCTGAGCGGCAGCATGACGGTGGTAAGCGTGCTCTTCGGGGTGTTTTTGGATGCCCTGGAGTGCCTGGTGAGCTTTATTCAGGCCTATGTGTTCACCACGCTGTCGTGCATTTACATCGGCCTGGCCCGGGCAAAAGAAGAATAAACTTTAAATTATTGATATTATGATTTTAACAACTATGATTCTCCAAGCCGCCGCGGGTGCCGCCCTCGGTAAAGCGGGTGCCGCCATTGCGGCTGCCATCGCCGCCTTGGCCGCGGCCATCGGTATCGGCAAAATCGGCAAGTCCACCATGGAAGCCATCGCCCGCCAGCCCGAAAGCGCCGGCAACCTGCGTTCCTCCATGCTGGTGGCCGCCGGTATGGTGGAAGGCGCCGCCCTTTTTGCCATCATCGTCTGCCTGCTTACTCTGTTCTTCTAAGCGATGAGTCTGGTAACGCCCGATTTCGGCCTCCTCTTCTGGATGGTCGTCATCTTTGGCCTTGTGTTTTTCCTCCTGGCGAAGTTCGGCTTCCCCGTGATTACGGACATGGTGGACAAACGCAGCGCCAAGATAGCGCAGTCCCTCAAGGATGCCGATGAAATAGAGGCTCGGATGGCCAGTTGGAAGGCGGAGCAGGCGCAGATGCTGGAGGCTACCCGCAAGGAGCAGTCCCTGATGCTGCGCGAGGCCACCGAGACCAAGGCCCGCATAGTGGCCGATGCCAAGGCCCAGGCCCAGGCTGAGGCAGACAAGATTCTTTCCGATGCCAAGGCCCGGATTGAGGCCGAGAAGGAGAGCGCCCTTCGTGACGTGCGCAAGGAAATTGCCCTTCTGAGTGTGCAGGTGGCCGAAAAAGTGCTCCGCCACGAACTCTCCGACGAGAGCAGCCAGCGGGCCTTTATCGACCAGCTGGTAGATGAGACCTCCCAAGCCCAGATGCGTTCATGAACCGAAGCATCGTCATAACCCGTTACGCCAGGGCGCTGGTGAAATTTGTCCGCGACAACGGTCACGGAGACATCGTGTGCTCCGAGGCCGAGACCTTGGTGAAAACCCTTCACGCGGTTCCGGACTTGCAGCGGATGGTGACGGCGGCCGATGACGTGGTAACCCCCTTCGAGAAGAAAAAACTCCTGCAGACCGCCCTGGGAAACAAGATGTCTGCAGACCTGAGCCGTTTTCTCACGCTCCTGAACCGGAACGGGCGCATGCCGCTGGTGCTGGACATCCTGCGGGATTTCACGGACATGTACCACCGCAGCGTGGGTGTCCGGAAAGCGCATCTGACAACGGCCTCGGAGCCCTCGGAGTGGCTGCTTCAGCGCCTGAAGGCCATGGTGAAGCAGAAGACGGGGGACGAGGTGATAATTGAGGTGGACGTGGACCCGTCCATTATCGGCGGATTTGTCTTTGACATAGACGACTACCTGGTGGATGCCAGCGTAAAACGGCAGCTGGACATAATCCGCGAGCAATTTATTGAAAGAAACAGAAGAATAATCTAATGGCTATATCTCTGAAACCCAGCGAAGTGAGCGACATCCTTCTGGGGCAGCTCCAGGACATGAAAAACGATCTCCAGTTTG
Organism: uncultured Bacteroidia bacterium; assembly: GCA_902794615.1. Taxonomy (GTDB): domain Bacteria; phylum Bacteroidota; class Bacteroidia; order Bacteroidales; family UBA932; genus Cryptobacteroides. The sequence continues at coordinate 15,559 of CADBHY010000027.1, forward strand.
AGGAGATAGGCAAGGCCCTGCAAGTGAGTGACGGTGTGGTGCGTATCTACGGACTGGACCATGCGGAAGCCGGCGAGTTGCTGGACTGCGGCAACGGCGTGATGGCCGTGGTGATGAACCTGGAGGCCGACAACGTGGGCGCCGTGCTGATGGGCCCCACGGACATGCTGAAGGAAGGCATGGTGGTGCGCCGCACGGGCCGCATCGCCTCCGTGGGCGTGAACGACAAGGTGCTGGGCCGCGTGATAGACCCCTTGGGCAATCCCTTGGACGGCCTGGGTCCCATCGAGGGCGAAAAGCTGGACATGCCGCTGGAGCGCAAGGCTCCGGGCGTGATTTTCCGCCAGCCGGTGAGCGAGCCCCTTCAGACGGGCCTGAAGGCCATCGATGCGATGATACCCATCGGCCGGGGCCAGCGTGAGCTCATCATCGGAGACCGCCAGACGGGCAAGACGGCCATCGCCATCGATACCATCATCAACCAGCGGAAGGCCTTCGAGGCCGGTGAGCCGGTGTACTGCATCTATGTGGCTGTCGGCCAGAAGGGCTCTACGGTGGCGTCCATCGTGAAGACGCTGCGGGAGCACGGGGCCATGGATTATACCACGGTGGTGGCGGCCACGGCTTCGGACCCGGCGGCCCTGCAGTACTATGCTCCCTTTGCCGGAGCGGCTATCGGCGAGTACTTCCGCGACACGGGCCGGCATGCCCTGGTGGTGTACGACGACCTCTCCAAACAGGCCGTGGCCTACCGGGAAGTTTCCCTCATCCTGCGCCGTCCTTCCGGCCGTGAGGCCTATCCCGGAGACATTTTCTACCTCCACAGCCGTCTGCTGGAGCGGGCGGCCCGCATCATCGACCAGCAGGAGGTGGCGGCCCGGATGAACGACCTCCCGGCCGTGCTCAAGGACAAGGTGAAGGGCGGCGGCTCCCTGACGGCCCTGCCCATCATCGAGACGCAGGCGGGGGACGTATCGGCCTATATCCCTACCAACGTGATTTCCATTACGGACGGCCAGATATACCTGGAGCAGAGCCTCTTTAACCAGGGCGTTCGGCCGGCTATCAACGTGGGTATCTCCGTGTCCCGCGTGGGCGGCAGCGCCCAGGTGAAGTCCATGAAGAAGGTGGCGGGCACCCTCAAGATAGACCAGGCCCAGTGGGCCGAGCTGGAGGCCTTCTCCAAGTTCTCCTCGGATGTGGACAAGGTGACGGAAATGGCCTTGGACAAGGGCCGCAAGAACAACCAGCTGCTCATTCAGCCCCAGTACAGCCCCATGCCGATGGGCGAGCAGGTGGCCATCCTCTACTGCGGTACCAAGGGGCTGATGCGGGACATCGCCATCGGCCAGGTGCCAGCCTTCCAGGATGCCTTCCTGGAGCGTCTCCGCGTAACCCATCAGGCCGATGTCCTGACTCCGCTGGGCGCCGGCACCCTCACCCCCGAAATAGAGCAGATATTGGCTGAAACGGCCGAATCCGTCATTTTGTCCATGAAGTGATTTCGTCATTCTGAGCGAAGCGAAGAATCTCTATGCCAACATTAAAGGAAATAAAGGGACGGATAGCCTCCGTGCGGAATACGCTCAAGATTACATCGGCCATGAAGCTGGTGTCGTCGGCCAAACTCCGGAAGGCGCAGAAAGCCATTGAGAACATGCGGCCCTATGAAGAGCAGCTGCAGGGCATTTTGTCCTCGCTGGGGGGCGCGGCGGGCACAAAATCGGCCGATTTCGTGCGTGAAGGCGACGAAAAGGGGCTTACGGGCACAAAACCCCGCGTTTTTGTGGCCATTGCGTCCAACTCTTCGCTCTGCGGCGGCTTCAATGCGGCGGCCGTGGCCAAGGTGCGGGAACTGCGCCGGGAGGGCGACGTGGTGTATTCCGTGGGCCGCAAGATGGCCGATGCCATGCGCCGCGACGGCTTCCCCAGCCCCGAAGACCTGAACGACTTGGCGGAACATCCGGCCTTTGCCCGGGTGGCCGATTTGGTGGAGGCCCTTTCCAAACAGTGGGAGGCGGGCAGGTTTGCCCAGGTGCTGCTGGTGTACAACCACTTTGTCTCCACCGCCCGGCAGGAGCCTGTGGCAGAGCTGCTGCTGGACGCAGATTCCTCTGCACAGCAGCCTCAGGAAGATGCTGTCATTCCGAGCGACAGCGAAGAATCTTCCGACGTCATCATCGAACCGTCCCGGAAGGAACTCCTGAAGGTGCTCCTTCCCAAGACGCGCAAGCTCAAGCTCTACGCCGCCCTCCTGGACAGCAGTGCGGCGGAACACGCGGCCCGTACCGTAGCCATGCAGACGGCCACCGACAACGGTGAGAACCTCCTTCAGGAACTCACCCTCCAGTACAACAAGGGCCGCCAGCAGAAGATAACCTCCGAAATCCTGGACCTGGCCGGCGGTCAGGCCGCAGAGTAAATGCCGTAGTACTGTAAGTGGTTCAGTACAAGCGAAATAACGAAATCAACCTAGGCGAAATCACCCGGGTTAAAATACATAAAGCACTAATAACCAATTGATTATAGGACCACGCTGCCTTATGAAGACTTATATCCAAGCCAACAAAGAGCGTTTCTTCGAGGAGCTCTTTTCCCTGCTTCGAATCCCTTCCGTGAGCGCCCAGGCGGAGCACAAGGAAGACATGTACCGCTGCGCCGCCCGCCTTGTGGAACTCTTGAAAGAGGCCGGGGCCGATGAGGCCGCCGTCTGTGAAACCGCCGGTCACCCCGTGGTGTACGGCAGCAAGGACATGGGGGCGGAGAAGACGGTGCTGGTGTACGGGCACTACGACGTACAGCCGCCGGAGCCGCTGGAAAAATGGCGCACAGACCCCTTCGAGCCCGTTCTGGCCAAGGACCCCGCTACCGGCGAGGATGCCATCTGGGCCCGCGGCGCCAATGATGACAAGGGCCAGCTGTTCATGCACCTCAAGGCCTTCGAGTTCCTGCTGAAGACCGGACAGCTCCGGCACAATGTGAAGTTTATCTTCGAGGGCGAGGAAGAGATAGGCAGCCCCTCCCTCCCGGCCTGGGTAAAGGAGCACAAGGACCTCCTGAAGGCCGATGTCATCCTGGTCTCCGACACCACCATGATTTCCGAGAAGGTGCCGTCCATCAACTGCGGCATGCGCGGCCTGGCCTATTTAGAAGTGAAGGTGACCGGCCCCAACAAAGACCTCCACTCCGGCCATTACGGCGGCGCCGTGGCCAATCCCATAAACGAGCTCTGCGCCCTCATTGCCTCCCTGCACGACGAAGACGGCCGCGTAACCATCCCCGGCTTCTACGACGACGTGGTGGAATTGTCGGCCGATGACAGGGCCCTGCTGAACCGCGCACCCTTCGACCTGGAGGAGTACAGGAAATTCCTGGACATCAAGGAGGTGAAGGGAGAGAAGGGCTACAATACGCTGGAGCGCACGGCCATCCGTCCCTGCTTGGATGTATGTGGCATCTGGGGCGGCTATACGGGCGCCGGCGCCAAGACGGTGCTGCCTTCGGTGGCCTATGCCAAGGTGTCCATGCGGCTGGTGCCCAGGCAGGAATCGGCCAAAATTACCAAGCTTTTCCAGGAGCATCTGCAGCGCATCGCGCCCCCTTGCGTGAAGGTGGAGGTGACGCCTTTCGAGGGCGGAGACGGCTTCCTGATTCCTATCAGCTCCCATGCCTATCAGGCCGCCTCCCGCGCCATGGCGGAGGTTTATGGGACGGAGCCCGTTCCGGCCCGGGGCGGCGGGTCCATCGCCATTCTGGCCGATATGCAGAAGATACTGGGAACAGACCCGCTGCTGATGGGCTTCGGCCTGGAGCGGGACACCATCCACTCGCCCAACGAGAGCTTCCTGCTGCGCCAATTCTTTGCCGGAATGGAAAGTCTTGTGCTGTTTTATAAGTATTATTAGTACGTTTTCCGGAAAATTGTTACCTTTACAGCACTAAAACTAACCAAAATGAAGGAGTTGCTTCAAACGCTCGGAACCTGGAAATTCTGGAAGGAATTTATCATCATGACGGTGGCCATGCTCATTGCCGCCGCCGCAGTGTACTATTTCCTTATGCCCAGCAACCTGGTCATCGGCTCCATCACGGGCCTGTCCATGGTGATATCCGGCCTCTTCGGCCTGGTGGGCATAACGGTGAAGGTGTCGGTGGTGGTTACCGTCATCAATGCCATCCTGCTTATCCTGGCCTGGGTGCTTATCGGCCATGAATTCGGGGCCAAAACGGTTTATACCGCCCTTATCCTGGGTCCTTTCATCGAATTCTGGGAGAAGGTTTTCCCCGTGGAGCGCATCATGGAGCCGGGCGCCACGTCCCTGATGGGAGACGTCTGGTTCGACCTACTGTGCTTCGTGCTTATCCTCAGCGCTTCACAGACCATCCTGTTCAACATCAACGCCTCTACCGGCGGCCTGGACATCCTGGCCAAGATTGTGAACAAGTACCTGCACTTCGATATCGGCACCTCCGTGTCGGTGGCGGGCGCCCTCATCTGCTGTACGGCTTTTGCCATCAACCCCTTCCGGATTGTGGTGGTGGGCCTGATCGGCACCTGGATTAACGGCCTGGCGCTGGATTATTTCACGGCCGGCCTGAACCGCCGCAAACGGGTGTGCATCATATCTTCGCGCTATGAGGAAATCAGGAAGTATATCATAGAAGACCTGCAGCGCGGCTGCTCGCTGTACAGCGTGACGGGCGGCTACAACGGCCATCAGAACACGGAAATCCAGGCCCTCCTCACCCAGGACGAGTTTGCCAGCCTGATGAATTATCTCAAGGAGAAAGACATCCACGGCTTCATCACGGCCGGTAACGTGAGCGAAATTTACGGAGACTGGAATCAGAAAAAACGGAAAAAGAAGAAAATTTCCTAAAAATTTTTGGCGTCGTGCCGGTTTTGGCACGGTATTGGAATTACGTGGTATCAGACATAAATATTGATACCTTACTATAATAACCCGCTGCCAATTGTGAAATTCGCAAGCGGGTTTCTTCTTTCCCCTTTATGGAAAATGTTATATCTTTGCAGGGAAATGGCAAAAGCAGTTGTATTTGATATCGGCGGCGTTCTCATCGAGCTCAATATGGAGCGCTGCATCCGGGGTTTCCGGGAAATTCTGGGCTTCGAGCGCATAACCGAGCTTCTGGACCCGTATCACCAGAAAGGGATATACGGAGATATGGAAGAGGGAATCCTCAGCGCAGAGGATTTCCGTTCGCAGATTCTGGCCGATTCCCGCCCCGGCTGCGTCCCCTCGGACGTGGACCGCGCCATGAAGTGCCTCCTGGACCGGGTGAATCCCGAGGCGCCGGCCCTGATAGCCCGCCTGAGGGGCCGATACCCCCTCTACCTGCTTTCCAACAACAATCCCATCTCCATGCCTTTCTGCCTGCAGGCGCTCCGGGATGCCGGGGTGGCTCCGGAAGAGACTTTCGCCGGGCAGTTCATCTCCTGCGAGATGAAGATGCTCAAGCCGTCGGCCGCATTCTACCGGGAGGCCGTCCGCCGGGTGGGCCTTCCCGCCGGTGAGATTGTATTCATAGACGACAACCGGGCCAATGTGGACGGAGCTCTGGCCGTGGGTTTGGATGCCCGTTATTATGCCTCCGGAAGCAGCCTTGTGGAGCTTCTAAAGGACCTGTAGGGTATGTCTTTTTATTCCTTCTTCCGCATCAGCAAGCCCCGGGAGACGGCTGTTCCCGTCGGGGAGGTGGAGGCTACGTACAAGCGCCTTCGGGAGCGCACCTTCTGGGGCGTAACCCTGGCCTATACGCTGTACTATGTGTGCCGCGGGACGCTGGGCGTGGTAAAGCAGCCGCTCATTGACGGCGGGGTGCTCACGGCCGGGCAGCTGGGCCTTATCAGCTCCGCCTTTTACTTTGTGTATGCGGTGGGGAAGTTCTCCAACGGCTTCATCGCAGACTATTGCAATATCCGCCGGTTCATGGCGGTGGGTATAGGGGTATCGGCCCTTATTAACCTTATTCTGGGTTGGATGGGGCTCCTGACAACGCCGCTGGGGATGGGCTCCCTGCTCATTTTCCTTACTTTCCTGATTCTGTGGGGCATCAACGGCTGGGTGCAGTCCATGGGCTCGCCGCCCGGCACCATCAGCCTGTCGCGCTGGTTCCCGCTGGCCATCCGCGGTACCCGTTACAGCATTTTCAGCTCTACCCCGCAGCTGGGCAAGTCCGTTTCCATGGTGATGACGGGCTTCATCGTGGCGGCGGCCGGCTGGCAGTGGGGCTTTATAGCGGCGGCGCTGTGCGGGGTTATCGGCCTGGCCATTTCCCTTCTTTTCATTTCCGATACGCCCGAGAGCGAGGGGCTTCCTTCCGTGCAGGAACTTTCCGGGGAGCCGGTGAAGGAGATGGACAAGAAACCCACGAAAGAGCTTCAGAAATGGGTTTTCAAGCATCCGGGCATTTGGGTGATTGCCCTTTCCACGGCTTTTCTTTACGTGACGCAGCATGCCGTGAGCGACTGGGGCGTCCTGTTCTTGCAGAAGCAGAAGGCCTTCTCCTTGAAGGAGGCGGCCCAGGTGATAGGCTATGCGGAGGCGTTCGGCATTACCGGCAATTTGCTGGCCGGGTGGCTGTCGGACCGCCTGTTCCACGGCAACCGGGCCCGTCCGGTTGTTCTGGCCGGTATCCTGGCGGTGGCCTCGCTCTTCGGCTTCCTTTTCCTGGACGGCGGTTTTGTGCTGAACTTGTTGCTGGTGGCCCTCTTCAGTTTTTCTTTCAGCATTGTCTTCTGCATTGTGGCCGGGCTCATGGCCCTGGACTTTGTACCCCGCCGGGCTACGGGCGCGGCCTTGGGCATTGTGGGCATCTCCAGTTACGCCGCTGCCGGTTTGCAGAGCGTAGCCAGCGGTTATCTCATTCAGGGATTCACCGCCGGAGACAGTTACAACTTCCTCCCGGTGTCCATTTTCTGGATTATCGCCTGCCTGCTGGCCTTCACCCTTCCGGTGGTGGGCTGGAAGTACCTTCGCCGCTAATTTTTGCTTGGCAACTAACTCGTTGACTGTCATAGACTTGTAGTACATTCCTCGTTCAATTTTTGAACGAGGACTTACTTGCCAAGCCCGAAATGGGCTTGCAGGATGGCGGGGCGGTAGCGGAGCGTCAGATAGAGAGCGCGGACGGCCAGGTGTACAAAGTAGGCGGCCATGAGCAGGTGGACAGCCTGTGCGGGGGTGGAATCGGCCCCCAGTGCCGTGCCGCACAGCCAGACGGCGAAAAAGCCCACGGCGCACAGCAGGGTGCTGTTGCGGAGGTCGCGGCTGGCGGTGGCGCCGATGAAGATGCCGTCCCACAGGAAGGCCGGGCAGCCGATAAGCGGCATCAGGAGCAGCCAGGGGAGGAATTGTTTTCCGGCTTCCACCACTTCCGGGGCCGATGTCATGAGCCTCAGAAGCGGCGTGCCGCCCAGACCGTACACCAGCATGAAGGCTCCCGCCATGGCCCAGCTCCAGGCGAAGGTCTGCCGCACGGTGCTCCGGACGCCTTCGAGGGAGTGTTCCCCGATGAATCGGCCTGTAAGGGCCTCTCCGGCATAGGCGAAACCGTCGGTGAAGTAGCTGAAAAACAGGAGGAATTTCATAAGGATGGAGCTTACCGCCAGCATCAGGTCTCCGTACCGGGCCGACAGGACGGTAAAGCCGATGTAAACCGCAATCATGCCGATGCTGCGGAGGAAAAGGTCTCGGTTGAGGCGGAAGAACTTTTTCCCAGGTTGAAACACGTAACGTAGTGATTGTAAGACGTTTGCCTTCCACGCATAGCGGCGGCGGGCGGCGGCCAGGCAGTAGGCAAAACCGCTCCACTGGGCCGCCACGGTGCCCACGGCCACGCCGTCGAAGCCCATGGCCGGAAGCCCGGCCCAGCCGAAGGCCAGGGCGGGGGAGACAAGCATATTGAGGCCATTCACCAGCAGGTCGGCCACCATGGGGCGCACGCTGTCCTGCAGGCCGATAAACCAGCCCTTGAAGGCAAAGAGCGAAAGGGTGGCGGGCGCCGCCCAGATACGGATGTAGAAGTAGCGGGTGGCCAGCTGCTGCACCTGCGGGCTGCATCGGACCACCAGGAAGGCCGCCTGGACAACCACCCACTGCAGGACGATGAGGGCCAGGCCGCTCAGAAGGGCAATCCTGAGCGCCCGCCCCAGAATACCCCCGGCCGGTTGGCCGCTTCCGTAGGCCTGGGCCGTGAGACCTCCCGTGCCGGCCCGGAGGAAGGTGAAATTCCAGTACAGCAGGTCAAAGAGCATGGTGCCGATAGAAATGCCGCCGATAAGGCTGGCCGACGCCTCCGCGGACAGGTGCCCCGCCACGGCTATGTCCACCATGCCCACTAAGGGAACGGTGATGCCGGCCAGAATGCTGGGAACGGCCAGCCGCAGGATTTCTTTGTGAAGTTTCATCTAAACTTCTTGTCTTCTTCCAGCATACCCAGATAGGAGTTGTAGCGCTCCGGGGAGATGAGGCCCGCATCTACGGCGGCCTTTACGGCACAGCCGGGCTCGTGGGTATGGGTGCAGGGCGTGAAGCGGCAGCCGTCGGCCGCCCGCAGCATCTCCGGGAAATAGCGGGCAATCTCCTCTTTTTCCACGTCCACCAGGCCGAAGCCCCGGATGCCCGGGGAGTCGATGACATAGCCTCCTGTGGCGAGGGGATACATTTCGTACAGGGAGGTGGTATGCTTGCCTTGCAGGTGTGCGGCGGAGATGGCGCCAATCTTGGGGTCCAGCGAGGGGTCCAGGGCCTTGATGAGGGAACTCTTTCCCACGCCGGATTCTCCGGAAAACAGGTTCACGCGGCCCCGGCAGGCCTCCCGGATGGCGTCTATGCCCTCTCCGCTTTTGACGGAAGTCTCGATGACCGGATAACCGGCGCCCTCATACACGGAACGGAAATGTGCCAGGCCCTCGGGGTCTTCTTCCCGGTACATGTCCACCTTGGACAGGACGATGGTGGCCGGGATGCCGTAGAGCTCGCAGGTGACCAGGATGCGGTCCAGAAAGGGGAGTTTGACCTGGGGAAAATACAGGGACACCACAATCCAGGCGCGGTCCAGGTTGGCGGCGATGATGTGTGCCTGCCGCGAGAGGTTGGTGGAGCGCCTGATCAGGTAGTTGCGGCGGGGCAGAATCTGGGTGATGACGGCGTTGCCGTCGGCGTCACGCTCGTAGTTCACCCGGTCTCCCACGGCCAGGGGATTGGTGATTTCACTGGCTTTGAGGCGGATTTTTCCGCGCAGGACGGCCTCGAACACCTCCCATTCCGGCAGGGGGGAGAGGAGGTAGTGGCTTCCGGCATTTTTGACTACGGTGGCTTCCATATCGGCCACAAAAATACGAATTTTTGTTCATTCGTCGCAATATCTGTGCAGTTCGGTAGAAAAACCGGTGGCGGGAGCGTGGGAAATCGGCCTAAAATGGTTACATTTGTGCAACTAACGCATATACTATGACCACAAATATCCAAGTTCATTACCGTACCGCCTGGGGCGAGAGCATTCAGCTCCGTGTGGGCAAGCGCCGCATCCCTATGGAGCCTTCCTTCGGAGAGCTCTGGCAAATCGTGCTCACCGGCCGCGACATCCACGACGGAGACCGTTTCACCTTCGAGCTGGTCCGCGACGGAAAGGTGGTAAAACGGGAGTGGAGGGAGCATCTTTATGCCTACCATACCCCCGGAAAGAATATCATCGTCCGCTCCCGCTGGATGGAACGTCCGTACAATTCGGCCTTCTACAGCGCCGCCTTCAGCGAGGTGGTGTTCCGCCGTCCCGACGGCTGCTCCTTCCGGCATCCCGGCAAGGAGGCGGGCGCCCGCGGCAACGTGAGCATCCAGGTGGCCGCCCCCGAGGTGCGCAGCCATGAGTCCCTGGCCATCGTGGGCTGCGGAGACTTCCTGGGCAACTGGGACCGCATCCATCTGATGTCGGACCACATTGCCCCCTGGTGGTTCATTACCATGGACATCCACGAACCCATCGAATACAAGTTTGTTGTCGTAGATACCAAGACCAAGGCCATCCGCCTGTGGGAAGAGGGCCCCAACCATTTCTTCGCGGAGGTGCCCCCGAAAGATACCCAGGTAATGCTGGCCGATATCCAGCCCCGC
>CADBHY010000028.1 GCA_902794615.1 uncultured Bacteroidia bacterium
GCCACATTGGGCAGCGCATGCTCCGTGGCATACTTGGCCCCCTTCCACAGACGGGCCCCCTTGATATCCACGCCAATATAATTGATTTCAGGATGCCTGAGCGCCAGGGCGATGGTATAATCCCCCTTGCCGCACCCAAGCTCCAGCACAATGGGATGGTTGTTGCCGAACATCTCGGCCCCCCATCGGCCCTGAATGGGATGGGCGTTGAGCCTGAGTTCCTTACAGCCCGCTTCCTTGGCCAGCACCGCATTCGCATCCGGCTGCAGGAGGCAGCGGAACGTCTCGTTCTCCGCAAATTTCTTTAACTTGCCGTGTCCCATGGCTATCGTTTTTTCTTTACCACCAGCCCCATCCCCCGCAGAGGAAGCACCTCCGAGCGGTCTTCCGGACGCAGGGAAAGCGTCCACATGCCATACATGGAAGGAGTCCAATCGGCCTTGAAAGACTCATAAACCTGAACGGAGAAATAAGACTTCTTGCCGCGGTCCAGCGGCAGGTACAGCTTCTCCACATAGACCGAATCTGCGGGAGACTTCCACTCGGCCCGCAGCGAGGTCCCGTCCAGGGGAAGCAATTCCTCGGGCGTACCGTCCAGGCGCGTGAAAAGGTCCAGGTCGTAAACGGCGGTGGAATCCGACAGGTCCAGCGTGAACACATACGGACCGCCGCCGGGGATGAACGTCTCGGTGAAAAGCGGCTCCGAGCAGGCGCTCAGGAGCAGGGCGGCGGACAGTATGGGAAGGAGGTTCTTCACTTCGTTCAGAATGACAGGAGAAGGAATGACCGTTACTTGCGGGAACGGCCCTTGCCGCCCTTGCGGCGACGCCTTTTCTTCTCGGGGTCGAAGCGGTTGATGGCGTCTTCCTCGCCCGTCACGAACTCCGGAGCCGCCACCACCTCCTTCTGGAGGGTAGAGGGGCACTCGCCCCGGCGGTTCATGGCCTGGATTTCCCGCACCTCATCGGCCGATAAAGGGAATACCCGGGCCAGGGAGCCCTTCTCATAGGAGAAATAGAGCGTCTCCGCCAGAATGTCCGTCTTTACCAGGAAAGCCTGGCCGTCCTGGAATTCCAGCGGCTCCGACACGCGCGGAATGCGCGAATGGGCGTCCAGATAGGCCGCCACCTCATAATTGAGGCAGCACTTGAGCTTGCCGCACTGGCCCGCCAGCTTCTGCGGGTTCAGTGAAAGGTCCTGCGTACGCGCGGCCCCGGTGGTGATGGACTTGAACTCCGTAATGTAATTGGCACAGCACAGTTCCCGGCCGCAGATACCCAGTCCCCCGATAAGACCGGCCTCCTGACGGGCACCTATCTGCTTCATTTCCACGCGGATATGGAATTCCTCCGCAAAGTCCTTGATGAGTTGGCGGAAGTCCACGCGGCCGTCGGCAATATAATAGAAGATGGCCTTAGTGCCGTCTCCCTGGAATTCCACGTCCCCAATCTTCATTTCCAGGCCCAGGTTGGCCGCCAGCACGCGGGAGCGAATCATGGTTTCCTGCTCGCGGGCAATGGCCTCCTGCCAGCGCTGGATATCGTAGGGGCGGGCTTTCCGGTAAATCTTCCGGAGCTCCTGGGCAGAAGGGTCCACCCCCTTGCAGCGCATCTGTCGGCCCACGGAAGGGCCTTCCAGGGTAACGATGCCCAAGTCGTGACCGGTAGCGGCTTCCACCACCACCAGGTCGCCGGTCTTGATGCTCTGCCCGGAGGCGTTCACATAAAAGCCCTTGCGGGTATTCTTGAAACGGACCTCGAAGTAGTCCCCCCACTGTTCCTGGGAGATGCCCTTGAGGGTATCGTAAACCTCCAGCTTGCAGCAACCCTGCCTGTAGCGGATGTCCTTCTCTCCGCTTTCCTCGTCCGTCACCACGGTACAGCCGCGGAAGCAGTCGAACTGGATGGATTCATTGGAATATTCGGTCATATGCAATATAATTGATTCACCAGCTTGGTGAATAGGATTTTCTGGTTCACATTGCGCTCAATCAGCAGCAGGGCCTGATCCAGTGCGGCCAGGGCCCTGCGGGGGAAGGTGGGCTTGAGGGCCGCCGCCATCTTTTTATACCAGTCTTCCTCTCCCGGAGGAATCCGGGCCTGCGAAGGCGCCTTCTGCAGGAGGAAAATCCGGCGGAGGTCTTCGGAGGCGATGCGGCAGAAATTCTTCTGCTGCTCCCGCAGCTTGAGGTCGGCCACGGCCTCGGCCGTTTCCAGCGCAGAGAGCAGGTCACGGGCCGCCACGGCGTTCAGGAGGTCATGGAAGAGGTCTTTCAGCGCAGTGTTCTCTGCATTCTCCTTCTGGTGTACCTGCGCCTCGGCCTCCTCCGAGAGCGGCTGCACCCGCAGGTGAAGGCAGCGTGAAGAGATGGTCTGGAGCACCTTCTCCGGAGCATGGGTAATCAGGAGAAAGAGCGTTTTCACCGGCGGCTCCTCCACCATCTTCAGGAGGGCGTTGGCCGCCTGCATGTTCATCTTTTCCGGCAGGTACAGCAGCACCGTGCGGTATCCGCCCTCCACGGCGCTCAGCGACAGCCTGTCCAGGATGCTCCGGGCCTCGTTCACAGAGATGCCCGCCTGCTTCCCTTCTATGCCGATGGCACTGTACAGCTCGTTCTCAAAAAAATACGGATTCTGCAGCAGCAGTTCCCGGAAAGGGGCAAGGTACTGCAGGGAAACGGGTTTATCGGCCCCGGCTACCGGGAAGACGAAATGGATGTCCGGATGGATGAGCTTCCCCACCCGGGGATTCCCTCCGTAAAGCTGTTCCAGGAAAGTGAGCGCGATGGGGAAAGCCCCGCCGCCGTCATCCTCATGAAGCAGCATGGCGTGCGGAACGTGGCCGCTTTCCACCATTTGGGAAAACGCCCCCAGCAGTTCCGTATTGCCATATACCTCCATCAATAACTCCTTTTGCCCACAAAGCGGGCCACTTCTTTCAAATAATTCTTTTCCGCCGATTCCGGAAGAATCTCCAGGCACGCTGCGGCGTCGGAGAGATACTGCTGCATCTTGGCCTCTGCCTTCTGCACGCCGTCATGTGCCAGCACAAAGGCATGGATTTCGGAAGCCAGGGCGGGATTGCCGGCCACCTTCACCATTTTTTCGCGGACGGCATCGGCCTCGGACTCCGAAACCGCATCCAGCGCACACAGCAGCGGCTGGGTGATTTTCTGTTCCAGCAAGTCGATGCCCACCGGCTTGCCGATGGAGTCTTCCGCGTCCGAGTAGTCAAAGATGTCATCCTTAATCTGGAAGGCGATTCCCAGCAGGCGGGCGAACTCTCCCACCGCTTTCACCTGCCCCTCGGTGGCCCGGACGGAGAGCGCTCCGGACATGGCCGATGTTTCAAAAAGCGAAGCCGTCTTGCAGTAAATGATGCGGACATAATCCTCCTGGCAGGTGTCTCCCTTCCGGGCCTTCTGCATCTGCAGGAGCTCCCCTTCCGCCAGGAAACCCAAGGTACGGGCAAAAATCCGGAGCACCCGGGCCGATTCGGTAGAAGCGCCCAGGATGGCGTCCATGCATTTGGTGAGCCAGAAATCTCCGATGAGGACGGCGGCCGGGCCGCCCAGGAGCGAGGCTACGGTGGGCAGGCCCCGGCGCTCGGTGGCACCGTCCACCACATCGTCGTGCAGGAGCGTGGAATTGTGCAGCAGCTCTGCGGCCGCCGCGTAGCGGATGGTGTCCTCATTAATCTTGCCCAGGGCGCCGGCACACAGAAGGGTGAGGATAGGGCGGAGCATCTTGCCGGGGTGTTCCCGGAGCTGTCGGTTGACGGCATCCAGCAGCGAGATGTCACTGACCAGGGACGCCTGGATAAAGGCCTCCACCTGGTCCATCTGCGGCCGCAGATACTCTCTCACTCCCATGGTTTCCATTTATTTCAGATAAGAAATCAGTTCTTCCACGGTATCAGGAAACTTCAGCAGTTCCCGGTCCTGGGGCTCCATCATGCCGGTGGCCACATAATGGTCCAGAAGGGCCTTGAGCGGATTGTAAAAACCGTCCAGGTTCAAGGCGAAAACCTGCCCCTGGTATTTTCCCAGCTTGGACAGCACATGGGTTTCAATGAGTTCGTCCAAGGTGCCGATACCGCCCGGGAGGGCGATGGCGGCCACCGTGTCTTCCCGCATGCACTCCTTGCGGGTGCTCATGTTGTCCGTCCAGATGACACGGGAAACGTCCGGATTCTCCAGACCGTCCATGAAGCGCGGCAAAACGGCCACATGACGGCCCAGGACACGGACCGACTCGTCCGTAATGGCCCCCATGGTGCCGCGCTTTCCGCCGCCGGACACCACCCCGTATCCCAAAGCGTGCAGCGCGCGAACCAGTTCACGCGCTGCCGCATTGTATTTGGGGTCTATCTTGTTACTGGCGGAACAATAGATGGCTACCTGTTTCATCTTTAGAAGAAGATGCCTACAGAAACCTTGATACCGCTGTAATTCTTGGTGTCTTTATAGGCACCGATGACCGCAGCACCCACATCCGTGATTTTGTCACCGTCGTAAAGGTATCCCAAATTCTTGAACCACACGACGGAAACCTGGATGTGCTTGACCACCTCTACGCCGCCGCCCAGTTCAAAACCGTACTCAAGCTTGTTCTTGGCCGTCTTGAAGAAGTTGTTGTATTCTTCGCCGGAAGAATTCAGTACATTGAGCTTTTCACTGCCGGTCACCTGATAGCCGAAGAAGGGTTGGACCAGGAGGAAGGGACGGGCAACCAGAAGGTCTATACCCCACTGTATCCCGGCGCCCAGCTGGATATAACCGGCCTTGGTGCTGAGGGAAGAGAGGCCCTCGTTGATACTCTTCACCTGCTCCAGGTTGGCGCCTTTCATCTCATAGGTGAGGGCCGGCTGGATGGCGAAGCCCAGGGGAAGTTTAACCTTATAGGCTATACCGGCATGAAAAAGGCTCACGCCCTTGAAGTTCTCCGATATGTTTTTTGTATCGATGGACGTTTTGGAGGAAGTGAAACCACCGATGATGCCAAACTGGGCATGGGCCACAGAGGCGGTAGCCAGCACGGCCACCAGGAGTGTCAGAATCTTTTTCATGTCTTATAGGTTGGCTTTGATTTTCTCTGCAAGGGTGGGCTTGGGCATGGCACCCACGGTCTTGTCCACCACCTGGCCGTTCTTGAAGAACAGGAGGGTGGGAATGCTCATGATGCGGTACTGGGCGGCAATCTCGTCGGCGTCGTCCACGTTCACCTTCACCACGGTAATCTGGTCGGCCATTTCTTCCTCCAGTTCATCCAGGATGGGAGAAAGCATGCGGCAGGGGCCGCACCAGGTGGCCCAGAAGTCTACAATCACCAGCTTGCTGTCCTGCAGCAGCTCGTTGAAATTGGTATTGGTTGCTACTTTTACCATAACTTACTTTATTTTAGTTTACAAATATAAACAATTTTTATAAAAAAGATGCCCGGTCAAGCCGGGCATGACTATAACACGTCTTCCACAGGAAGGACATAAGCCCGCAGCCCCAACTTGGCGTTGGCCTTGTCCGTATCCCGCAGGTGATTCATGATGGGAGCCACCAAGGAGTCTTCCACCACGGAGAGCAGGGCGTGGTTCTGGGTGGGCCAGGCATGGCTTCCCAAGTGCGGTTCGCCGTCCAGGCTGCCCCGTCCGCCAATCTCCTTCCAGACGGTATATCCCCGCTGGCCCAAGCCTTCAAGCAGCTCTACAATCTCCTGATTGTAGGCCTGATTGTATGCAATAAAAATAGCTTTCATAATAACTATAACTTTCTATTCTTTCTACGCGCACGATGTTCCGTAAATCCGCAGTAAAGGACCGGAATGAGCACCAGAGTAATCACGGTGGAAACGCTCAGACCCCAGGCCACGGTAGTACCCAGACCGCGCCACAGCTCGGAGCCTTCTCCCCGGCCCAGGGCCATCGGGAGCATGCCCAGCACCGTGGTGAGGGTGGTCATGAGGATGGGGCGCAGACGGCTCTTGGCCGCCTCCACGGAGGCCTCGCGCACATTGTATCCCCTCTCCTGCAGGAGGGTGGTGTAGTCTATGAGCACGATACCGTTCTTAACCACAATACCCAGCAGGATGATGATGCCTATCATACTCATGACGCCGATGGCCAGGTTGGCGAACATATTCCCCAGGAACACGCCCACAAAGGCGAAGGGAATGGAGAACATAATCACGAAAGGTCCCAGGAAGGACTCGAACTGCGAGGCCATCACCATATACACCAGGATGATAATCAGGAGGGCCAGCATAATCATGTCGGAGAACATGTCCTGCTGATCTTCGTAGTCGCCGCCAATCTGCCAGGACATGCCCATGGGCAGCGGATTGGACTCCATCTGGGCGGTCACCACCTCAACGCCTTCGCTCAGGGATTTGCCCTGGGCCATGATGCCGCTGATGGAGATGTAGCGCTCACGGTTCTTGCGCTGGATGGTGGGCGGCACCTTGGACTCCACAATGCGGCCCAGGTCCCTCACCTTGATTCCGCGCCCGGCGCTGTTCATGATGACGATATTCTCCAGGTCCTCGATGGAGGTGCGGAACTCCGGGGAATAGCGCACGCGGATATTGTACTCTTCGCCGTCTTCCCGGTAGTAAGAGCCCACCGCCCCGGCCATGGCGGCCGATACGGCGGCAGCGGCCGATACGGAGCTGAGGCCGTTGAGCGCCAGCTTTTCGCGGTCGAAGTCCACCTCGTATTCCGGGGTATATTGGTCTCGGGACAGGATGGCCTGGGTAAAGAGCCCGCTTTCCATCATCCGCTCGCGCACGGCACGGGCGGCGTTTTCCGTCTGCGTGAAATCATATCCGTAAATTTCCAGCTGCACGGAGGCGCGTCCGCCCATTCCGACGCCTTCCGTCACGTTGAAACGGCTCAGTTCGGGGAACTGGCGCAGGTCGGCGCGGACGATATCGGCCAGCTCGGAGAGCGTACGCTTTCGATTTTCCATGGACCCGATGTTGATATTCATGGATATCAGGTAGGTGCCGTTCTGCTGCATGGAGGCGAAGGCGTTGTCCGTATCGGCCTGGCCGAAACGGTAGCTCAGCACTTTCACCTCGGGCACATCCTCCAGGATTTTGGCATAAATGCGGGCCGCCACCTCGCGGGTGACGTCCTGCGCCGTTCCGATGGGAAGCTCAATGGTGGCCTGCATACGGCCGGAGTCGGAGTTGGGGAAGTATTCCGTCTTCATCCGCGGGACATAGATGGCCAGCACCACGCCAAAGATGGCCAGGGCACCCAGCAGAACCAGTTTCTTCCTTTTCATGCACCAGGAAATGAGGCGGGAATAACCGGCCGATACGGCATCCAGGGCCTTGTTCACGGGGCCGAACACCAAGTTGAAGAGTTTGCCGTTGTTCTTGTTGTTGTCCATCAGGATGGAGCACAGCATGGGCACCAGCGTAAGGGCGGCCGTGGTGGACACAATCATGATGATGGAAACAATCCAGCCCAGCTGCCGGAACATGATGCCGGCCATGCCGGAAATCATGGTGAGGGGCAGGAACACGCACAGCATGGTGAGGGTGGAGGCTATCACGGAGATACCCACCTCGGCCGTGCCGTGTACGGCGGCCTCCTTGGGCTTTTCTCCCCTCTCCAGGTGCGACGTCACGTTCTCCAGCACCACGATGGCGTCGTCCACCACCATGCCGATGGCAATGGACAGGGCGCTCATGGAAATGATATTGAGCGTATTGCCCGTGGCAAAGAGGTACAGCAGGGAGGCCAGCAGGGCGATGGGGATGGACAGAACCACGATGAGGGTACCCTTCAATCGGCCCAGGAAGAGGAAGACCACCAGCATCACCACTATGAAGGTGATGAGGATGGTATCTTTAAGGGAGCCGATGGTACGGAGGATGTTGTCCGAGCTGTCCATCACCGTGGTAATCTGCACGTCGGAAGGCAGGTTGCGCTCCAGGCGGGCCATTTCCTTTTTCACCTTGCGGATAACCTCTACGGTATTGTAACCGGACTGCTTCTGGACAATAATCTGGGCTCCGCGCACGCCATTGGTGTAGGACTCCTGGGACTTCTCCTCCACGGAATCCACAATGCGGGCCACGTCCCTGAGGTAGATGGTTCCGCCGTTGTAGTTTCCCAGAACCACGTCGTACAGCTCGGAAGGGTCTTTGAATTCCTTCTTGATACGGAGCGAATACGTTTCCGAGCCGATGTCGATGCTGCCGGAAGGGATGTTCCGGTTCTCGCTGGCGATAATCTGGGAAATGGCGCCCACGGACAGGTTGTAGGCCTCCAGCTTGGAAGGGTCGCAATAGACCAAAATCTCACGCTTGGGCGCACCGGCTACCGACACCGTACCCACGCCCGACACACGGGCCAGCGGAGTGGCCAAGCGTTCTTCCAGAACCTTGTCCAGGGCGCTCACGCTCTGGTTGGCGGTGGCCGCCAGAATCATGATGGGCATGTCGTCTATGCTGAACTTGAACAGGAAGGGCAGGGAGGCTCCGTCCGGAAGCGTCTGGGAAACCATGTCCAACTTGTCCCGGACGTCGTTGGTGGCCTCGTCAATGTCTGTTCCGTATTCGAATTCCAGCGTGAGCACGGCAATGTTCTCGCGGGAATTGGACGTAAGGTTCTTCAGCTTGGGGACACCGTTCAGGGAGTTCTCCAACAGGCGGGTGAGGTTGTTCTCCACATCCTCGGCCGATGCGCCGGGATAGGAGCTCATCACCATGATGGTGTTGGATTCAATGTCGGGGAAGTTATCTACCGGGAGCCGCGTGAGCGCAAAGATGCCCAGGATGGCAAAGGCCGTAAAAATCAGCCCCGTAGTTACCGGATGGTCAACGGCTGTTCTGTAAATACTCATAGCACGTTCACCTTAATGCCGTCCTTGAGGAGGCTCTGTCCCTTGACAACCACCTTCTGTCCGTCCTCAAGGCCTTCGACAATCTCATATTCGCGGCCCATGTGACGGCCGATGGTAACGGGAAGATAGCTCACGGTATTGTCTGCGTTAAGCACATAGATGAAACGGGTGCCGGTCCCTTCCTGCTTCACCAGGCACTGGTCCGGAACCACCACGCTGTGACGGGTGCCGAAGTTCACCTTCACGCGGGCATACATGCCCGGGCGCAGCACGCGGTCCGTATTGGGAACGGTCACCTCGGCCTTGAAGGTATGGGTGGCGGCGTCAATGGTGGGATACAGGCGCTCTACCTTTCCGCTGAAGGTCTTTCCGGGGAGGGCGTCCACCGTCAGGCTCACCTTGTCCCCTTTCTTCACCAAGGAATACTCGCTTTCGGAAATGCCCACCAGGAGCTTTACGGGCGTCACCTGCTGGACGGTGAACAGCGGGGCGCTCATGGTAAAGAGGTCTCCGGCGTCAAAGTTGCGGGCCGTCACAAAGCCGCTGATGGGGCTGCGCAGGATGGTGTTCTCGCGGACATTGGCCAGGTTGGTGCGACGCACCTTGTAGCCCAGTTCGGCCGCCTCGAAATCACTCTGCGACACGCCGCCTTCCTTGTAGAGGCCCTTCAGGCGCTCGTACTCAATTTCATCGTTCTGAACCTGGAGCTCCAGCTGGTCCAGCTGCAGGCGGTCCATCTCGGCCAGAATCTGGCCCTTCATCACATAGTCGCCCACTTCCACGTTTATCTTGCGGATGCGACCGCCGGTCTGCGGGGCAATGTTGTTCACGGCCTCGGCCAGAACGGTGGTGGCATAGGTATTGTCCTGGGGAACATCCCGGGCCTGGGCCACCGCAATTTCCACGGAGGGAACGGTCTGTACCGGAACGGCAGGCTCCTTATTGGCTTCCTGGTTGCCGCAAGCGACGACGGCAAGGAGGGCGGCCACAAAAACTAAACTCTTTTTCATATCTCTGTACTATTTTTCTTCGGTGAAATCGTAACCCAGGGTCTGCTCCAGGCCGGCTTTGGCGATGGCAAAATTGTAAATGGCCTGTGCGGCCTGCATGCGGGTCTGGGTGAGGGTGAGCTCGGTGTTGTTCAGGTCTGTGAGCGTGCTCTTGCCCAGCTGGTAGCTCTTGGAGGCAATGTTGTAAGCCTTTTCGGCCGATTCAACAGCGCTGCGGGCGGCGTCGTAGGTGCGCATGGCCGTCTCCATGTTGGAGAGGCTCTGGCGGATGCCGATACGCAGCTGGCGCTCCGTGTTGGCCCGCTGGATGGCCAGCTCATCGGCCTGGACCCGCGTCTGCTTGATGGCATGGTAGCGCTGGCCGCCGGAGAAGATGGGGATGCTCAGGTTGAACACCAGGGTGCTGGAGGGCAGCCACTTCCACTGGCTCAGGTTGAACTTGTCACTCTGCGTGTAGTAATTGTAGCTCAGCTGCATGGACAGGGTGGGCACATAGGCGAACTGCTGCATGCGAATCTGCTTAGCCAGCGTCTCGGCCTGGGTGGCCAGCTGGCGAATCTGGGAATTGCGGTCAAGGGATACGGTGGATTCCAGGCCTTCGTGGAAATCGTAGAACATGTGTTCCGCGTAATCCGACAGCTTGCCGGCCACATCCACGGCGCGGTCCAAATCCAGGCCCATCACGGCCTTGAGCTGCCAGAGGCCCAGATAGACGGCGCTCTCGGCATTGTAGAGGTTGGGGATGGCGGCAGCCAGGGAGCTCTTGGCGCGGGCCATGTCCATCTCGGAGGCTTTCTGCACGTTGTATCGGCTTTCCGTGAACTTGTAGTTCTGGACGGCGTTCTCATAAACGGCATTGTACACCTCGTAGGACGCCTTGGCCATGAGGACGGCAAAATAGGCCTGCTTCACGGAAGACACCGTGCCCAGACGGGAATCACGGGCCTTCTCCACGGCCAGTTCCACCTGCTCTCCGCTGATGCGCAGGCTTTCCCAGAGCTGGAGGTTAATCACCGGCATGCTGGCGCTCAGGCCCAGGGTTACCTGGTTGCGACGGCCCATCTCGACGGCTCCGCTGTTGGAGCCCTCCTCATCCGGGTCGGGTGTGGGTTTCACGTACGGCACAAAAGGTGTTCCCGTGGCTTCATAGAGCTGGTTGATGTAATACATGATGGGCTCCATCATGCCGGCCATCATACTGGCCATGCCGCCGCTGGAACTGGAACTGCTGCTGGTGTCGTCCGAGCCAAAGTACACCTTCTGCTTCTTGATGGCATAGTTGTACATGCCGGTGGCGTTGATTTGGGGGAAGAGCTGGCCGTAGGAGCCTTTCTGCGCATATTTGCTGCGCTTTACTTCCATATCGGCCACTTTGACGGAGGCGTTCTCGCTCAGGGCTATCTTGATGGCGTCGTCCAGGCTGAGGACCAGGGTGGTGTCTCCCTGCGGGCGCTCCGTGCCTTGAAATTGTGCCTGTGCCACTCCGGGAACCAGGAGAGCCAGCACAAAAACAAACTTTCTAAAATACATACTACTAACTTAAAAAAACGCGCAAAGATACTGCAAAAAATGTACTAATCCTGCATTCGGACAAGAATATTTTTATATCTTTGTAAAATATATGGAATATCTGGCAATACACTGGAATATAGACCCGGCCATCCTGCACATCGGCGGGTTCGAGCTCAGATGGTATTCACTCCTGTTCGTGAGCGGATTCATCCTGGGCTGGTACATCATGAAAAGCTTCTTCGTGAGGGAGAAAATCTCCACGGACCTGCTGGACCCCATGCTTTACATGCTGCTCATCTGCACCATCGTGGGCGCCCGCCTGGGACACTGCATCTTCTACCAGCCGGATTATTACTTCGGCAGCTGGAAGGGCTTCTGGGAAATCTTCATGCCCTGGAAAGGCGGCCTGGCCAGCCACGGCGGCACCATCGCCCTCCTGCTGGGCATCTGGTGGTATGCCCGCAAATACGGCCGGAAGAATGATTTCGACTATGTCTGGGTGCTGGACCACCTGGTGATTCCCGTCGCCTTCGCCGCCTGTTTCATCCGCCTGGGCAACCTCTTCAACTCCGAAATCTACGGCGGCCCCACCAATCTTTCCTGGGGTTTTGTGTTCGAGCGCAACGGGGAAACGCAGCCCTGCCACCCCACCCAGCTGTACGAGGCGGGCACCTACCTGCTTCTGGGCCTGCTGCTCATGTGGCTGTACTGGAAAAAACTGGACAAGCTGTACCGCGGTACCTTCGTGGGCATTTTCCTTGTCGTATGCTTTGGCAGCCGTTTTCTCATCGAATTCGTCAAGAACCCGCAGGTGGAGTTCGAGCAGGACATGCTCCTCAACATGGGCCAGCTCCTGAGCATCCCCTTCGTGCTGCTGGGCATCGGCTTTCTGGTGTACGCCTATACCCGCAAACTCCCCGCCCGCGCCGTCCACCCGGAGCACGGCGGCCCCAAAGCCAAGCAGGCCACCCACTTTGCCCACAGTACGGCAAAATAGGGGCGGCAACTAACTCGCTCACACTGAGTGTATTATAGTAAAATCCTCGTTCAAAATTTGAACGAGGATTTTACTATAAGTCAATGGCAGTCAATCACTTAACTGCCACTAAAATTAGTCCTGAATGGCTGCGATGCCGGGGAGAATCTTGCCCTCGATGGCTTCCAGCATGGCGCCGCCGCCGGTGGAGACGTAGCTCACCTTGTCGGCATAACCCATCTGGGTAACGGCAGCCACAGAGTCGCCGCCGCCCACCAGGGTGTAGGCGCCGTTCTTGGTAGCCTCGGCCAGGTCTTCGGCAATCTGCAGGGTACCCTTGGCAAAGTTGGGCAGCTCGAAAACGCCCACGGGGCCGTTCCAGAGGATGGTCTTGGAGCTCAGGATAATCTTCTTCCAGTTCTCCAGCGAAGCCGGTGCGGCGTCCATGCCCTCCCACTCGTCGGGAATCTCGGTGATGGGGAAAATCTTGCGGGGCGTGTCGTTGTCAAAGGCCTGGCCGCATACGGTGGCCACGCTCAAAGACAGGTTCACACCACGCTCCTTGGCTTCCTTCATAATCTCCAGTGCATCCGGAATGAGCTCATCCTCATGCAGGGACTGGCCGATATGACCGCCCTGTGCCTTGATGAAGGTATAACCCATGCCGCCGCCGATAATCAGGTTGTCCACCTTGCCCACCAGGTTCTTGAGGACGGCCAGCTTGGAGCTCACCTTGGAGCCGCCGATAATGGCCGTGAGGGGGCGCTGTGCGTTCTTGAGCACGTTGTCGATGGCCTTGATTTCGCCTTCCATCAGGTAGCCGAACATCTTGTCGTTGGGGAAGTATTCGGCAATGAGGGCGGTGGAACCGTGGGCGCGGTGGGCCGTGCCGAAGGCGTCGTTGATGTAGCAGTCTGCGTAGGAGGCGAGGGTTTTGACAAACTCCTTCTGGGAGGCCTTCACGGCAGCCTTGGCGGCTTTCTTTTCCTCGTCGGAGGCATCCTCGGCCAGGCCGCGGGGCTTGCCTTCTTCCTCGGCATAGTAGCGGAGGTTCTCCAGCAGGAGGGCCTCACCGGGCTTGAGGGCATCGGCCTGGGCCTTGGCCTTCATGCAGTCCTCCGCAAACTGGACGGGAACGCCCAGGCACTCGCTCACGCGGGCCACAATATGCTTCAGGGAGAACTTGGGGTCCACTTTCTTGGGACGGCCCAGGTGGGACATGATGATGAGCGAACCGCCCTCTTCGAGCACTTTCTTGAGGGTGGGCATGGCCCGGCGGATACGGGTGTCGTCCGTGATTTCGAAATTTTCGTTCAGGGGAACGTTGAAATCTACACGCACAATGGCTTTCTTGCCTTTGAAGTCGTACTTGTCAATGAATTGTTGCATGGATATAATAAATTGTAAATTTGTTTCCAGTCTGCAAATTTAGCTATCTTTGCAGAAAATATCAAAATTATGGCGGTAGAATTCCCTGCACAATACTGGAAAGATTACGAACTCATAGACAGTGGTAACGGAGAAAAGCTGGAGCGCTTTGGCAAGTACGTACTCAGACGCCCGGAGCCCAAGGCCCTGTGGGCGCCGTCCATGGGAGAGGCCGATTGGAAACGCCTCGCACACGTGACTTTCCAGCCCGGGGCTGGCTTCGGCAAGGCCGGCAAGGAGGACAGCGGCACCTGGGAGCGTTCCAAAAAGATGGAAGACCAGTGGGGAATCACCTACAACGGAGAGCCGGATTCCGAAACCCACGCCGCCTCCGACCTCCACCTGGCCCTGCGGCTGGGTCTCACCTCCTTCAAGCACGTGGGCGTATTCCCCGAGCAGGCTCCCAACTGGGAATTCATCTACAAGGAGACTTCCCGCCTGGCCCGTATCCACAAAGCCAACGGCCTGCCTGCCCCCAAAGTGCTTAACCTCTTCGCCTACACCGGCGCCGCGTCCCTGGCCGCCAAATGCGCCGGGGCCGATGTCACCCACCTGGATTCCGTACGCCAGGTGGTCACCTGGGCCCGCGAAAACATGGAACGGAGCGGCCTGGACGGAATCCGCTGGGTGGTGGAAGACGCCCTCAAGTTTGCCAGGCGTGAAGCCAAGCGAGGCAACAAGTACGACGGCATCATCCTGGACCCTCCGGCCTACGGCCACGGCCCCGACGGAGAAAAGTGGAAGCTGGACCAGCTCCTTTTCGGCCTGCTGCAGAATGTATCGGCCATCCTCTCTGAAAGGGATGCCTTCATGGTCCTGAACCTATACTCCAACGGCTACAGCGCCGCCCTGGGAGAGACGGTGGTACGGGAGGCTTTCAAGGGCGCCTTCCGTGAAATGACTTCCGGAGAGCTGGCTTTGGGCGATTCTTACGGGAAAGTGCTGCCGCTGAGCATCTATGTCAGGCTTAAACGCTAAAGAGGGCGGCCGTTAAATGATTGACCGCCATTGACTTACAGTAAAATCCTCGTTCAAATTTTGAACGAGGATTTTGCTATAACACGCTCTGTGTCAGCGAATTGACTGTCACAGTTTCAAGGCGCCCACAGCCAGGAACACCTGGGCCGATATATAGGTGGCCATTACGGTGAAGTCATGAAGGGCGAAGCGGGACAGGCCGAAGGTGCCGGCGGCAATCAGGCTGTCGGAGAAGGCAAAGAGCACCGCTCCTATGAGCACCAGGCTCCAGGCACCCTTGTTCTTGAGCCGTACAAGGCCGCACAGCGCACTGAAAATCAGCAGCATGAGCATGAAACCGTAAACGGCCATGGGAATGAGCAGCGAACCCTCAATCTTGAGCAGAAGCACCAGGCCGTAAACCGCCCCCGCCATCAGCAGCAGGCAGGGAAGCCAGGTTTTCCAGCCCAGTCTCCTCCAGGACAGCCCGCCAAACACGCGCAGGTAATAGATGTGTCCCAGGAAGAAAGCCCCTATGCCCGCGGCAAAGTAGGGGAACTCGGACCACATCAGCAGCACATCTCCCACCCAGCCCAGCAACTGGGCCGTGACAATGAGTCCCAGGCGGCGCCGGTCCACCCGATTGTGAAGGGCATAGACCAGCACACAGAGCGCCAGAAGCGGCATCAGCGCCGGTTTGGCGGCCATTCTCAAAGCATTGTCGGCTATGCAGCCATACAGGTTGGCCGCAACGGCCAGGATGAAGAAGAAGATGGGGGTTCTTTGGTTCATAGCTTAATCCAATGCGTTCTCAATCTGCTTGGCCAGAGTTTGCCAGTGGGCGTAGGTGGCCGTATCCGAGCTCTTGGCCTTGGAGGCCGCCTTCTGAATGGAAAGAATCTCGCCCATCAGGAGGGCGCGGCCGGGAGAGGTCTTGGAACGGTCGGCCTTCACGACATCCAGCGCCACGGTCACAAAACGTGTCTGCAGATAGCGGCGGTAGCTTGTCACCTTGCCGCCCTTGTCCAGCTCGGAGAAAATCATCTTGTGAAGGTCCTGCAGGTACTCCTCCGGGCTGTAATTGTCGGAAGATGCCTGGGCAAAGGAGGCCATCCGGTCCAGCTTGGTAAGGCTCAGGAGGCTGCCGGCGCTCACCACGCTGTTGATGAGCGGATACAGGTACTGGGCCTCGGCATGGTCGGACAGGTTGAAGATATAGGGCTGCTCCACCATCCAGGAGGGCTTCTGGAACAGGCGCCGGTTCAGAAAGTTCAGGGCGTCCTTCTGCCGCTCCTTGGGAACGGGGGCATACTTGACACCTTCCTGTTCCACGCTCAGGTTGGTGATGTAGCGGCCACCCACATTCATGGCCACATGGCCCATGTATCGGCCATACTGCTGCACCAGGGCGCTGTACATGCGGCCCAAGTTGGTGAACATGTTGGCCTCCTCGCTATTCCACTGAGGCAGCTGGCCGATAATGCGCTGGAGGTTGGCAATGCCATAATCACCGGCGGCAACGGCGTTGTCTCCCAGGTCTTCACTCTGGGCGCGGGGGTCCTCGTCATAGCCCTCTCCGCCAAACCACAGGCGCGGCTCGGCCTTCAGGCGGGCGATGATTTCCTTGTTCCACCACAGGTGGTCCTCCTTGGGATTGTCTATATAGGTGGGCTTGTAACCGTACTCGATGGCCCACTTGTCGTAGAGGTTAATCCGGGGATAGATGCCTTCCTTGCCGATTCCGTCCTCCGGCTGGGCCACGTAATTGAAGCGGGCATAGTCCATGATGCTCACGGTGTGGCCGTTCTTCTCTACCCACTCCTTGTCGCGCAGCTTCTCCACGGGAGTAAAGCTGGATGAGCCCTTGTTGTGCCGAAGCCCCAGGGTGTGGCCCACCTCGTGCGAAGACACAAAGCGGATGAGGTCTCCCATCAGCTCCTCGTCATACTTGAAGGCACGGGCGCGGGGGTCAATAGCCGATGCCTGAATCTGATACCAGTCATGCACCAGTGTCATCACATTGTGATACCAGCCAATGTGGCTTTCCAGGATTTCTCCGCTGCGGGGGTCGTGTACGTTGGGGCCGTAGGCATTGGCAATGGGGGATGCCAGGTAGCGAATCACGGAGAAACGGGCGTCTTCCAGGCTCATTCCCAGCTCATCGGCATTCTGAGGCCACTCTTCGGCCCGGATGGCGTTCTTCCAGCCAGCCTGCTCAAAGGCCGCGTTCCAGTCGTTCACGCCGGCCATCAGGTACGGGACCCACTGCTTGGGGGTGGCGGGGTCAATATAGTACACGATGGGCTTGACAGGCTCCACCAACT
>CADBHY010000029.1 GCA_902794615.1 uncultured Bacteroidia bacterium
CCCGTGTCTTTCAGGCTGTAAAAGCTGACACCCTTCCCGATGCCATCCAGGTCTTTTATGTGCTTCTCCCAGAAATGCGCAATCCTCTTCCTGCCGCAGGACTCGGGCCCAGGAGTAAAGGCAGAACCGTCGCCATTTTTCCTTCCAAACAGATAGAAATCCGGCCTGGCCAGGTCCAGCCGCCGGAAGACCGGCATCGCTACGGTGGGGATGGTTCTGAAGCTCTCATTATCATTTTTCGCAATAGCCTCTGACACGTGGACCGTCTGGTGCTTCAGGTCAATATCAGAGCACCGCAGCAGCGCGATCTCCTTCGGCCGCATAAAGCAACAGTAGCACAGGAGACAGATGGCCAGATACTCCGGATTTTCATCCGCAAGGAAACGGAAGAGGACCGACAGTTCGCTATCTGTCAGGAGCCGGCGCTTTTTCCGGGTCAGCTTTTTCGGCTTCCGGTCGAAGCCCTCGAAGACATTCTCCTGGATATACCCGCGTCTCCGAATCCATCCGAAGAATGTGACCATAAAGGACAGGTAATTGTTGTATGTCGCCGGGGAGATTTTATCATCGGCCTCCAGGTGCTCCATAAAATCCCTGGCCACGTCGTGGTCGATGGATAGGATGAGGGAGTGGTCAGTGAAGCCGACGCTCTCCAGGAACCTCCGGAAGGTCCGGATATAGGACCGATAGGAGGCGAGCGACTGGGCTTCCATCTCCTTTGCCTTCACATTTTCAAAGGCCTGGAAAACCTCAAAGGCCGGCACGGCACCCTTTGCCCCCTGGCCGGTGGATAAAGGGCTCCACCCCAGCTGGAGTTTCTGCGACAGCGATGCCATAATCTCCCGTGCTGCGGCTTTTTTCTCGCGGATGGTCCCTCGGTTCACCTTCACCCGGTAACGCTTAAATTTGCCGGTTTCCGGGCTTTTTACGGAATAATAGACATACCAGCAGTCGCCGGTGTCGTGTAGTTTCGGGGGCTTGAAATCGACGTGGGGTCTGGGTACGATGTACATAATTTTTTTTTCTTTGCACACGTCCTGCAGGATATTATACAGGTCAGCGTGCAAGGAAAAAGGTACTACTTCTTCGCGTCCCGGTTTTGTCCCGGTTTTGTTTGAAAAACCCCGTAATTCGCTATAATTAGCGCAGTTACGGGGCTTTTGGGTGGATGATGGGGCTCGAACCCACGACACTCGGAACCACAATCCGATGCTCTACCAGCTGAACTACATCCACCGTGTTTGGGACTGCAAAAGTAAGGATTATTTTTGGAATTCCAAAATATTAGTAAAGATTAATGGTTTTTTCCTGCACGGTCTTTTTCCCTGTGCTGTCAGTCACAATCACGTTCATGACCAGGGAAACGCGCTCGCCGCTTTTCAGGTCCATGGGCAGGGAGAAGATGGAAATGATGGTTTCCAAGTCTTTCTCGTCCATTTGGGTGGGGTCTTCGCCTGCTCCGTCATGGAAAATATGGAGATAGCGCTGGGAGGTGCCAATACGCTCTTCGCAGATGCGGATGCGATGGGCGGCGTTGGACTTCTTGTCTTTATAATAGGAAAAGCCCAGGTTCAGATAGCCGCCGCTGTAACCCGTCAGTTCCGGGACAAGGGGGTCGGTGGGGTAGTCCGCGTCCGGGTTGTACACTTCCGGAGTCATGACGGTGGCCTTGATAACGCTCTTGAGCCGGATATCCAGGGCGCGGTTCAGGATATCGAAAAGGGCCAGGTAGCGGTTCCCTTCAATTTTCCATTTGTCCGTGCCCAGGGCGTCCTCCACCACATTGAGGATAATTCCGTTGTCGTTGAGGAGGTTTCCCTCTTTGACCGTTACCATTTCCTGTACGTTGGTCTGGGTGTAGGTGTCGTCCAGTTTGCAGGAAACGGCCAGGGGAAGGAAGGCCAGGAGGATGGGAATCAGTTTTTTCATATCGCTTTTGATTTATTTTTCGTGGGATGTGCAATAAGTTGAATGTCAATGTCTTCTACGGTGTAGCCCTTGAACTTGCGGCGTCTGAGGTGAGAGGCCACCAGCAGGCTCAGCTCCTCGTCAATCAAGTCCCGGTAGGTGTGGTTCTCCCTGTCGTAGAGGTGGATATGCCGGACGGTGTTCACGTCAAAGTACATCTTGCTGGTTGCAGACAGACGCCGGGAGTATATCCTTTTGTCGGCCAGGCCGCTCAGGATATTATATACGGAGGCCACGGTGACATGCATCCCTTTCTGCTCCAGTTGGGCCGATACCATGTCGGCCGATGCGTGTCCCAGTCCCATCATGACTTCGTGGACGGCTATCCGCTGGCGGGTGGCCTTGAGTCCGTGCCGTCTCAGCTGGGAGAGGAATTCATCTATGGTGGGGGTGGGGAGTGTGGTCTGGGGCATGGGATCAGGCGTTTAACAGGGCTTGGGCGTTGGCAATGGCCTGCGGCGTAACCGTGGCACCGGAAAGCATCCGGGCCAGTTCTCGCACGCGGCCTTCGCGGTCCAGGCTCTCGATATGGGTAAGGTCCTCTTTCTTGCTCACGAGATAATGGGCATGGCCTTTGGCCGCCACCTGCGGCAGGTGGGTGATGGCGAACACCTGCATGTGTTCGCCCATCCGGCAGATGAGGGAGCCCATCCTGTCGGCGGCCGAGCCGGAAACGCCCGTGTCAATCTCGTCGAAGATGAGGGTGGGCATCTGCGTGTGGCGGGCCATCACGGCTTTGAGGCTGAGCATAATCCTTGACAATTCACCGCCGGAGGCCGCCTTGGATATCTCCGTGAGGCTTTTCCCCGTGGAGGAGAAGAGGAATTGGACGGCATCGGCCCCCAGGGCCCCGGCGGGCGCCTCGGAGAGTTCTACCTGGAAGGCGGCGTGGTCCAGTTCCAGGGTATGCAGCAGGGAGGAGATTTCTTCCGACAGGAGGGCGGCGGCGCTTTCCCGCTTCCGGTGAAGCCGGACGCAAAGCTCTTGATGCCGGCTCTCCAGCTCCTGAAGCTCTTTTCTCACGCGCCCGCACTCCTGCTCCAAGGAGGATGCGTCCGAAACCAGCGATTCCAGCCGGTCCCTTTCCTCGATGAGTTCCCCCACGCTTTTTGCCCCGTGCTTCTGCAGCAGTCCGTACAGGAGGGAAAGCCGTTCTTCCACGCGGGCCAGTTCCTCGGGCGATGCCTCCGTGCGGCTGTTGGTCAGGCTTACCTCGCGGGCCACGTCTTCCACTTCCACCCGGGCCGATTCCAGCCTCTGCACCAGACTGCCCAGCGAGGGAATGAAGGCGGCGGCTTTTTCCAGCTCTTTTGCCGCTTCGCGCAGCAGTCCTCCGGGAGAGGCCGCCTGGTCTGAAGACGGCGACAGCAGCTCTTCCACCGTGCAGAGCGTCTGCTTGATTTGCTCTGCATGGGCCAGCTCGTGCTCCCGGGCTTCCAGCTCTTCCACTTCGCCCTCTTGTAGGCGGGCCTCATGCAGGCGCTCCCAGCGGGAGGCGTTGTACTGCTGTTCGGCCTGGGCCGATTCTTTCCTTTTCTCAAGGGCTTCCAGCTCCCTCCGGCTTTCCAGGATGCGGCTCCAAAGGGCTCCGCAGGCCTCCCTGTCTTCAAGGGTGCCTCCACGGGCATCCAGGGCGTCCATACGGAAGCGCTCTTCCATCAGCTTGAGGGTCTGGTGCTGGGAATGGATATCGACCAGCTGGGCCGACAGTTCCTGCAGCACCGGCAGGGTTACCGGCTCGTCGTTGGCAAAGCTGCGGGAGCGGCCGCTGCGGGCTACGGTGCGCCGCAGGACCAGTCTGTCCCCCTGGTCGGGCAGGTCCGACTCTTTCAGGATTTTGCGGATGGCGGGGGTGACGCCGAACTCGGCTTCCACAACGCAGTTCTCGCTTCCTTCGGCCACCATGCCGGCATCGGCCTTGGCCCCCAGAACCAGGGACAGGGCCCCGATGAGGATGGATTTGCCTGCTCCGGTTTCACCGGTGATAATACTCAGACCCTCCGGAAAGGTGGTTTCCAGAGAGTCTATGAGAATGTAATGAGAAACCGAGAGGCTGTACAACATTTTATTTTCCGCTCTCGATGTCTATGGGATTCTCGTCGGAGGCCCGGCGGTAGTACAGTTCACCGTTCTCGAATTCGGCGATGGCGATGAGGTCCGGTTTGGGCTGACGCTCGTAGTACTTGGAGATTTCAATCTGCTCCTTGTTCTCGAACACTTCTTCCATGGTGTCACGGTCTCCGCGGAACTCGTCCAGTTTCTTCATCAGTTCCCTTTTCTCTTCTACGGCAATCTGGTTGGCACGCTTGTAGAGAATGACCACGGATTCATAGATGTTTCCGGTGGGGGCGGCCAGGTTCTTGATGTCGCGCGTCACCGTGTTCACAGGTATTTTTTTCTTGTTTTCCATTATGGTAAAAATCGTTATTCTATATTATTACCGCCGCCGGGGGAGGGAAGTTTCAATTATTTTTCTTCCGTCTCTCCGCCGCGTCCCAGGAACTTCTGAACCTGACGGTACAGGCGGTCCATGTCTTTCCGGTGGGCCGACTCGGGATACTCTCCCACAAAGTTCAGGTAGTCGTCCACAAAGTTCAGGTAGCGTTCTTTCTGCTTCTGGGCTACGCTCAGGCGGGCATAGTGGTAGGAAGACATGGCCGTGTAATACAGGATTTCTTCCCGGTAAGCGTTCTCCGAATTGCTTTTGAGCACGTTCTGGAGCTTGAGGCGGGCGGCGGGATAGTCTTCCATATTGTAATACAGCTTGCCGGCCTCGAAGTCTTTGCGGTCCAGGCGGTCCTGCAGGTCCGTGAGCATGTTCCGGCAGGCCTGGGCGTGGATGTCGTCCGGGTATTCGCGCAGGTATTCATAGATATAGGCCATGCAGGCGCGGGTGGGCTGCTGGTCCAGTTCCCAGCGGTAGGTGGCCCTGTACAGGCAGTCCAGCCGGTAGAACTGGGCGTCGCCCGCGAAGGGGCTCCGGGGGAAGTTCTCTATGAAGCGGGCAAAATTGGATTCGGCCGTATAATAGTCCTTGTGCCTGTAATTGGAAAGGCCCCAGTAGTACTGGACGGTGTCGTCCCGGGCGGTACCGCTGGTGAGCACGGACATGGACTCGAAGAGCTGCGCGGCTTTGGCATACTTCTTCTTGGAGAACAGCTCCATGGCGGCGTCGTACTTGGCATCCACGTCTCCGGAAGCCAGCAGCACCTCGTACTGCGACTTGCAGGAAAAAGCGGCGGCCAGGCCCAGGAGCGCCAGGAGTGTCAGTTTCAGTTTTTTCATCGTTCTATAGTTATTGCTCCAAAAGGAATTTTTCTGCGTCGCGGGCGGCCATGCAACCCGATGCGGCGGCCGTAATGGCCTGACGGTAGTGCGGGTCCTGCACGTCTCCGGCGGCGAAAACACCCGGTACGCCGGTTTCCGAACTGCCGGGCTTGGTGACAATGTACCCGGCCGCATCCCTTTCCAGATAGGGGGCGAAGAGCTCCGAGGCGGGCGTATGGCCGATGGCCAGGAAAAAGCCGTCGATGGCAATGTCAAAAACGCTGCCGTCCTTTCTCAGGAGGCGGGCACCCGTGACGCCCATCTCGTCTCCCAGCACTTCCTGCGTGTTGCAGTTCCACAGCACTTCAATGTTGGGGGTGGAGAACACCTTCTCCTGCATAATCTTGGAGGCGCGGAAAACATCCCTGCGCACTATCATGTACACCTTCTTTGCCAGGGAGGCCAGGTACAGGGCGTCCTCGCAGGCGGTGTCTCCTCCGCCCACCACGGCCACGGTGCGCTTGCGGTAGAAAAAGCCGTCGCAGGTGGCGCAGGCGCTCACTCCGGCGCCCTTGAACTTCTCTTCCGAGGGCAGTCCCAGGTAGCGGGCCTGGGCCCCGGTGGCAATGATGAGGGTCTGGGCTTCTATCTGCGTTTCTCCGTCAATCACCACCTGGAAAGGCCGATGGGAAAGGTCTGCCGCCGTGGCGGTGCCGCTGCGGACATCGGCCCCGAAACTTTTGGCTTGCTCCCGCATCTTGTCCATGAGGGTGTTGGCGTCCACTCCGCCCGGGAAACCGGGGAAGTTTTCCACGATGGTGGTGGTGGTGAGCTGTCCGCCGGGTTGGATTCCCTCATATACAACGGGGGACAGGTTGGCGCGGGCCGCATAGATGGCGGCGGTGAATCCGGCGGGGCCTCCACCCAGAATCAGGCATTTGACTTTTTCCATGGGGATTAATGTAAAAGTGTCGTTGTATAGTCCGGTTGATAGATGATGCGGCGCACGGCAATGTTGTGCCGGTTCTGGTTTTCGTCCGCATCGAAGAGGAAGTCCGTGTGCAGGCCACGGCTTCTTTCCTGGCCCAGCTTGTGGGTCCAGCTGTTTCCGTAGCGGGCTACGCGCAGGATGAAGTAACGGGCCGTGTCATAGCCCTGGAAGGCAAACTGGGAGGGCTCCGTGTGGAAGAGGGCGCGGTAGGCGCTCACGAAACGGTTCACCTGCGGGCTCCCGTATTCTACATGGTAGGAAGTGCTGATGTGG
Organism: uncultured Bacteroidia bacterium; assembly: GCA_902794615.1. Classification (GTDB taxonomy): domain Bacteria; phylum Bacteroidota; class Bacteroidia; order Bacteroidales; family UBA932; genus Cryptobacteroides. Next base: position 6,500 of record CADBHY010000029.1, read on the forward strand.
GCGGAGAGGTCGTGCAGGGCCGTTCCGTCGATGGAGTCGAAGTTCCGGGTCTTGGAGGGGGCGTACATGACAACGTCGTAACCCTTGCCCAGCATGATGCCCAGATTGCGGACCACATCTCCCACGAAGGACTCGCTTTCGGAGGCCACCACTACGCGGTTCACTCCGCCGCGGACCATCGTGCGCGCCAGGGAATCGGGAATCTGCCGGCCTTCGCTCAATCCGTAGTTGAGAATCTGGTATTCGAGTCCGCGCTGGGCCAGGGCGCTGCGGATGCTCACGGACGCTATCACGGAACCGGCGTTCTTTTCCGTCACGAAGAGAATCTTGTCGGCGCTGCCCATGTCGTCCTGAACCCACTGTCCCAGGTCGTCGTACTGGTTGTCCGTACCGGCGGGGGCCTGGATGAAGTTGCGGTATATCATGCTCAGGGCTCCGGCCTTCTGGTCCAGCGGGGAAATCACCGGCACACGGCCGTCTATGCGCATCAGAACGGCCTCCAAGTCACGGGAAGCGATGGGGCCCAGCACAAAATCCGAGCGGCTGAGGGCATCGGTGTCCGGCATGCCGGCATACAGGTCATAAATATGGGAATGAATCTTGAGCCCTTCGCTTTCCAGGTCTTTGAGGGCCATCAGGACACCGGAGTAAAAGTCCATGTTGATTTCTACGGCACCGGCGGCCGCCTTCAGGGGCAGCAGCAGGGAAAAGTCCACCACGTCCTTCGTGCGTCCGCTCAGCAGCAGACTGTCGGCGTTCTCTTCCGTCCGGACCTCCCCAGCGGGTTCCTGCAGGGCAAGGGTGTCGGCTGGGGCGGGGACAAGGGGCGCCACCTCCTCCGCTACTGCCTTGGGTTCAATGGCCTGGGCGGGTGCCGGGGCTGCTCCCTTCACGGGAATCTTGAGCACCTGGCGGGTGGCGAGCTTGCGGCTGGTGAGACCGTTGAAATCCAGAATCTCCTGGGCCGATATGCCATAGCGGCGGGCGATATCGTCAATGTCTTCGTACCAGCGGACGGTGTGCTCCTTGTATTCCTGCGCCTGCGGGGCCGCTTTCACCGGGGCTTCCTTCTGCACGGCGGGTGCCGGCCGCTCAGGCTCCCGGACTTTTGCCGCCTCGGGCTTTTGGGGCTCTACCGGAACAAGCAGGATGCTGCTTTTCTGCAGGCCCGTTTCCTTGAGGCTGGGGTTGGCCTGGTACAGTTCCTCCTCCGTCACGCCGTAGGCTTTGGCAATGCCGAAGAGCGTCTGGCGCTCCAGCACCAGATGGGCATAATACACTTTACCGTTGAGCTTCACCTTCTCCGTTGAGATGGCAACAGGGGTGGGGGTATAGTCTTGGGCCACGGCTGCGGCGGAGCCAAGCAGCAGCAGGGTGGCGGCAAGGGCGATGTGAACTTTCATAGTACTTGTTTATAACGTGTTGGCAAAGTCTGTGAGTGCCCGGGCAAAGGCATCCCAGCCCAGCCGTTTCTTTTCCTCCAGGATGGCCTTCCGGCAGTTCTCCCGGAGCGCGGGGTCTTCAAAATAGCGGAGAATCTCTTTCCGCACGGCCGGGGCCGATACTTCCGATGACACAATTCCCGTGCCACGCTGCCCGATGGTGCTCCTGAGGCCTCCCACGTCGGTGACCACCATGGGCACCCCGAAGTGGCAGGCGACGGAGCTGATACCGCTCTGGGTGGCGCTGCGGTAGGGGAGGACTACCAAATCGGCCGCGGAAAAATAGCGCTTCACCTCCGAATCCCGGATATAGTCCGGAAATACTTTCACGCGCTCTTTCCCCGGGAGGGAGTCGATGATGGCCTGGTACTTCTCAAAGGAGCCGTAGGGTTCTCCGGCCACCACCAGCTGGTAGTCTTCACCGAGCTCCCGGAAGGCTTCCAGAAGGATGTCCAGCCCCTTGTATTCCCGGATGAGGCCGAAGAAAAGGAGGGTCTTTTTCTCCGGGTCCAGGCCCAGGGCCTCGATGGCCTCTTTCCGGGGCAGTTTCTCCCCGAAGTGGGCATACAGCGGATGGGGCCTGAGGATGTGGGGGGCGTCCGGCCGAAGGGCCAGGAGGTCTTTTTCCACGGCATCGGCCATGACGATGAAGCCGGAGCAGCCCTTCAGGAACCAGCGGTTCAGCGGGCGGTCGAACCAATGGGGCTCGTGCGGAATCACATTGTCCAGCACCACCACGCTCTTGCAGCCGCAGTGGCGGGCCACATAGCCTAAGGAAGGGGCGAACCAGCTCATCCAGTAGCGCATCACCAGCACATCCGCCTTCCATTCCCGGATGGTGCGGGCGGTTTTGAGCCAAGTCAGGGGATTCACCGTGTCCAGGATGGCCCGGGCCTCCACCGGCCGCGCCTCGTCTTCGGGGGTGACATACTGTGTCTTGCCGGGGAAGAGGAGGGAAGGGTACTGCCGGGAGAAGTTGAGGGCCAGGGTATCATGACATTTTCCCAGTTCCTCCAGCAGACTGGAGTTGAACTGGGAAATGCCTCCCCGAAGGGGATAGAAACTGGACAGGATGGCTATCCTCACCTTTTACTTCTTAGTGGTTTCCTTGGTCTTGATATAAGCGGCGTTAAGACCTGCCAGGAGGTCGTCGGTGATATCCAGACGGGCGTCTCCGCAGACAACGGGCGTGGAGAGGATGCCGCCGGCGGTGGCCAGAATCATGGCATACTGGTGCTCCTCGTTATACTGGGCCACATACTCGGCGATGGCGTTGGCAATCTGGTTCATCATCACCTGCTGCTCTTCGGCCATTTCCTGCTGCTTGCGCACGGCGTACTCCTGGTACTCCTGCTGTTGCTGCTGGAGCTTCTGGTACTGGGCCTGGGCCACGGAAGTGGTGAGGAGGCCTTTGTCCACCTTGCTCTGGAAGTCGGAGGCGTCTTTCTCGAGTTTCTTGCCGCGACGGTCAATCTCGGCCTGGATGCCGCCGGTCTTGGTCTCGAACACGGAGTTGAGGTCGTTGGCCATGTCGTAGCCCTGCATCACTTTGTCCATGTTGAAGTAAACGATGCTGCCGGCCACGGCGGTGCTGTCCTGTGCGGGAGCGGCCTCGGCGGCGCCATTGTTGTTCTGCTTGCAAGATGCGGCGAAAACCACGGCAGCGGCGACGCCAAAGAAAAGAAGTGTCTTTTTCATTATTGTTACTGTTTTTACAAAAATTCTTGAAGAGCGCAAAGTTAACTATTTTTTGCGGATTTCCGAAAGATAGGCCTTAATTGTTTCCTCCAGGCCCAGGTACAGGGCGTCGGAGATGAGGGCGTGGCCGATGGAAACCTCGTCCGTCCAGGGTATGGTGTGGATGAAATACGCCAGGTTTTCCAGGGAAAGGTCGTGCCCGGCGTTCAGGCCCAGGCCGCATTCCCTGGCCCGGAGGGCGGTTTGCAGATAGGGGCCGATGGCTTCGCCAGGGTTCCGGGGATAGTCCTCCGCATAGGCGGCGGTATAAAGCTCCACCCTGTCGGCCCCGCAGGCGGCGGCCCCTTCGGCCATGCGCGGGTTGGGGTCTATGAAGATGGAGGTGCGGATGCCCTTGGAGTGGAAGGTTCGGCACAGGTCCGTAAGGAGGTCTTTGTTCTCCAGGGTGTCCCAGCCGGCGTTGGAGGTGATGGCATTATGCCCGTCCGGCACCAGCGTAACCTGGTCCGGCACCACTTCCAGCACCAGGTCCACGAAGCTTTGTACCGTGGGGTTGCCCTCGATGTTAAATTCCGTTGTGAGGAGCGGGCGGATTTCGCGGACGTCGGCATAACGGATATGGCGCTCGTCCGGGCGGGGATGCACGGTGATGCCCTCGGCCCCGAAGCCCTCGATATCCAGGGCGGCCTTGGTGACATCCGGCACGTTTCCACCCCGGGCGTTCCGCAGGGTGGCCACCTTATTTATATTGACGCTGAGTCGGGTCATCTTTCATTTTGCGCTTATATTCCACAAAAATAAGGAAAATTATCAGAAATGTGTTAATTTTGGCGTTTGATTTTAAAAACTGTCATGAAAATAGGATATTTCATTCTCAGAGATGAGCTCAGGGCCGATGCACGCATGCTCTCGCTCCTGAAGGACCTGGAGCAGGCCACCTTTGAGGTATACGAGATTCGCACGAAAAACGACGTGAGACCGGAAACGGACCTGGTCCTTTCCATGGGCGGGGACGGTACCTTCCTCTCTGCCGCCCATGTGGTGGCCGATATCGGCCTTCCCATCCTGGGGGTTAATTTCGGACGCATCGGCTTCCTTTGCGAAAACATGCCACCCTCAAGGGACCGGAGGCGCGCAAGACCATCGGCATGCTGCCTTATTCCGTGAATGAAGTGGCCTTGCACCGGGCCGGTTCGGCGGTGCTGGGCATCCACGTGAGCATTGACGGGGAGCCGCTGCCCACCTATTGGGCCGACGGCCTCATCGTGGCCACCTCTTCCGGTTCCACGGCCTATTCCCTGAGCGTGGGCGGGCCCATCTGCATGCCGGACACCAAGGTGCTGGTGGTGGCCCCTATCGCCCCGCACAACCTGAACGTGCGGCCCATCGTGCTGCCGGAGACGGCCAAGGTGGACATTTCCTTCGAATCCCGCGACGGCCGGGCCACCATGTCCACGGACAACCGGGTGGTGGAAATCCAGCCGGACTGGAGCATTCATGTAGAGATGGCACAGTTTTCGCTTAAACGTATCCGGCTCGCCCAGTCCGGCTTCGTGAAGGCCCTTACCTCGCGTCTGTTCTGGGGAGAAGATATGAGAAACAATGGATAACAAAACCTTACCCAAACACGTCTCCATCATCATGGACGGGAACGGCCGATGGGCCCAGTCCCGCGGCCTGGACCGTACCTACGGCCATGCGGAGGGGGTGGAAAGCGTACGCGCCTGCATCGAGTTCGCCGTAGAGAATGGCATTGAATACCTGTCGGTCTATGCCTTCTCGGAAGAAAACTGGAACCGCCCCGCCTACGAGGTGAACGCCCTCATGGAACTGATGATGAAGGCCATGATAAAGGAGACGGATACGTTCCTGCGCAACCGCGTCCGTTTTCTGGTGCTGGGAAACCGCGCCCGCCTGTCAGACTCCATCAACAAGACCATCGACGAACTGGAGCGGCAGACCTCGAAGGATTACGGCACCACCCTCATCCTGTTTGTGAGCTACAGCGGCAAGTGGGATATTCTGCAGGCCATGAAAAAGGCAGCCCGGACGCTTTCCGCAGAGGATTTCCAGAAAATGGAGCTCCCCGATTTCGACCGCTACCTGGTGACGGCCGGCATTCCGGACCCGGACCTGCTGATTCGCACCTCCGGAGAGATTCGCATCTCCAACTACCTGCTCTGGCAGACGGCTTATACGGAGTTCTATTTCACGGACGTACTATGGCCGGATTTTCGGAAAGAGGAATTCTCCAAGGCTTTGGAAGCCTATGCGCAGCGGGACCGCCGCTATGGAAAAGTGAAATAAATTGCTTACCTTTGCAAGATAAGATTTCTCAGGAATGACTGTAAAGAAGATACTTTGCTTCGCGGCTCTCATGCTATCGGCCCTGGGCCTCCGTGCCCAGAGCGGAACGGGAGGCGTGGAAGTAGATTATAACCGTCCCAAGTCATACGTCGTGGGCGGTGTGGGCATCGAGGGAAACCAGTATTTCAACGAACACCAGATTCTCCAGCAGGTGGGAATGCAGAAAGGGCAGACCATCACCGTTCCCGGCGAGGATGTCACCGGCGTGGTCAAGCGCCTGGTGGCCCAGCGTTACTTCGAAGACGTGGCCGTGGTGGTGGATTCGCTGAATGCATCGGCCGATACGGCCTGGTTCAAGGTTATCGTGCGGGAGCGTCCGCGCGTGTCCCGCTGGACCTATTCCGGCGTCAAGTCCGGTGAGAGAAAAGACCTTCAGGAGCGCCTGAACCTGCGTCCGGGCCGGGAATACTCGGAGTACGTGAAGAACACATCCATAGACATTATCAAGCGCTATTATAAAGAAAAGGGCTACCTGAAGGTGGAGGTGGATGTGCAGGCCGTGCGGGACACGGTAATCCGCAGTGCCATGCGCGTGAATTTCGACGTGAACAAGGGCCCCAAAATCCGTATCAAGGATATCAACTTCATCGGCAACAAGCATGTCTCGGACCGGAAACTGGCCAAGAACATGAAGGAAACCCATGCCAATAAGTGGTATAACCTCTTCAAGTCCAAGAAGTTCAAGGAGAAGGAATACGAGAATGACCGCAAGACGGTGCTGGACGCCTTCAACGAGGCCGGTTACCGCGACGCCCGCCTGGTGAGGGACTCCGTGTATTTCACCAAGGACGGCAAGCACCTGTCCATAGACATGGTCTTTGACGAGGGAGAAAAATACTACTTCCGCAACATAACCTGGACGGGCAACTCCGTCTATCCTACGGAAGCGCTCAACAACATCCTGCAAATCAAGAAGGGCGACGTGTACGACATGGTGACCCTGAACAAGCGCCTCAAGGGCGGCGGAAAGGAGAACGAGTACGACGTGTCCAAACTGTACCGTGACAACGGCTTCCTCTTCTTCCAGGTTACGCCCGTGGAGGTGAATATCCAGAAAGACTCCGTGGACCTGGAGGTCCGGATTGCGGAGGGCAAGCCCGCCACCATCAACGACGTTATTATCAACGGCAACGACCTCACCAACGAGCGGGTGGTCCGCCGCCAGGTGATGACGCGCCCGGGCTACCTGTTCAGCCAGTCGGACTTTGAGCGTTCCATCCGTGAAATCGCCTCCATGGGCCAGTTCGACCCGGAAGCCATCATGAAGGAGGGCGGTTATTCCATCCTGCCCAACCAGCTCAACAATACGGTGGACATTGTGTACAACGTGAAGGAGAAACCCTCTTCCCAGCTGGAACTTTCCGGCGGTTGGGGCGGCAACACCTTCGTGCTCACGGCCGGTGTAAGTTTCAACAACTTCTCTACTCGCCGTATGCTGGAGAAAGGCGCCTGGCGGCCCGTCCCGCTGGGAGACGCCCAGAACCTGGCGTTCCGCTTCCAGACCAACGGCCGCTACTATACCAACCTGAGCGCCAGTTTCACCGAGCCCTGGCTCTTCGGCAAGAAACCCACCTCCCTGAGCATCTCCGGTTATTATTCCAAGATGACGGACTCCTACCTGGCCATCGGCATCCTGTCCACGGACAAGATGTTCGAGGTGTTCGGCTTCAACGCCGGCCTGGGTACGCGCCTCAAGTGGCCCGACAACTACTTCGTGCTGTCCGGAGCGGCCAGCTGGCAGACGTACAAGCTCACCAACTGGACCAACAGCTATTTCGCCTTCAATGACGGTATCTCCCACAACCTGAGCTTCACCGTCAATCTGTCCCGCAATTCGTCAGACCAGCAAATCTATCCCCGTACGGGTTCCGATTTCTCCATGTCCCTGCAGTTTACGCCGCCGTACTCCCTGCTGCGCCGTTACACCTACAACGAAGCCGGAGAGAAGGTGAAGGTAAACAGCTGGAAAGACGTGAATTACGACGACTGGACGGCCGCCCAGCGGTATAAGTGGATAGAATACCACAAGTGGAAGTTCAACGGAACGGTGTACACCAAACTGGTGGGAGACCTGGTGCTCATGACCCGGGCGCAGTTCGGCTTCCTGGGCTATTACAACCGCAACTGGGGCTATTCTCCCTTCGAGAACTTCCAGGTGGGCGGTGACGGCATGTCCGGTTACATGACCTATGGCGCGGAAATCATTTCCCTCCGCGGTTATACGGACTATTCCCTTACGCCCCGGAAGGTTACGCCCTACAGCCAGAACGGTATCAGCTATGCCGGCAACCTGTATGACAAGTTTACGGTAGAGCTCCGTTACCCGGTTATCCTGCAGCCGCAGAGCACCATCTATGCCCTCCTGTTCCTGGAGGGCGGTAACTGCTGGAGCGACATCCGCGAGTTCAATCCCTTCCATATCAAGCGGAGCGCCGGTGTGGGCGTGCGTGTGTTCCTGCCGATGATTGGCCTGCTGGGTGTGGACTGGGGCTACGGATTTGACGATGCCCAGAACGGAAGGAGCCAGTTCCACTTTGTCCTGGGACAGCAATTCTAATCAGGTACGGTATTTGATAGCATAATTCTTTGGTGAATGAAGTTTAACGACCACATATTGTCATTCTGAACGAAGTGAAGAATCTGTTTTTTGAAAATTAAATTATTGTAATATGAAAAAAATTTTTGTCGTCGCCCTTGCGGCACTTGCTACCCTCACCGCCTCTGCCCAGCAGTTCGGCCGTGTGAACTTCAATGAGATTGTGATGTTGGCTCCCGAAATGGATACAGCCCGCGAGGCCATTGCCGCCTCCCAGAAAGAGGCCGAGGAAACCTATTCCTCCATGCTGGAAGAGTACCAGGGCAAGATGACCCAGTACCAGCAGAAGCAGGCCACCTGGACGGCCGCCATCAAGGAAAGCAAGGAGCGTGAGCTCATGGAAATCCAGAACCGCATCCAGGAATTCCAGCAGTCCATCTCCCAGGAACTCCAGCAGCAGCAGGCCCAGCTCACCGCTCCCATTCAGGAGAAGGCCAACAAGGTAGTTTCCGAGATTGCCAAGGCCAAAGGTCTGACCGCCCTGTTCGACGCCTCCCAGGCCATCTACTTCGATGAGACCAAGGTGATTGACATCACCCCCGAGGCCCGCAAAGCCATGAACATTCCGGACAGCCGCACCCTCGAAAGCCTCCAGGCCGAACTTCAGGCCCAGGCCCAGGCGCAGCCCCAGCAGCAGTAATATCGGCCCTTTGGCTTATACACCCGGCCCTCCCTCCCCGGAGGGCTTTTTTCGTCTGTCGGAATTTTGCGAAATTTAATTGGGAATTCGCTTTTAATTCTTTACATTTGTAACGGAATTGAAGTGAATTCCTTTTTATTTATAACCACAAACACTTAAACTTCATTTTTGAAATGAAAACAACTGACATCATGGCACGCCTCCAGGCCAAGTATCCGCTGGAGAAAGAGTATCTGCAGGCTGTTCAGGAGGTTTTGGAATCCATCGAGGATGTGTACAATCAGCATCCCGAGTTTGAGAAGGCCAAGATTGTGGAACGCCTGGTAGAGCCGGACCGCATCTTCACCTTCCGCGTAACCTGGATAGACGACAAAGGCGAGGTCCAGACCAACACCGGCTATCGTATCCAGTTCAACAGTGCCATCGGTCCCTATAAGGGCGGTCTCCGCTTCCACAAGGCGGTAACCCCTTCCATGCTCAAGTTCCTGGGCTTCGAGCAAACCTTCAAGAATGCCCTCACCACCCTGCCGATGGGCGGCGCCAAGGGCGGCTCGGATTTTGACCCCGTGGGCAAGTCCAACGACGAAATCATGCGCTTCTGCCAGGCCTTCATGCTGGAACTGTGGAACTGCATCGGCCCGGACCAGGATATCCCTGCCGGCGACGTGGGTGTGGGCGGCCGTGAAATTGGCTACCTCTATGGCATGTACAAGAAGCTGGCCCGCCAGTACAACACCGGTGTCCTTACCGGCAAGGGCGGCACCTGGGGCGGCTCCATCCTTCGTCCGGAGGCCACCGGCTTCGGTGCCCTGTACTTTACCCAGCACCTGCTGGAGAAGGCCGGAAAGGACATCAAGGGCAAGAAAGTAGCCCTGTCCGGCTTCGGCAACGTGGCTTGGGGCGCCGCCACCAAGGCCCGCGAGCTGGGCGCCAAGGTAGTGGCCATCAGCGGCCCCGACGGCGTCTGCGAAATTCCCGACGGTATTACTCCGGAAATGATTGACTACATGCTGGTCATGCGTGCTTCCAACCGCAACAAGGTACAGGATATGGCCGACAAATTCCCCGGAGCGGTCAAGTTCACCGCTGGCAAGAAGAGTTGGAGCGTCCCCGTGGACATCGCCCTCCCTTGCGCCTTCCAGAACGAACTGTCCGAGGAAGACGCCAAGGAGCTGAAGGCCAATGGCTGCTGGTGCTGCTGCGAGGTGTCCAACATGGGCTGCCAGCCCGGTGCCATCCACTTCTTCCAGCACAATGGCATCCTCTTCGCTCCCGGCAAGGCCGTGAACGCGGGCGGCGTGGCTACTTCCGGCCTGGAAATGACGCAGAACGCAGAGCACATCTCCTGGGACGCCAAGGAAGTGGACGAAAAGTTGCATTTCATCATGAAGTCCATCCACGAGCAGTGCGTAAAGTATGGCACCCAGCCGGACGGCAGCGTGGATTACGTGAAGGGCGCCAATATTGCCGGTTTCATGAAGGTGGCCACCGCCATGCTGGAGCAGGGAACCATCTAAAAGCAAAAGATTTAGTATTACGGTGCCCCATTTCGGAGGGGCGCCGTTTTTTGTGTTAAAAAAACAAGGTTATCTGCCAATTTATGATTAAATTTGCAGACTAAACCGATTCAATTTGAACGTAATGAAAAATTTACAGATGGCAGGAGTCCTCCTGCTTGCCGCAGCGGCCCTCTGGTCTTGCCAGGAAGGTCGCAGCAAGGCGGAACGCCTGCTTGAGAACTATGCTCAGGTGACCATTCCCGCTCCGGACCTTTCGGGAATCACCGACAATGGAAAGGAGGTTCTGAATCTGTACCGTTTCGCCGCCGACGAGGCCGACGCCATTTACTGGAAGCAGGTCTTCGGAGACAAGGCTTTCTTCAGTGCCCTCCCTGCGGCGGAGCGTGAGTTCGCCTATGTCAACTACGGTCCCTGGAACCGCATTGACAGACAGCCGTTTATCGACGGTTTCGGCCCCAAGCCCGCGGGTGCCCGTTTTTATCCGGAAGACATGACGGACCAGGAATTCGAGGCCCTGGACAATCCGGACAAGGAAAGCCCCTATACGCTTATCCAGCGCAATACCCAAGGGGGACTGGACGTGGTGTGGTATCACGACGCCTATGCCTCCCAGGTCAAGAAAATTGCCGATTATCTGCGGGCTGCCGCCGACATCACCATCAAGGAGAGCGTCCGTGCATATCTGCTCAAGAAGGCCGATGCCCTCCTGACGGACAAGTACTATGAGAGCGACTACGCCTGGCTCCAGATGGACGACAGCAAGATGGACCTGGTGATTGGCCCCAACGAGACCATCGATGACGAGCGTTACGGAATAAAGGCCTCCTACGGCGCCTACGTGCTGCTGAAGAACCTGAACCGCACCGCCAGCCTGAACAAGATTACCCGCCGTCTGCCCGAGCTGCAGGCCTCCCTGCCGGGCAATCCCGCCTACCTGACTTTCGTCCCCGGCGTGGCTTCCAACATTTTCTCCTGCGACGTAATCTACTACGGCGGTTATACCAACGCCGGCTATAAGGTGATAGCCATCAATTTCCCTTACGACGCCAAGGCCCAGGAGGATTTCGGTACCCGTACCATCCTCTTTGACAACATCATCCGCGAGAAGTTCAACCGCACCGTGTTCCCGGCGGGCAATGTGCTGCTGGAATCGGCCGACCGCGCTCACCTGGACGCCAACGCCTTCTACTGGAATATTGTCTTCCGCGAGGTGGCCAAGGGCCTGGGTGTGAAGGAAACCGTGAACGGAAAGGGCACCGTGGCCGAGGCCCTGGGCAATGAGGCCCTTACCATGGAAAAGGCCAAGTCCAACATTCTGGGCGCCTTCCTGTGCATGCAGGAGGTGGAAGCCCACCGTGTGGATGCCCTCATCATGAAAAATGACGTGATTGCCACCTTCGTGGCCAATGTCATCCGTTCTTCCCGTTTCGGGGACGGTGACGCCACGGGACGCGCCAATCTCATCATCTACAACTACCTTTTGGAGAAGGGCGCCATTTCCCGCCAGGCTTCCGGCAAGTACGTGATTGACTATGCCGCCACCGAGCAGGCTGTCTCTTCCCTGGGAGAGGATCTCCTCCGGATTCAGGCCACCGGTGACCGCACCGCCGCCGAAGAAATGGTGGCCCGCTATGGCGTCGTGAGCTCTACCCTCAAGGCCGATATCGTGAATCTGGAACTGGAAAAGATTCCCGTCGATATCCGCGTAAAATACGAATAATCAAAAAAGTTTCTATAATGGCTAAGAAATTCAACCTCAAGTATTGGGTGTTCCTGCCACTGGTGATTCTCATCACCGTCTTCCTCTGGGCCGTGCCCGTTTCCTTTTATGGCATCGAGGCCCTGACCGTCGTGCAGCAGCGGGTGATAGCCCTCTTCGTGTTCGCTGCCCTCATGTGGATTTTCGAGTTCATCCCCAACTGGTCCACCTCCCTGCTGGTCATTGTGATTGCCCTCCTGACCATCTCCAACAAGGGTATCGGCCTTTTCTGTGATCCGCAGTATGGCACGCTGGTGCCTTATGCCCGCATCATGAGCTCCATGGCCGACCCTGTGGTGATGCTCTTCCTGGGCGGCTTCGTGCTGGCCATCATGGCCGAGAAGTACGGCCTGGACGTAACCCTGGCCCGGGCCCTGCTGAAACTCTTCGGCACCAAGCCGGAGATTGTGCTGCTGGGCTTCCTCATCATGATTTCCGTCTTCTCCATGTTCATGTCCAACACCGCCACCGCCGCCATGATGCTGGCCCTCCTCACCCCGGTGCTCTCCAAGCTTCCGGCCGATGACAAGGGTAAAATCGGCCTGGCGCTGTCCATCCCCGTGGCCGCCAACCTGGGCGGTATCGGCACGCCTATCGGCACGCCGCCCAACGCCACCGCCAAGGGCGCCCTGGAGCAGGCCGGTATTGACGTGAGTTTTGGCGAGTGGTGCCTCCACATGATTCCCTACGTGATTGTCATGATTCTGATTGCCTGGGTGCTGCTGCGCTTCCTCTTCCCCTTCAAGACCAAGAAACTGGTTTTGGAGATACCGGAAAGCCTGGTGAAGAAGGACTGGAAACTGTATGTGGTGTGGATTACCTTCGTGGGCACCATTCTGCTGTGGGCCACGGAGCAGATTACCCATATCAACTCCAATATCGTCGCCCTTATTCCGCTGGGCGTGTTCACCGCTACGGGCCTGTTCGGCAAGGAGGAAATCAAGGAGATTAACTGGAACGTGCTGTGGCTGGTGGCCGGAGGCTTTGCCCTGGGTTACTGCCTGCAGGATACCGGTCTGGCCAAGGTCCTGATTCAGGCCATTCCGTTCGGCAGCATGTCCGTGGTGCTGGTGCTGGTTATCGCCGGCCTGGTGTGCTACCTGCTCAGTAACTTCATCTCCAACTCCGCCACGGCGGCCCTGCTTATCCCCATCCTCATTGTGGTGGCCAACGGCATGGCCGACCCTGCCGCCGCCAACAACGCCGATTTCCTGGCCCTGGGCGGCACATCGGCCATGATTATCTTCATTGCCGTGTGCGCCTCCATCGCCATGCTCTTCCCCATCTCCACGCCTCCGAATGCCATTGCATCCGCCACCGGCATGGTAGAGACCAAGGACATGACCAAGGTGGGTCTCATCATCGGCATCATCGGCTTTGTGCTGGGTTATTTCTGGCTTACCAAAATTTATCCGTTTGCATAACATGAAAAAAACAATACTGATTGCTTTGGCAGCGCTGCTTACCGGCGGCGCTGCCTTTGCGCAGGAAGAAAAACCTGCGCACTTCAAGCTTTACGGCTTTATCCGTAACTACATGGTGGCCGACAGCCGCGCCGTGAACGCCGGCACCGAAGACCTTTATTTCTACATGCCCAAGGACGTGAACATGACAGACGGGTTCGACGCCAACGACGGCTTCAACTGGCGCTTCGTGTCCCTTACCACCCGCCTGGGCCTGGACGTGTCCGGCTACAAGTGGGGCAGCATGGGCGTTTCCGGCAAAGTGGAGGCCGATTTCTACTACCTCAGCGGCTCCACGCCCACCCTGCGCCTGCGTCAGGCCTTCATGAAACTGAATTGGGACAACAGCCCGGTGAGCCTTACCATCGGCCAGGCTTGGCATCCCATGGCGGCCGACATGCCCCACATGAACAACCTGGAAACCGGCGCTCCCTTCAATCCCTTCAACCGCAGTCCGCAGCTGACGGCCGACATTTCCCTGGGGTCCGGCATCACCCTTACGGCCAGCATGCTGTACCTGAACCACTACCTGCCCACCGGTCCCGCCGGCAAGAGCAAGGATTACTATAAATACGGTCTTCCGGAATTCTATCTGGGGGTGAGCTACCGCAGCGCCAAGTTCCTGGGCCGCGTAGGTGTGGATATGGTGAATATCCGTCCCTACCGCACCATCACGGACTGGCGCGTACAGGACGGCGGCGGCAAGACCATTCAGGTGAAGAGCCTCCTGACCACCTTCTCTCCCTTCCTCTTTGCCCAGTACACCAACGGCCTGTTCCAACTCCGCGCCAAGACCATCCTGGCCCAGGCCGGTGAGCACATGAACCTGCTGAGCGGCTATGGCGTCCATTCTTTTAACGATGACGGCACCATCACCTACACCCCCATGCAGGACTGGGCCTCCTTCGTCAGCTTCTCCTACGGCAAGAAGTTCCAGGTGATGGCCATGCTGGGCTACATGAAGCAGCTGGGCACCACCAAGGACCTGGCCGACAACCGGCTGTGGCTGAACACATCGGCCGATACCAAAATCCAGCAGGCCTTCCGTGCCACGCCCACCGTGGCCTGGAATCTGGGAAAATTCACGGTATCCCTGGAGTATAACCTCACCGCCGCCGAGTTCGGAACCGGCGACTTCGACAGCCGCGGCCTGCAGCGGCTTCCCGCTCCCGGCGCTTCCGCGGCGGCTCCCCACTGGGTGCTGAACCACCGCTTCATCTGCATGACCAAGTTCAACTTCTAGAAACTGTATCGACATGGGTGCATTTCACGCATACGACATTCGCGGTATCTGGGGCAAAGACTGGGACCTGGATACGGCCTATAAGGTAGGATATTTTGTTCCGCAGCTTCTGAAGGCCGGCAAGGTGCTGGTGGGCCGGGACTGCCGCGTCTCTTCCGACGAGATTCACGACGCGGTGGTAAGAGGCATCAACGATGCCGGGGCCGATGTGTACGACATTGGCCTCAGCTCTACACCTATGGTGTATTTCGGCACGGCCAATTACGGTTTTGACGCCTCCATCCAGATTACGGCCAGCCACAACCCGGCCGAATACAACGGCATGAAGGTATCTACTACCGATGCGCAGGCTGTGGGCTTCGACGCCGGTCTGGGGCAAATCAAGGCCTGGATAGACGAGGGGAAACCCACCCCCGTGGCCGCCAAGCGCGGACAGGTGTTCCAAAAGGAGATTATGGCCGATTATCTGGCCTTCATGCGCAAGTTCGTGAAGGATTACAGCGGCCTAACCATTGCCATGGACCTGTCCAATGGAATGGCCAACCTCTTTGCCAAGGAAATCTTCGGCACCGGCGGCAACATCCACTATCTCTTCGATACCCTGGACGGCCGTTTCCCCAACCACGAGCCCAACCCCCTCATCGAGAAGAACTGCCTCCCGCTGGAGGAAAAGGTGCGCGAAGTAAAGGCCGATGCCGGCGTCATCTACGACGGCGACGCAGACCGTGTGGTGTTCGTGGACGAGAAGGGACAGTTTATCTCTCCGGACCTGATGATAGCCCTCATGGGCAATTACTTCGTGAAAGAACGCGGCCTCAAGGGCCTGGTGCTGCAGGATATCCGTTCCTCCAAGGCCGTAGGGGAGTACCTTGCTCCCATGGGCTGCGAGATGCGCACCTGGAAGGTGGGCCGTGCCTTTGCCGCCAAGAAACTTCGTGAGATTGACGGCGTTTGGGGCGGGGAACTGGCCGGTCACTACTATTTCCGCGACTTCTTCTACAGCGACAGCGGCCTGCTGGCTTCCATCATCCTGCTGAATATCGTGGCGGGCTTCAAGAAGGAAGGCAAAACGCTGTCCCAGGCTATCGCCGAGATTGTCCGTTACCAGAATTCCGGAGAAATCAACTACCGCATCGAGGACAAGAAGGGCGCCATGGACGCCGTGAAGGACTATTTCATGGCCCGGGAGAAGGCTACGGCCTTCATGGACTTCGACGGCTACCGCGTAGAATTCCCCGACTGGTGGTTCAATATCCGTCCTTCCAACACGGAACCTTATCTTCGTTTCATTTGCGAGGCAACATCGGCCCGTCTTTTGCAGGAAAAGATTTCCTTGACCGACGCCATCCTGGTGAATCAGTTCGGCGGCAAGCGATAATCTATGAAGAAAGTACTGACCCTAAGCCTCTTGCTCTTTTGCGCAGGCCTTTCCCTGAAGGCCCAGGAAGATGACGGCAGCCGTGAGGCCGATTCTCTCCTCCACCGTTTCGGACGGCAGGAAGTGAAACCCGCCACCCTGCGTACCACCGCCTATGGAGATACGCTGGATACCGGGAATCCGGCCATCAAGGTGGTGCTGTACAACAACGGAACTTACCGCTACGTGAAAGACCCTGCCCTGAACGCGACGGACAGTGTCTTCACGGAATACTGGGACGAGAAAGCCGTGAATCCCTACCGCGAAGACCCGGACCCCATTCCGGACCGCTTTTCCATCTGGGTGGTGGATTCGCTGGACTCCTATGTGTGCCCCAACGTGACGAATCCCCGTTCCCTTTTCGGCTACCGCCGCGGCCGCCGGCACCAGGGCATAGACCTTCCTTATCCTTCCGGAACGCCGGTTCCCGCCACGTTTGACGGCAAGGTGAGGATATCGGCCTATGTGGGCGGATACGGCAACCTGGTGGTGATTCGCCATGCCAACGGCCTGGAGACTTTTTACGGCCATCTGTCCCGCCGGGACGTGGAAGCAGGGGACTGGGTGAGCGCCGGAGACATCATCGGCCTGGGCGGCTCCACCGGCCGTTCCACCGGCCCGCACCTGCATTTTGAGACGCGCTACCGGGGCGCCGCCTTTGACCCCGCCTGGCTCATCGACTTTGAAACGGGAACCCTGCGCCACCGCCTGCTGAAGATTCGCAGCTGGTACTTCAACCCCAACCAGCGCTATGTGCAGAATGTGGATGACGAGGATGAGATTTTCCGAACGGATGAGGAAGACCGCCTCCTGGCCGAGGAGCAGGCCAAGAAAGAGGCCGCCGCCCGTGCCGCCGCAGAGGCTGCTGCCATGCGTTATCACACCGTAAGGAACGGAGACACCCTCTCCAGCATAGCCCGGCGTTACGGCACTTCCGTGAACCGGATATGCCAGCTTAACGGCATCAAGAAAACCACGGTCCTGAAAGTGGGTAGACGCCTCCGTGTCCGTTAGTTAACTCTGTTCCGGCCGGAGGCCGGCGGGGGATAATAGGGGGCAGGGCCCCCTCAAACAAAAAGTGTGGGTAGGGCTAGCGTAGTTTGGAATTATAGTGCGGATGCACTTTCCCCTTGATGATATTCTGCAGTTTGCCGGATATCATCTTTTTTCTGATGGGGGCGGCGTGGTCCGTGAACAGGTCTCCGTCCAGGTGGCTCAGCTCGTGCTGAATCATGCGGCAGGCAAAGTTGTCAAACTCCTCGGTCACCTCCTGCAGGTCTTCGTTGTAGTAGCGGAGCTTCATCTTCTTGGGCCTCACCACGTCGCAGTAGATGCCGGGGATGGACAGGCAGCCTTCCGAGTAGGTGGTCTGCTCCGGGCTTTCTTCCAGCACCTCGGGGTTGATGAGGGTGCGGCGGAAGCCCTTGAGGTAGGGGTAGGTCTCGGACACCACGTCTCCGTCCACAATCACCACCCGCCGGCTCACGCCAATCTGCGGGGCGGCCAGGCCGCAGCCGTCGGCCACCACCAGGGTGTCTTTCAAGTCCTGAACAAGGGCGGCGATGCCTTCCTTGTCCTTGAGGTCGGCCGGAAGGGCCGTTTCGCGCAGCACGGGCGCGCCATAGAGGTAGATGGGTTTAATCATTTTCTTCTCCTTGTCTTGTTTTGGCAGAGGCTGTCCGGAACCTTCAGCGGGTCCAGTCCCTCCATGCCCGACCCTCCGTTTTTGCGGTCCAGGTAGCCCTGGAGGATGAGGGCGGCCGATATTTTGTCCACCGAGCCTTTTTCCTGCCTCCGGCTTTTTTTCATGCCGCCGTCAATCTGCACCCGCTGGGCCAGCACGGAAGTGAAACGCTCGTCTTCCAATTGGACGGGTACCTGCGGAAAGGCCTTCCTGAGCTTCGGGAGAAAAGCGTCCACATCGGCCTGTGCCTCGGAGGGTTTTCCGTCCATGTTCAGCGGATATCCCACGACAAAAGCCAAGATTGTCTGCGTGGTGGCGTAATTTTTGAGATATTCTATTAACTTTGTAGAATCAATTGTATCCAGAGCAGAGGCAAAGATACCCAAAGGATCGCTGACGGCTACCCCCGTGCGCTTTCTTCCATAATCTATGCCGATATATCTGTTCATTACAATTTGCAAAGGTAAGAATTTTATGGAGAAAACAGATAAAAAACCGTCACGGAACTATCGCCTGGCCCTTATCGACGCCGTTTCCCACGAGCGGCTGTGGAGCGTGCGCTTCACCAAGCCCATTTTCATAGGTGCGCTCTCTTCCGGCATAGTGGTGACGCTGGTGGCATTTTACTGCCTCATAGCCTATACGCCCATCCGTACCTTCATCCCCGGCTATCCCGGGGCCCAGAGCCGCCGCGAGGCCGTTCAGAACGCCCGGAAGATAGATTCCCTGGAAATGCGCCTGCTGCAGTGGGAGCTGTACTCGGAGAATCTGCGCCGCATCGTGGCCGGAGAAACGCCCATCCGCCTGGACAGCGTCATGCTGGGCCGCGAGGGCAAGCGCTCGGTGACGGATGCGCAGTACTACGCCATCCGGGATTCCCTCCTGCGGGCCGATGTCCAGAACCAGGAACAGTTCCAGGTGGAAGATGCGCCCAAGGGGAACCTGCCCATCGAGGCCCTGTCCTTCTTCCCGCCCGTCAAGGGCGTGGTGTCCGAGGGTTTCGACCGCACCCTGCATCCGTATGTGGACATTACGGCCCCGGCGGGCAGCACCGTTTCCGCCGTCCTGGACGGAACGGTGGTGCTCACTTCCTGGGATGCGGAAGACGCATACCTGATTGTGCTCCAGCACGCCGGAGACATTCTTTCGCTGTATAAGTACAACCAGAAGCTCCTGCATCGGCAGGGAGATGTGGTGAAGGCCGGCACGCCCATCGGCCTGGTGGCGGAATCTTCCTCCCTTACCAAGGGAAACCATCTCCATTTTGAGCTCTGGTGCGAGGGGCAGCCCATGGACCCGGCTCAGTTCATCAAGTTTTAGATTCTTCGCTTCGCTCAGAATGACAGAAAAGGGAAAGAAAAAAAAGATAGCGATACTTGGCTCTACGGGGTCTATCGGAACGCAGACCCTGGATGTGGTGAGACAGCATCCGGAACGCTTTGAGGTTTGCATGATATCGGCCAACAACAGTGCGGAGCGCCTTATCGGGCAGGCCCGCGCCTTTCACGTTCCCCATGTGGTCATCTGCAATCCCCAGAAGTACGCTCAGGTGAAGGAGGCCCTTCCCGGGGTGGACGTGCGGCTGGGCATCGAGGCTGCCTGCGACTTAGTGCAGGCTCCCGAGGTGGATGTGGTGGTGGCCGCCATGGTGGGCTTCAGCGGGCTCCGGCCCACGCTTGCCGCCATCCGGGCGGGGAAAACCATCGCCTTGGCCAACAAGGAAACCCTGGTGGCGGCCGGTTCGCTGGTGATGGGGGAGGCCGAGCGCTGCCATGCGCCCATCTATCCGGTGGACTCGGAACATTCGGCCATTTTCCAGTGCCTGCTGGGCGCGGGGGGCAATCCCGTCCACCTGATTCATCTCACCGCTTCCGGCGGCCCTTTCCGCACTTGGGAAAAGGAGAAGATTGCATCGGCCGGAAAAAACGAGGCGCTCCGGCATCCCAACTGGGACATGGGCGCCAAGATTACCATCGATTCCGCCACCATGATGAACAAGGGCTTCGAAGTCATCGAGGCCAAGTGGCTCTTCGGGGTGGAGGCTTCGCAGATTCATGTGGTGGTGCATCCGGAGTCCGTGATTCATTCGATGGTGGAATTTGAGGACGGAGCCGTGATGGCGCAGCTGGGCTGTCCGGACATGCGCATTCCCATTGCGCTGGCCATGGCGTACCC
>CADBHY010000030.1 GCA_902794615.1 uncultured Bacteroidia bacterium
CCGAGCTCATCCGCCGCATGGACGGCGGCGAAGCCTTCGCCCTCACCTGCCCCCTGATTCGCAAGGCCGACGGCACCAAATTCGGCAAAACGGAAAAAGGCAACATCTGGCTGGACGCGGAGCGCACCTCCCCCTACGAATTCTACCAGTTCTGGCTCAACGTGGCCGATGACGACGCCGAGCGTTACATCAAGATTTTCACCCTGCTGGACCGTGAGACCATCGAGGCGCTGATTGCCCGCCACCGCGAGAACCCCGGCGCCCGCGAACTGCAGCAAGTGCTGGCCCGCGAAGTCACCGTCATGTGCCACGGACAGGAAGCCTACGACAAGGCCGTGGCCGCGTCCCGCATGCTCTTCGGCGGCAATTCCGAGGAACTCAAAAAACTGGACGAGCGCACTTTCCTGGCCGTTTTCGGAGACGTGCCGTCCTTTGACATCGCAAAGGAAGACCTTCCCTGCAACATCCTGGAGCTGCTGGCCGTGAAAACCGCCATCCTGCCCTCCAAGGGCGAGGCCCGCAAGATGGTTCAGGGGGGCGGCATCTCCATCAACAAAGACAAGGTGACGGACATGGGGGCCGATGTCACCGAGGCCGATATTGTAAACGGTCATTATATTCTGGCCCAGAAGGGTAAGAAGAATTACTTCATCATCAACGTGAAATAGATTCTTCGCTTCGCTCAGAACGACAGAGTAAGGCTCAGAATGACAGAGTAAAGCTCAGAACGACAGAGTATGGAAAAACAAGCTAGCACAAGACAACTGAAAGTGGGCCGGGAACTGCAGAAAGCCCTGGCAGAGATGATTCGTTCCAAGGGGATGGCCGCCTTCGGCGGTGCCCTGGTAACCGTGAGCGAGGTACGAGTGAGCCCGGACCTGTCTGTTGCCAAGGTTTTTGTAAGCATCTTCCCGTCGGCCCGGCAGGAGGCCGTGATGGGCATCCTGGAAGAAAACAACAAGGCCCTCCGCGGAGAGCTGGGGCATATTGTGGGCCGCCAGCTCCGCATTGTGCCGGAACTGATTTTCTATTTGGACACCACCCTGGACTACGCGGAGCATATTGATGAACTGCTGAAAAAATAGATTCTTCGCTGCGCTCAGAATGACAAACCTGCCGCTACGATTCGCCTTCCGCTACCTTTTTGCCCGCAAGTCCTACAATGTGATTAATTTGATTTCGGGCATCGGGGTGGCCGGTATGGCCATCGGCACGGCGGCGCTCCTCATTATTCTTTCCGTTTTCAACGGCTTCAAGCTCCTGGTGTCGGAATCGCTCTCCGACGCCAAAGCCCCCTTGGAAATCCGCCCCGCAGCGGGCAAGGTCTTCGTCCCGGATTCCGCCATCGTCAGCACCCTTCGGGCCGACCAGCGCGTCACCGGCATCTCCGCCACATTGGAAGAGCAGGTGTTCCTCTCCTACGAAGGGAGGCAGAGCCTCTCCCGCGTGAAAGGGATAGACGAAGCGGGGCAGGAAGCGTCCCGCCTGAAGGAACACCTCATTGACGGAGCCTGGTCTTTCCGCAAGGGAAACCTTCCCCAGGGCATCGCCGGAGCCGGCCTGGCCCACAGCCTGGGCCTGAATCCGCGCTTTGTGACGCCTATGGAAATTTACTATCCTTCCCGCACCAAGCCCGTTTCCCTGAGCAATCCCGCCGCATCCCTGCGGAGCGCCCGGCTCACCCTGGGCGGCGTTTTCTCCGTGAATGCCGACCTGGACAGCCGCCTGATGGTGGTTCCTATCGGCCTGATGCGGGAAGTGCTGGAATATGAAACGGAGGTTTCCTCCCTGGAGATATGGACGGCGCAGGAAAACGCCCTTCAAAAAGACCTCCAGAAGCTGCTGGGGCCCTCTTTCCGCGTCCTGAACCGCGCCCAGCAAGACCAGTCCGTCTATCGGATGATGCGCTACGAGAAACTGGCCATCTACCTCATCCTCCTGTTCATCGTGATTCTGGTGGCCTTCAACATTTACAGCTCCCTCAAGATGCTGGTCCTGGAGAAAAAGGCCGATTGCGCCACGCTCCGTGCCCTGGGCGCACCGGAACCGCTTCTGAGGAGCATCTTCCTCTGGGAAGGCTGGCTGGTTTCGCTCATAGGGATGCTCATCGGCCTGGTGGCAGGCATCCTGCTGGTCTGGCTGCAGCAACGCTACGGCCTGGTTCCCATGCCGGGGAATTTTGTGGTGAGCGCCTATCCCGTGGTGCTCAAAGCCTCCGACCTCCTCTGGACGGTGCTGGGCGTGGCGCTCACGGGCTTTGTGATGGCCTACATCCCCTCCCGTAAAGTATGAGGCGGCGCGGGCTTCTCATAGCGCTGCTGCTGGGGCTTATGCTCCTGGACCTTCTGGCCGGAAACGGCCTCTCATGGGCCACCGGAGCCATTTTCTGGAAACTGCGCCTGCCCCGCATGCTCACGGCCCTTACCGCCGGAGCCGCTCTGGCCCTTTGCGGGGCGCAGATGCAGGCCCTCTTCCGCAATCCCCTGGCCGATCCGCACATCATGGGCGTGTCGGGAGGGGCCGGTCTGGGGGCCGCCATAGCGGCGCTGTCCGCGGGCGGGGCATCGGCCTTTGCCGGTAGCGCCACGCTGGTGACGGCCGCCTTTGCGGGAGCCTTTCTTACCGGACTGCTCATCATGGCGGCCGCCGCCCGGGTACACAGCGCCGGAACGCTGCTGCTGGTGGGCGTGATGCTGGGCTTTGCCCTGAGCGCCCTCAGTTCCGTTTTGCAATATACCGCCTCGGAAGAAAGCCTCAAGCTGTTCTACAGTTGGATGGCGGGCAGTTTCACCGGCGTCCCCTACCACGGCCTGGCCCTGATGGCTGCCGCGCTTGTCGTGGGCCTGGGCCTGGCCCTCGGAAGCCGCAAAGAACTGGACCTGATTCTCTTCGGGGAAGAATACGCCGCCCTTTCCGGGGTGCGGCTCAAGAGCCTGCGCCTCCGCGTGATGGCGGGCGCCGCACTCCTCACCGCAGCCGTCACCGCCTTTGCGGGCCCGCTGGGCTTCGTGGGCATCGCCGCGCCGCACCTGGTGCGAAGGTATCTGGGGACATCGGCCCACCGGGTGGTGCTGCCCTGGAGCCTGCTCGGCGGCGCCTGTCTCTCCCTGGCGGCCGATACCCTGGCCCACATCGGCCCCACACCCCTGCCCGTGGGCAGTACGCTGGCCTTAGTGGGGATTCCGCTCATCATTCTGCTGCTATGGAGGAACCGCCTGTGATGGATATCCGACATATGAAACTGGCCTACGGCGAGCGCGTTTTGGCGGCCGATATCTCCTTCCACATTGAGGAGGGCGAATGCGTGCTGCTGGCCGGGGCCAACGGCTGCGGCAAATCCACTTTGTTACGCCTTCTGGCCTCGTGGGCCAGGTGGGATTTCATGGGGCCCACCAAGCCCAACGGAAACGGTTCTGACAGCGTTACAACGCATAATGAGTGGGCCAGGAAGGTGGCACATAATCCCACCTGGCCCAAATGCATCCTCATCCCCACCGGAATCCCCAAAGTGAAGGGCTTTACGGTGGAGGAATTCATCAGGACCGGGTGCTACCGGGAGAGCAACTGGGCCGGAAAGCTGAGCGGAGAAATGGAAAAAAGGCTGACGGACGCCCTGGAGCGCCTGGGGCTGAACGGACAGCGGAGGCAGGACATCTCCACGCTCAGCGACGGCGAGTTCCAGAAGGCCTGCATAGCGGTAGGGCTGGTCCGGAAGGCCGATATCCTCCTCTTGGACGAGCCCACGGCCTATTTGGACGTAGAGAACCGGCTCATGGTCCTGAGAACCCTGCGGGGTCTGGCGGAACAGACCGGCATGGCCGTCCTGTTTTCTTCCCACGACCTTCCGGACGCCCTCAAGGTGGCGCACCGCGTACTGGCCTTCACGCCCGGCGGCGGCTTTCTGGAATCTACCACGGAAAACCGCCCGGAAGTGCTCCGGGCGGCCTTTCCCATGTGGGAATAACTACTTTGCGAAAGCGTAGGAGAAACCCGGGATGCGGTCCCAGGAACCGCGGGTGAAATCCGGCACCTCCACGGGCGCACTGCCGTTCTCCAAGGATATGCGGGAGAGTTCCGTGACACAGCACCACTCGGCCAGGTCGTACACATCCATGTCCAGCGGCAGGCCGTTGTTCAGACAATAGACCAGCCGGTAGTCCATGATGAAGTCCATGCCGCCGTGGCCGCCCACTTCCTTGGCCAGGGCTTCCAGTTCCGGGGTGAGGATGGGGTTGCGGTACTGAACCATCAACTGTTCCAGGGATTCGCCGCGATACACCTTTTCATAGCCCAGATTCTGGTAATTCACGTTCTGGGCACCTTCGGGACGCAGGCAGATTTCCTGTATGGGATACTTGCCGGCATAACCATCGGTTCCCACCAGCTGGTACATGCGGTTGTAGGGACGCGGGGTAAGCACATCGTGCTCGATGAGGATGGTCTTGCCCTTCTGCGTGCGGAGCATGGTCATGGTGACGTCACCATTGGCAAAAGGCTTGTCCTCCATGCCGGCGGCCTTGGTATGCTTGGGCCCGTTGAAAGGATCGGTATCCATGGCCACCAGGGTGGTGAGGCGGTCTCCGCGGTGGATGTTCAGGGCCTGGCAAACCGGACCGAAACCATGCGTGGGATAGAGGTCTCCCCTGTGCTTGCTGTTGAAATCCAGGCGCCAGTTGTTCCAATAGGCCTTCCAGAAAGGGTCCAGGTTGTGGTTGTAGGCGCCCTCGGCATGGATAATCTCACCGAAAACGCCCTGCTGGGCCATGGTGAGGGCCGTCATCTCAAAGAAGTCGTAGCAGCAGTTTTCCAGAATCATGCAGTGCTTGCGGGTGCGCTCGGATGTGTCCACCAGGTCCCAGCAGGCCTGGAGAGTTTCGGCCGAAGGGACCTCGATGGCCACATGCTTGCCATGCTCCATGGCATAGAGGGCCACGGGAACGTGATGGATCCAGTCCGTGCAGATATACACCAGGTCCACGGAAGGGTCTTCACAGAGGGCCTTGTAAGACTCCTCCTCCCCGCTGTAGACATTGGCGGAGAGGCCCTTTCCCTTCAGATAGGCCAGGCTTTTCTCTGCCCGGTCCGTCTCCACGTCACACACAGCGGCCACACGGCAGCCGGGAACAAAAGTAAGGCGCTGGACGGCATCGCCGCCGCGCATGCCCAGTCCCACCACGCCGATGCCCACATTCTCGATGGGAGGAGCCGCAAACTGAAGCATGTCCGTCTGGCCGGCCGCCCGCGGCGGAACCGGAAGTTGGATAACGGAGGATTGGTCGGCATTCTTGCAGCCGACAGCCAGCAGAAGCACTGCGGCAACATACAGGATTGTTTTACGCATATTCAGGGAATGATTAGATTATTGCATATCATCGGTAACCGGCTTGAGTATGGTGAGCTGGAGCACAAGCGCAACGGCCGTCACCCCGCCCAGAATGGCAAAGGAGAGCCCCAAGTTGGGGATTTTCCCCAACAGAGTGGTGCAGAGCGCCCCCATGGCTACTCCCACCATATTCATGAAACCATAGGCGGTAGCCCGCAGGCGGGAGGGAACGAACTGGCACAGGATGGGCATGTTGTTGGTGTCGAACATACCATAACCCAGGCCGAAGATAAGGCCGGAAGCCACAGCGGGAACCAGTCCCTTGCCCAACCCCATCAGCACCAGGGCGGGAATCATCATCGAAAGGCCGATGGCACTGGTGTACACACGCCCCTTGAGATTCTTCTTCACCCATTTGTCAGACATCGGCCCACCCACCATGACGCCGATGAAGGATGCCAGAGCTATGGTGATGGTGGCCACAGGACCGGCCACAGCCATACCGCCGTCAATATGCTGCGCAAAAAGGGTGGGCAGCCAGTTCTTGGTGGCCCAGCCTGGCAGCGAAGTGGAAGCGAAGAAGAAGAGGATGACCCAGAAAGCGATGTTGCTGAAAATGAGGCCGAAGGATTTCAGGATGGAAAGGCCCGGCTTCGTTTCGGAGGCAGCCGCCTTGGGTGCCCGTTTCTCCTTGAGACAGAATACCAGCACCACGGCATACAGCACACCGATGATGCCGAACCACTGGAAGGTCATCCGCCAACTCAGGGCATTGGCGAAGATGGCCCCGAAACCGCCCACCGCCTGGCCCAGATAAAGGCCCGTCATGTGCAGGCCTACGGCCAGGGAACGGCTCTTTCCGGCATGATAATCGGCAATGAGGGAAAGGCTGGAAGGGATGTACAGAGCTTCGCTCACGCCCATGAGGCCGCGCAGCCAGTACATTTGGGAAAAAGTGTTGCAGTGCCCCATCAGGAGCGTTACCAGCGACCAGACAGCCAGTGACCCCACGATGAGCCATTTGCGGCTCAGGCGGTCGGCGATGCTGCCGGCGAAGGGGCTCACAATGGCATAGACCCAAAGGAAAATGGCCATGAGCCGGCCAAAGTTCTGCGCCTGCTGCAGCTCGGTGATATCGGCCCCGATGGCCGTTTGCATGGTGGAGAGCATCTGGCGGTCCAGATAATTGAGGAAGGCCACTACCGACAGGAGGGCCACCACTATCCAGGGATAGATTTTCTGCATTTTCTCGTTTGCCATACGCTAACGGATGTCTTTCAGTTTAACAGCTTGGAAAGTCATGTGGGCCTGGGAGCTCTCATAGAGGATGCCCACGGTTTCTTTGTCTATCATGGTAAGGCAGGAATAGCCCCAGCCGTATCCTTCGTCCAGAAGGAGTTTGCGGGTCCAGTTGACGCCGCCGTCCTCACTGATCCGGATGGTCATGTTGCGGCGTTCCTTGGGATCGGCGGGATTGGAGAAAAGCAGCAAGTCGCCGGCCTTGATCAGGCTGGCCATGCACACCGGTTCAACCAGCTGGCCGTCGGAAGGGTGCGGCTCCCAGGTCTTGCCCAGATCTTTGGTGATATACACGGCGCGACCGGTCTTGCGGTTGTCGCGCATGTTCAGCATCAGCACGCCAGGCTCCACCTCCACCACCTGCGATTCGGTGGTATTGATTTTTGCATATTCATGCACATGCCAAGTGATGCCGCGGTCCTTGGAATACATGACGCCGGCAGCGGGAGTCCGGTCCGGCTCCTGGTGCTGGAAGGGCACCACCAGGGTGCCGTCGGCCATGGTGATGGCGCGGCCGGGACCTTGGAAGGTAAAATTCCAGGGTTCCTGCTTAACCTGGCGGGTCAGGTTCACCGGGGCGCTCCAAGTGAGGCCGTCGTCCGTGGAACGGGCCATCATGAGCTGGGGAGTCTGGGCGGGGTCAAATCCGCTTCCGGCCGTCCACCAGGCCGCCTTTCCGGCCGTTCCCCCATGCGTCCAGGCGGCAAACAGCAGGATGTCCCCCGTCACCTCGTCCACCAGGATGCAGGGATCACCGATGCCGTTCACGTTCTGGGGCAGCCCGCCGTACTCGCCCATGTCCATGGCCACGATCATCGGCCCCCAGCTGAGGCCGCCGTCGGTGGAACGGCTGATGCCCACGTCAATGTCGTCCTGGAGATCTCTGGAATGGTTGTGGCGGATATCATACGTGGCGATGAGGGTTCCCTTCAGCGAGGTCACCAGGCCGGGAATACGGTAGGCCACTACGCCGTCATCTCCGGCGTTACGCACGCTGCGGGCCAGCCGATGCTGCGTGGCACCGCTTTCCTCCACCTCCATTCCTTTGGCCTTCACCTTGATCCGGAAAGGCTTGGTAAGGTCTTTGACCTTGGCCCCGTCAATGTGCACAAAAAGCTGATTGTCTTTTACATACGCATTCTTAAGCGCATGGCAAGGCAGGCCGGTGGCCTTGATCTGCCACTGGGGTGCAACACCCTTGGGAACAGTTACTTCCGCTACGGGAACATCCCGGTCCGTCACCACGGGAACCTGCACGTGGCGGACCTGGATGAGGGCGGCGACCAAAATGGAAAATAATGTTGCTATCATGGTTCAAAATTAATCGTCATACTTGACAGGAGCGGCGCTGCGGCCGTCCGGGGTGGTGAAAGCACAGGTGAACATCCACTTTACCAGGCGGGTTTCCGGGGTGGAGAAGGCCCCTACGGGAAGTTTCACAAGAACAGTGTTCCATCCTTTCCGGAGCAAGACCGTCCCCGCGGGCGGAAGAAGTTCCTCTCCATTGAGCCAGATGCGGCTGTGGCGATAATCCCAGGCACCGTCCGGGTCGGGAGCGTCGTGCTCAGAGCGGCTGTGGTTCTGCGTTTCAAAAAGAAGGCCGACGGTCTGCTCCGCATCGCTCCACAAACGGGACCGGGCATAGACGGTACTGTTAGGCCGCGGTTCCGGATAAACGCCCGCCACGATAGAAGGCCCCCATACATGACGGAGATAGAAACCGGAACCGGTGAGGACACGTTCTGTCTCCCACTCCCCTTCTTCGGGCGGGAAAACAGCCTCCAGGTCTCCCCCATTGTCATATACGGGAGAAAGCGCCCATCGGGCGTTCCCCTGCTGAACATATCGTGTTGACAGATTATCCAGATACGGAAGCATCCGCTCCTCAAAATCCAGGAAATCCTCCCGGGCAGGGCCGCTTTCCGGCAGGATGGTGCCGAAATCATTGAAATACTGATAGCCGCCTCCCCGCCAGGCTCTGTCGGCCAGGGCCAGGGCCGATACATACAAGTTGTTCTCACGGATAATGGCCTGTTCATCCGGAACATAGCGGTCGTTCCAAAGGGCGATAATGGAGCCGGCCAGGTCCGGAGAGCCCTCGTCGGCATCATAGATGCGGCTGGTATGAAGGCCTACAATATCTCCGAAGAGGTCAAAATGGTTGATGTAATGCAGCCGGCAGTCCACCGCGGGGATCCCCGCTTGCGCCTTGCCCCGGTAGCTCCAGAGCTGGGTGGCGTCAATCTCGCCGGGCGCATAGTTCCAGCCCGGATTCCAGGAAACGGCTTTTCGTCCTTTCGAACGCACGAAGGCCACCACTTCCGGCACGAATTCCGGCATGGTGAAGCGCACCTCGTCCGTACCAATGTGGATGTACTCCGAGGAGAACACTCCCATCAGCTCTTCCAGCAGCTCTTTCACCACGGCCAGGCCCTTGGGAGTCTGCATCCCGAAACCGAAGGCCCGCTCGAAGGCGGCGCTGTGGCCTGGCATGTCCAGCTCCGGCACCAGCGTAACACCCCGCTCCCGGCAATAGGCGTCCAGGGCACGGAGCTCTTTCTGGGTATAGTACAGGCCCGCCTGGCGGGTCATGGTCTCCGGCGCATTCAGCTGCGGATACCGGAGGCTCTCCATGCGCCAGGCCTCATTTTCCGTCAGATGCAGGTGAAAAACATTGAGTTTGAAGCGAGAGAGAGCATCCACCTCCCGGTAAAGCTCTTCCAGGGAAATATAGGTGCGTCCCACATCCATCATCCACCCGCGTACGCGGAAAGAAGGCCAGTCGGTGATGGTGCAGCAAGGGATATGGCCGTCCTGCGTGAGTTGGGCAAGCGTCTGCCGGGCATTCCAGAGGCCTTTTTCCGTCACGGCATCTATCCGGATGCCGTCCCTTCCTACGCTGAGCCGATAAGCCTCGTCTGCATTCAGCCGCGATCCCGGGATGCTGTCCACCCAAACCACCTCAGGAACGGACGCCTCAACCCGGCCTCCCTCCATCTTCATCTCCTTGGGAAGCGGCAGCAGATTCACCTCCTGTACCGCCGGAGTACAGGAAAGCGCCAGACAAATCAGGCCGGAAAGAACAGCAATCCACTTCATATTATTC
The DNA here is from genome assembly GCA_902794615.1 of uncultured Bacteroidia bacterium. Taxonomy (GTDB): domain Bacteria; phylum Bacteroidota; class Bacteroidia; order Bacteroidales; family UBA932; genus Cryptobacteroides. The sequence continues at coordinate 9,729 of CADBHY010000030.1, forward strand.
AGCCTTGAAAAGGAACGTTTTCGGACTGCGGACACCGGGTTTGAGTTCGCCGCCGGTTACCACAATCTCCCTGCCCAGAACCGTCACTCCCGGTCCGGCCAGTGCGGCCGAAACACTTTCACCCAAAGAATTCCAGGCACTGCCGTCAAAGACAAACACCTCGCTGCGGAACTTGTACCAGGAAGGATCTTGTGAGAGATAAGGAATGCGGTCATCCGGGGTGTTGCGGAGGGCCCGCTCGAAAACGGCACGGTTTACACCGCCCAACACCAGCAGACGACCGTCCGGCAACGTGGTCCCGGTAGCGCCCACGAGGGTGCCGCCATCCGGGATGGCGGGAGCGCTCCCCCATTCCAGTGTATTCAGGTCCAGACAATGGCCCGTATCGGGAGCCAGCAAGGTCTGGGGATTGAAGCCGCCCCAGAGGTAAAGCTTACCCTCGGTGGCATAGGCCACCGGCTGAACCAGCGGCTCGGGAATATCGGTCAACTTTTTCCAGACGAAATCCCCTGCCTTAGAGGTAAAAACACCCTCTTGGCCAACCAGGAAGAGGTTTTCACCGCACTGCGTCCACCCGCACTGCTCCATGGGAAGGGGCAGGGAGGGAAGCGAAGTCACGGACGCTTTCCCACCAGCCAGGCTCAATTTGTAAACCTTGTCCGTGGTGGTTCCGCAGACATTGCCGCCGGCGAAAACCAGGGTGTCAGAAACTTGGAAAGTGGCACCGTACGCCACGGAGTCCGGCAACACACCGGCATGGGTCCAGGAATCTTCCGTGAAAGCCCAGATATCGGCATAAACCCGCTTGGCTCCGCCTTCCAGCAGCGGTTTGTCGGGGAAATTGGCTCCTCCGGCCACCACCAGGGTTTCACCGATGGCGCCACAGAAAGGGGCCGATACGCCCTTGGCATATGCGACATCCGGAATGGGAGGAAGCTGGGTGGTCTGAATCTGTTTCATAGGCTGCGAACAGGCGGCCGCCATCAGGACGACGGCGGCCCACCCACTGTATTTAGAGGACATTGCAACGGGCGAAGAAGTTGATCTCTTCCAGCTGGGCCTTCATGGCAGCCTCTTCCTCGTCGGTAAGATTGCGCCAGGGAACACGGTTGGGGCCCAGATCCAGGCCGATGAGCTTCATGATGCGCTTGCCGCCCACGATGTTTCCGCGGAAATTGCAGATGACATTGATTACCTCCTGCGAGAAATTCTGCAGTTCGCGGGCCTTCTCCAGGTTTCCGGAAGCCCAGGCCTCGCCGATGGCCACCTGCTCACGGCCGTTGTAGTTGGTGGTTCCGCAGATACCGCCCTGGGCACCGCCCTGGGCAAGGGAAGGCAGATAGGTCTCATCCTGGCCGTGGAGCATGTCAAACTTGCCGTTCTTGTACAGCCGGCACTGGTTATACTCGTACAGGCTCTCGAAGGTGTACTTGATGCCGGCGAAATTGGGGATGCGTCCGTCCACGGCCTTCAGGAAGTCCAGCATGGGCAGGAAGCAGCCGTTGAAGGCCGGGATGTGGTAAAAGTAGAACGGAAGCTCCGGCGCGGCGGCCGCGATGGTCTCGCAATACTTCACCAGCTCTTCGATGCGGCCGATCTTGGGGAAGGGCGGAGCCATGGCTCCAATGCCCCAGACACCCAGCTTGGCGGCATGCCCAGCCAGTTCCACACTCTCGCGAAGGCAGCAGCTGCCCACGTGTACAATCACTTTGAAACCGGCGGGAACAGCCTTCACCCAGGCCTCGGCCAGGGCTTTGCGTTCCTCGGTGGTGAGCATATAGCCCTCACCGGAAGAGCCATTGATAAAAACGCCCTTGAGGCCATTCTTGGCCAGCATAGCGGCATAGGCGGGAATGGGTTCCAGGTTCACGTCTCCGTTAGGTTTCATGGGCGTGAAGGGGGCATCGATAAGGCCGATAATCTTTTCCATACGTTATTGGTTTTGTGCTATATAATAGTCATTCAGAGCCAGGGAGGCAAAGCGCTCCCCCACCGGCTTTTTGTTCTTGTAATGTACCTCTTCCCACTCGCCCAGGTCCTTGGTAACCACCATGCCCAGACGGGGACGGCTCGTCAGCAGTTTCACCTGTGAGTCCCGGAAGGCCGGCCAGCCGGGCCGGTTCATCTCCGAGAGTTGGGCGTAATAGAATGGCACCGGGCCGAAGAGACTGCGGAAAGAATCCACCACCAGCGGGAACAACTGTTCATGGGCCGGAATATTCTCCGCATTGGATTCTCCCTGATACCAGAGAACGCCCGTCACAGGGCAGTCTTTCAAAGGAAGGAGGGCCGATTCGAAAAGATAGCAGGGCTCGTAGGGATGGCGCGTTCCCTCCCCTTCCGAGAGGTTCTTCTTCGCCCGTGTGCGGGCCCATTCCATGATTTCCGGATTCTCCAGCCAGTCATATAGGATTTCCGGGAATCGGGTTTCCAAAAATTCGCGGTCCACCCACGATTCTGCGGTGGAGCCGCCCACGGCGTTGCAAATGAGGCCGATGGGCACCTGCAGGCTATCCCGGAGCTGCTTCCCAAAATAGTAGCCGATGGCAGAGAATCGGGCGGCCACGCCGGGAACACTCTCTGCCCATACAGTAGGTTTGAAATACTGAAGATGCTGTACCGAATCCACGGCGGTAGCACTCCAGCTCACGTTGTCCGTGCGCCAGTTACACTTCATGTCAAACAGCCGGAGGCCCGGGTCAGCGGCCTTCTGCGCATCCTCCGCAGTGGAGCACTGGCGGAGTTCGAATTCCATGTTGGACTGGCCGCTCAGGAGCCAAATATCGCCCAGGGCCACATTCTCATATCGGAGACGTTTTTTTCCGGCCGTTACCTCCAGGATGGTGGAAATCGTGGCAGGGAAAGGTCCGGCCTCAACGGCCCAGCGGCCGTCCGGACCGGCAATGGCGGAATACTTTTTACCAGAGAGTTTCAGCTGTATCCTTTCTCCGGCATCGGCCCGGCCACTGATGGTGAACACTTTCTCCCGCGGGAGTACCATGTTGTCACTGTACCAGAGAGGCATTTGCAAACCGCCCCAGTCCCCGGTAATGGCACTGTATACCTCCCGGGCCAGAAGGGTGGCTCCTTCAGCATTGGGATGCACGGCATCCGGCAGCATCCAGGGATAATGGTAAAGCGGCTCGTAAAAATCAATGTATCGGGCCCCGGAGCGGCGTACCACCTCCCTGATGGCCGCCTGAATCTCCCCGTGATATTGTTTGGTGCCTGTAAGGAAACGAGGATGCGTATGGCCGATGGGCGTCATCTTGGCCACGAAGAATCTTGCCTTCGGGTTCCGCGAACGGAGGCTGTCAATGAGGGCAAGGTAATCGCCCACGAATTCATCGGCATAATGGGGCCAGTTGCGGGGATCCGTATCGTTGATGCCCAAGTGGATGACCACGATGTCTCCGGCGAAGTCCAGGGCCTGCCGGAATTCCTCCTGTTCGAAATACGGCCGATGGCCATGGCGGAGAAGCGTAGCTCCGGATTTCCCGAAGTTCCCCACTTCATATCCTTCCCCCAGCATGCGCTGAAGTTGGGCGGGATAGCAGTCCCGCTCCCGATTTTCCAGCTTCATGCCGTAGGTAATGCTGTTTCCCACGCAGGATACCTTGACTTTCCTGAGGGGCTTCGCTTCCGTGGCGGAAACGAGCGCGAGCGCAAAAAACAGAAGGAGGAAACGCTTGGCCATGGAACGTAGATTTCTATACTTACAAATATAACGAAAATCTTTGAATAAAGATGCCGGCACGCCGGACCCATCCGGCCCTTAGGTCTCTATTGATGATATTGCGCCATTTTTTCGCAAATAATAGGAATATTTTTTAAATACCCAAATTTTGTTATTAAAAAATTTTAATTCTACTTCCATTTCGCGGTTCGCAAAATAGATATATATTTGTAATAAGCAAAGAAAAATATGTCTGTTCTCATCCTTAACCTCATCCTGTCCGTCCTCCCCCTTTGGAAGGATATCCAAACCACCTCTGTCAACGCACAGACCCGCCGGACAGAGGTAATCTGGTATGACTCCCGCGAAGAAGCTTTGACCAAAGGCTTCCCGGAAAGTACCCACTACCTGAGCCTTTCGGGCCGATGGGATTTCACCCTGTCCTCCACCGACGGCACCCTTCATGCCCAAGGCCCCATCCAGGTACCCGGAAACTGGGAAGTGCAGGGCTATGACGTCCCCATCTACGTAAACCACCCCTACGAATTCGGACGCAGGCATCCGGACCCAGGAGAATTGCCGGAGCAAATCCCCATCGGGACCTACCGGCGAAGCTTTACGCTGCCATCGGCCTGGAAAGGGAAGAACATCTACCTGAATGTCTGCGGCTCCAAATCCGGCACCTATGTAAAGGTGAACGGGGCCGATGTGGGGTATCACGAAGACTCCAAGTCCCTGGCCCGTTATGAGATCACGCCTTTCCTGCAGGAAGACGAGAACCGGCTGGAACTGGTGCTGTACCGATGGACCTCCGGCTCTTTCCTGGAATGCCAGGACTTCTGGCGCGTCAGCGGCATTGAGCGGGACATCTACCTGAGTGCCGAGGCAGCCGGAAAAGACCTGGACTTCCAGGTGCTGAGCACCCTGGAGGAAGACTGCCGCACCGGGGTTTTCCAGCTGCGTCTCTCCAGCGAAACTCCTGTGAGCGTACACTACGAACTGCTGGATGGCAAGAGTGTGGTGGCGCAGGAAACGCTGGACGTGAACGGACAAACGCTCACCCGGCTTGTCCGGATTCCCCGGGTGCGACGCTGGAGCGCGGAGACGCCGGAACTGTACACACTACTGGTGGAGGCCGGCGGGGAATATACCCGCTTTGACGTGGGCTTCCGCCGTCTGGAAATCAAGCCCGTCCGGGATGGAGACCGAATGGTGAGCGTGTTCCTGGTGAACGGACAGCCTGTCAAATTCAAAGGCGTGAACCTGCACGAGCACGACCCCTGGACCGGACACTACACTTCCCGGGAACGCATCCTGCAGGACTTGCGGCTGATGAAGGAGGCCAATATCAACGCCGTCCGCACCTGCCATTACCCCCAGCCGCGCGAGTTCTACGAGCTTTGCGACTCCCTGGGTTTCTATGTCTACGACGAAGCCAATATCGAGAGCCATGGCATGGGATACCGGCTGGAACGCACGCTGGGGAACAATCCGGCGTGGAGGGCCAAGCACCTGGACCGGGTGCTGAACATGTATGGCCGTACCGCCAATTACCCTTGCGTAACCATTCTCTCCTTGGGAAACGAAGCCGGAAACGGCGTTAATTTTTATGCCGCTTATGATACCCTTAAGATCCTGGAACGGGGATGGATGAACAGGCCGGTCTGCTATGAACGGGCAGAGATGGAGCACAACACAGACATGATTGTGCCCCAGTATCCGGATGCCGAGTGGTTTTGGGAAATGGGCCGGAAGTATACGGAAAGGCCGGTGTGTCCCTCAGAGTACTCCCATTCCATGGGCAATTCCACCGGCTCGCTGGACCTCCAGTGGGAGGCCATCTATTCCTATCCCCAGCTGCAGGGCGGCTTTATCTGGGACTGGGTGGACCAGGGCCTGTACGACAAAGAGCGGGGCTGGACCTACGGCGGAGACTACGGGGACACGGACCGCTCCGACGCCAATTTTTGCTGCAACGGCATCGTGAACCCCGACAGGGAGCCGCATCCCGCCTTCTATGAAGTTCAGCATGTTTACCAAAACGTCCATTTTTACCGGGATTCCAGCGGGACTTTCCATGTTTTCAACCGGAACTATTTCAAACCTCTTGACGGTGAGAA
>CADBHY010000031.1 GCA_902794615.1 uncultured Bacteroidia bacterium
CGGAAATGGTGCCAGAACTATGCCAACAACTACAACCAGGACTATCGCGGGGAAGGTACGTATGGCGGATTCTTCAATGTGTGGACAGACGATATGGCCTGGATCTGCCTAACGCTAATCCGCATTTCGGAAGTTTCCGGGGACGCCCAGTACCGGGGCATTGCAAAAGAGGTCTTTGACCGCTATATCTGGCCTCGCCGGAAAACATATTCCGGTGGCACGGCCCTTCCCTGGACCAGCCGTCCGGAAGATGTGAACAATTTCAACGCCTGTACCAACGCTCCGTCCTGCCTGGTAGCCGCCAGACTGCATTCCTTCTATGCCGATGCCGGTTATTTGGAGATTGCCAAAACCCTGTACAAGGCCTGTGTAGACCATATGCCCGACGAAGAAAGGGCCGAGGAGCCCCCCCTCAGCTATACCCAGGGCACGCTGGGGGAGGCCTGCCGAGTACTTTTCCACCTCACGGGGGACAAGAAGTATATGGATAAGGCCGGTAAGGTTCTGCAGTATGCCTTCGTGAGCAACCGTTGCACGGACAGTGCTACCGGCGTCCTTCGGCATGAGGGTACCAGTATGGACCAGAGCCTGTTCAAGGCCGTTCTCATCCCTTATGCCGTGAACTACGTGCTGGATGCCGATGCGGACAGCCGCACGGCCCAGGTGATCAGGGAAAAGCTTATGCTCTGCGCCAAAACGCTGTATAAGCACCTGGACAGAAACAAGTATCCCCAGATGTATTGTGACTACTTCTGGGGCAGTACTTTCACGGAGGGAACGGCTTCGATGGGTGCACAGGCCAGCGGCGCTTCCCTGATGGAGGGAGTGGCTCGTCTGTTTATTTGATCTCCGGATGTTCGCGGAGTAATTCATCTACCCAGGAGCGGAAATCGCTCCAGCGGTAGAAATTGTCCCGTACGGGAGTGAGTTGAGGCAGGAAGGCATCGTTTTCATTGAGCACAGGCTTGAAAAGGATGTCTCCTGCCTTGTTTTTGTAGAAAACGAAAAGAAGGGTTCCGGCCATAGGAATGTTGTAGTTCTGGAACCAGTACTTGGCCTCTTCCGGCGTGTCCGGGACAACTCCCATATTGTTAATGTTCAGCAGCGTAGCCAGGCCTTCCAGAATGTAGTCGTGTCCAAAGCGGAGGTGGGCGGCGCGGTTGGGGTCCAGGAAAGAAGCTTCGGCCTTTTCCATAATATCCTTCAGAAGGGGAATGGTGCCGTAGCGGGCGCTGATGTCGCTGTAGAAGGAGAAGTAGTTGGCGGCTTCCCAGACCTTCACAATCTCTTCCTGGGGAATGAGATCGTCAAAGAGCGGCTCTTTCACGTAATTGTGGTAGCCGCTGAGCAGTTCCCACAACTCGTCCATAAAGTCTTCTCCGCCTTCCATCTGGTCCAGGAAGCTATAGTCTGTGAACAGCTTGCCCAGGATGCCCTTGTAGTTGACGGTACGCTTGTAGAAAGAGGATACGCTTTCCAGGTGGGCGGGTTTCTCGCCCTGGCCTTTGAATCTCTTGCGGATGGCTTTGGGGGCGCTGGGAGGGGCTATGATGCCCATTCCCATGTGGTCCGACTGCATACGGATCTGCAGCTTGGGATTGCCGCTCAGAAGGCCGGCATTGAAGGCGCCCATACTCACGATGCAGCGCTGGCCGGTGGAGGAGAGGGCATCCACTTTCTTCCGGCCCCTGAAGACCCGGGGAAATTGTTCGTATACGAAGGTGCCGATGGCCAGGTGCTGGTCGTAGCCCAGGGGAACCAGGTCTCCGGCGTTGATATACGGCACCTCCCAGAAGTCCATATACTTTCGGGCAAACTCCTTCCCGTAGGGGGTGAGAACGTCCTTTTCTTCCGCTTTAAGAAAGACGTCGCGGATGAGGGTGTAGGTGTCCGGGTTCCAGGCATAGCGGGAACCGTGCCGTCCGTAGTGGCTGATATAGAAAGGCTTATACCCGGAAGGGGCAGTGGAGAGGGTGCCAAACTCGTCCAGGCGGTGCGGGCCTTCCATTCCGTAGGCCTTGCGCATATCGGCCTTGACTTTGTCCAATACGTCGTATTGCTGGGCCTGCAGCAGTGTGCAGGTAAGCAGAAGACCTGCGAGGAGGGTAGAGATTCGTTTCATAGGGATAAAGGTAGCGAATCCTGTTATTTTTTCCAAATTTCCAAATTCTGGCAAGCCTTGCCAAAATTTGGGAAAAGGCCGACGGGCGTCGTATCTTGCAGAAAAATTTTGAGCTATGACACAGAACAAAGAATTTCTCTTCCCGCTTTTCGAGGCCCACGTGCGCCTGCTGGCAGACGCCGCCTCCATCCACATTGAAGGCCTGCCCGACGGGCCGGACACCCTTCCTCTCCCCTCCCTCTACAAAAACGGCATCCGGGCCATCTACAACCTGATGGAAAGCATGGTGCCGCTGCTGAGCTGCATCTGCATTTCCGGCATCTGGGACGTACGGGAAGCCCATCCCTTCACCGCCTTCGACATCTGGATTCAGCAGGAGACGGAAGAAGGCTTCTACCTTCCCATGGCATCGGCCCTGTCCCTGTTCCGGGAAAACGGCATTCCCTATTATCATCGTCCCTTAAACGCATAAAGTATGAAAACAGATTGGTTTATCGTTTGCGAAGTGGTTTGCGCAGAAGAATTTTTGACACGGGAAGAACTGACAGAATGTCAGAGGAGCCCGGCTGGCAGGCATTTTGATAGGAAAAGGGCCGAAACTATCAAGCATCATGGCAGAGAAAAAGAAAAAGAATATAGAGGAAAAAGAGGGCGGAAAGCATACGGCCGCCCTGGAAGCCCGGATAGAAGGTTTGAACGAGCAGCTGGAAGAGGCGAAGCAAAAGACGGAAGAGGCAGAGAAAAAGGCCGCTGACGCCAAGGCGGATTACCTCCGCCTGATGGCGGAATTTGACACTTTCCGCCGCCGCACCGCAGAAGAGAAGCTGGCCCTGGTCTCCAGCGCATCGGCCGATACCATCAAGGGCCTGCTTCCCATTCTGGACGACTGCGAAATAGCCCTGGCCACCCTGGAAAAGAGCACGGACAGCGAGGCCGCCAAGGAGGGTACGCAGATGATTTTTGACAAGCTCAGCTCCTACCTCAAGGGAAAAGGCCTGGAGCGCATCGAGGCCAAGGGCCTGGATTTTGACACCGAGCTGCACGAGGCCGTCACCACCTTCCCCGCCCCGTCCGAGGAGATGAAGGGCAAGGTGATAGATGTGGTCCAGACGGGCTACACCCTGGGAGGAAAGGTTCTCCGCTATGCGAAAGTAGTTGTTGGAGCATAAGACTATGGCAAACAAAAGAGATTACTACGAGGTCCTGGGAGTAGATAAAAAAGCCTCCGCAGACGAAATCAAGAGCGCCTACCGCAAGTTGGCGCTCAAATGGCATCCCGACCGCTGGGTCAACGGCTCGGACGCGGAGAAAAAAACGGCCGAAGAAAACTTCAAGGAAGCGGCCGAGGCCTACTCCGTCCTCAGTGACCCGGACAAACGCGCCAAGTACGACCAGTTCGGCTTTGCCGCAGACCAGATGGGCGGCGGCGCCGGCGGCTTCGACTTCGGAGGAATGGACATCAACGACTTCCTGCGCAACATCTTCGGAGGCAGCTTCGGCTTCGACTTCGGAGGCGGCGGTTTCGGGGGCTTCGGCGGCTTTGGCGGCAGCGGCGCCCAGGCCGGTCCCCGCGTGATGAGGGGCCGGGACATCCGCACCAGCGTCAAACTCACCCTGGAAGAAATCGCCAGCGGCTGCGAGAAGGAAATCTCCCTGGAGCGCGCCCGTCCCTGCCCGGACTGCGGCGGCAAGGGCGCCAAGAGCGAGGCCGATATCAAAACCTGCCCCACCTGCAACGGCCAGGGCCGGGTGCGCCAGCAAACGCGCGGTCTGTTTGGCGGAATCGGATATACCATCGGCACCTGCCCGCAGTGCCAGGGAGAGGGCAAAATTATCTCCAACCCCTGCCGCCGCTGCAACGGCACCGGCTTGGAGCGCAGGCGGGAACTGGTGCGGGTGCGCATCCCGGCCGGCGTAGAGAACGGCATGCAGGTCACCATCCCCGGAGAAGGCCATGCGGCTCCGCACGGCGGCACCAACGGAGACCTGCTGGTGGTGATTAACGAGATTCAGCACCCCCAGCTTCAGCGCGACGGCAACAACCTCTTCTACACCACCACCCTATCCGTAATGGACGCCATGCTGGGCACGGAAGTATCCGTCCCCTGCCTGGACGGCAGCTACAAGGTAAAGGTGGACCCGGGAACCCAGTCCGGCACGGTGGTCAAACTGCGCGGCAAGGGCCTGCCCAGCGTGCAGGGCTACGGCCGCGGCACCGGAGACCTCTATGTCAAATTCCAGGTCTGGGTACCCCACAAACTCTCCCGCAGTGAAAAAGAAGCCTTAGAGGCCCTGCGCGGCAGTTCCTCCTTCAAGCCGGACCTCACCCGCGAAGACAAGGCCACCTTTGACAAAGTGAAAAATATTTTCTAAAAATTCCGCAAAAGTTTTGGGATTATCTAAAAAGATTGTATCTTTGCAGTCCCAAAATAAAAACGCAACCTCTTGTCAGGAGCCAAACCGCAATGTTGCATAAAGGAATTTGAAATTATGGATTTGATTAAGATTGCAGAGCAGGCTTTCAACAATGAGAAAGCCGCCTCCTATCCGGAATTCAAGGCCGGTGACACCATCACCGTTACCTACAGAATCAAGGAAGGAGATAAGGAAAGACTTCAGAAGTTCCGCGGTGTCGTGATTCAGCTCAGTGGCATGGACCCGTTCACCAAGACCTTCACGGTGCGCAAAATCGCCAGCGGCGTGGGCGTAGAAAGGATTTTCCCCTTCCAGTCCCCGTTCATTGACAGCATCGAGGTTAACAAGTACGGTAAAGTGCGTCGCGCACGTATCTTCTACCTCAGAGACCTCACCGGCAAGAAGGCCCGCATCCGCGAGAAAGTCTATACTGCAGATAATAAGGAGGCCTAATTAAGGCACCTAACTGGCTCCATAGCTCAATTGAATAGAGCATTTGACTACGGATCAAAAGGTTACAGGTTTGAGTCCTGTTGGAGTCACCAGAAAACCCCGTCTGACGTGTGCCAGACGGGGTTTTTCTTAAAAAATGCACAACGTTTGCACAAACGTAAGGGCTATCCCACCTTGCGGATTACATCCTGCAGGCGCTGCAGGAACTTCCCGGCATGGGCGCCATCCATCTGGGTATGATGGAATTGGAAAGAAATGGGCAGATAGTAACGAAAACACTTCTTACGGTATCGGCCCCAAATAATGAAGGGGTTGTTGAAGATGCCGCTGTTCATACCCACTGCTCCATCAATCTCCGTATCAATAATGGCGGAGGTGCCAATGACCATACAGTCCTCTGAAAGATCCCTGTCGGCACAAGTTTCTGCCACTTCTGCCGAGTATTTCAGATACTCTTGGTTGAAAGCCTCCATATCCTCGTTAAACCGGATATCACAGGAATTCACTTCTCCGTTCCTGTTCTTTACAATGGTATTCACGGCTAATGCATCATACTGGACCAGTTTGTCGCCAACAGGCAGTAGATAGAACTCTTTGATGTCAGCCGCTGCCTTGCCGATACACCAGTCCATCAGCATATTGAACTTCAGCTCTCTCCGGCTGCTGACTCTGACAAGCCGCGTTACATCGAGCGTTTTGAAGAAGGTCACCATAGGATTGGGCGCCTTCATCCATAACTCAAATGCCTGGGCACGCGTGGTTTCTTTGGGATTAACTATTTTTTTCATCTTTCAAATCACGGGGTTTATCGTGCTGCAAATGTAGCAAAAACAGTGATCCCAGCAAAGTAAAGCGACATAATCCTTATATGCGTAATTCAGATTAACATTCCATTATCACATTTTCGACAGTAATAATTGGGCTAAAATCACATTTTCGATGGTTAGATTTGCGCATAATTGAAAATCTTGGGAATTATTTGTTGAAAATCTTGGGAATTTCTATCTTTGCATAGCATTTAACAAGATTGAGCTATGTACTACAGCAGACTTATCGAAAAGGAGATTGAACTGAAACTGAGGACATCGGGAGCCATTGTGGTTGCAGGACCGAAGTTTTGCGGCAAGACTACCACGTGCATGCTCTATCAGAAGAGTTTCATCAAACTTAATACGAGGCAGGCCATTGCGATGGCACGGATGAACCCGAAGGCTGTCCTTCCGGGTGAGAATCCCCGCCTTATCGACGAGTGGCAGAAGGCCCCGGACATCTGGAACCAGGTGAAGGATGACCTCGACATTAAATATGAGTTTGGCAAGTATATCCTCACGGGCAGTTCTACTCCTGCCGACAAGACGGAGGTGCATCATAGCGGTGCCGGCAGGATTGCACCGGTGAAGATGCGTCCGATGAGCCTGTGGGAGTCGAAGGAGTCCAAGGGAACTGTTTCCCTGAAGGATTTGTTCGACGGTGGGGCTTCTTTCCCCTGGGACTTGAACCAGGACTTTCAACTGGAGGATGCAGCTCATCTTACGTGCCGAGGAGGCTGGCCGATAGCCGTGCTGGCTCCGAAAGACATCGCCATCGAGATTACGAAGAACTACTGGAACGGGCTCTTTGTATTCGAAGATTCGGAGAATGAGCGTTTCCGGAACAAGAAGCCCGAGGTGCTGCGGATGATTGTGCGCAGCTATGCCCGCCATATTTCCACGGAAGCCGCCCTGTCAGCCATCATAGCGGACGTTCGCCAGAGCAATGAACGGACGATGGACCCTAAGACATTTGACGATTATCTTGAGGCTCTAAACGACCTTTATATTCTTGAAGACATGGAGGCCTGGAATCCGAATATCCGTTCCAAGACATCCATCCGTTCAACGCCCACCAGGCACTTCGTGGATACGTCCATAGCCTGCCGGGCATTGAACATCATGCCGGAAGATCTGATGCGGGATTTGGAGAGTTTCGGCCTTTTCTTCGAGGACCTGGCCGTTAGGGACCTGCGCATTTATGCCGGCACCCTGGGCGGTGAGGTACGTCACTATCGCGACAATGCCGGTCTGGAGTGCGACGCCGTGGTGCATCTGGAGGATGGCCGCTGGGGCGCCATTGAAATCAAGCTGGGCGGTGACGATTTGATTGAACAAGGTGCCACTTCCCTGAAAACGCTCAAGTCGAAGATTGAGGAGAAGAGTGACGAGAATTCGCCTTCATTCCTGCTGGTCCTCACTGCCGTTGGCGGCGCTTACAAGCGAGAGGACGGTGTCTATGTGGCACCAATCAATCTTCTGAAGCAGTAAGACACATACTGTAAAGATGCAACTCTTTGTCCCTCAATAGCATCCTAGTGGGCCCACTGTTGGAGTCACTGAAAAACCCCGTTGGAGATATTTCCAATGGGGTTTTTCTTTATGACCTTGAGGTCTTTTAGGCTTGAGAGTTTCACCTGATGCTTTTCCCCAGTTCGTAGGCTTCGTTGTAGGCGGGAAGGTCCTTGACTTCACCCTTCTTGTCGGCACCGCCTCCGTAGACACGTCCGCAGCGGCGGATGTCATCGAAGCAGTCAGCAAAGCCGTCAAACACATCGAAGGCCCTGTCGAGCTGCACCCTGTTGTCATCCTGGGCGGTGACCATATAATAGAAGTCCTTGTCCTTCATCTTGTCATAGAGGGGATTCATCCTGTCGAGGAAGACCTTCATCTGCCCGCAGACGGAGTAGTAATACACCGGACAGGAGAAGCACACGACGTCGGCCTCCATCATCTTCGGAAGCAGGCTGTTGGCATCGTCCTTCTGGAAGCACTCCCCTTTCTTCAGGCACACAAGGCATCCCTGGCAGTAATTCAGTTTCTTCTCGCGGAGATACACGGTCTCCACCTCGTTACCGCTCTCGGCGGCGCCTTTGGCAAACTGCAGGGCCAGAAGGTCCGAGTTGCCGTCCTTGCGGGGACTGCCCGCTATGATAAGTACCTTTTTCATGTTGCTATCAATATCCGTAAGCTAATCCATATTTGTCGTGTAAATCCTTGAGCTTTCCGCCGGATTTCATCTCCTTTATGATCGAGTTGACCTTCTTCAGCAGGTCGTCCTGCCCTTTGCGCATCAGGATACCTATCTGCCCGCGTGTGAAGGGACTGTCAAGAAGAGGCGCTGCGAGCCGGCTGTCATTCCGGACATACCAGGGGGCCTCGGTGATTTCCGTAATCATCACGTCGGCTTCCCCTTCAGCCACCCTAGACGGGATTTCCTCATTCTTCCCGAAGACGACAAGCGTGCATGACGGCAGGTTCTCGCGGGCGAATTTCTCGTTGAGGCCTCCAGGGTTGACCATCACACGGACCTCCGCTTTGTTGAGGTCTTCCAGCGACTTGTATTTCCCGGCATCTTCCTTCCGGCAGAGGATGGTCTTGCCGTTGCAGAGATAGCCTTCGGACATGTCCATGGTCTCCAGCCTCGCCTCCGTGATGGTGATTCCGCCGATGGCGAAGTCGAACAGATCCGGGTTCTGGACATCTGCCGACAGGGTGGGCCAGGAGGTGGGGACATAGCTTATGCTGACGCTCAGTTTGTCCGCAATTACCCCAGCCACGTCAATCCCGAATCCCCAGTATGCGCCGGTCTCCGGCTCCCTGTAACTCAGGGGACGGTAGTCCCCCGTCGTGCCGACAAGGAGTGTTCCCCGTTCCTGAATCCTGCCTATCGTCGGAGTGCCGGACACTTTTTTCGGAGTCCCGCAGCTGATGAGCGAGGCACCGATGACAAGGGCTGAAAGAATCGTCAGAAGGAATCGTTTCATCGCTCTATCTTTACCAGTTCAAGTTCGAAAACAAGCGGGTGAATTCTAATTAGAAGTGCAACACACTTCAAAAGTCAAAATTAAATAATTGTTTGCAATATTCCAACGGGGTCCTGTAACCTAGCGCATTCTATCTCAGCAAGCATCTCGTCGGTGAACTTCAAATGCAATTCACGCACTTTGGTTTTTCGTTAATTATCCTTATCTTTGTATAAGATATTATGTAAAATTAGCCATTTTTGAGTTTTTTTGATATAATAATATGGAATACAGACTCGATAATTACGCTCGAAATCCCAATACTCTCATGATGCGGATCGCCGGCAACTGCAAGGCAAGACGACTTGATAAAGGATATAGCCGAAGGAGCCTGTCAGAAGTGACCGGTATTCCGGCTCCAACTATCGAAAGGTTTGAAAGAACCGGCAAAATCTCATTTGAATCCTTCTGCCGGCTCGTAATCGAGTTTGATTACTTTGAAGAAATGGGAAGTATCCTGTCCAGGACGAAGTACAGCACGTCCGAAGAATTGGAAATGATAAATAAGAACAAAAACAGAAAGAACGGCCGATGATTATAGATATCCCCAAAGTAAAGGTGCTTTATCGGGACAGGCCTGTTGGGACTCTTCAACTGGATCCGACAACCGGCGCTTGTGTCTTTGAATATGACCGCGTTTGGCTCGCGGAAGGCTTTTCTATTTCACCTACGGAACTGCCACTCCAAGGTGGTCTTTTCTATGCGGACAAAGAAAAATTGGGCGGTGGCTTCGCCGTTTTCGAGGACAGTATTCCTGACGGATACGGGCTCTATCTCCTGGAGAGAATACTTAATGGCGAGGGGACATCCCTTCGTGACCTTACCCCGCTTCAGCGGCTGTCCATTATCGGGACTTCCGGAATGGGGGCGCTCTCGTACCTGCCCATGATGCCCGGCATCCATCGTCAGCAGGAACTGGATGAAATAGAACGCCTTGACATAATCCAGGAAGAAGCACTTAAGGTCCTGTCCGAAAAATCGACCGGTGACGCCGAGTTCCTCTACTATAACAGCGCCAATTCGGGCGGAGCCAGGCCGAAGGTTATGCTCCGTTCCAGGGACGGTTCGCACTGGATGGTGAAATTCAGACACACATACGATCCTCTGGATATTGGACGAAATGAACTGCTTTATATGGAAACGGCCCGCGAATGCGGAGTTACCATACCGCGCATCGGACTTATCAAGGATAAATACTTTGCCATAGAGCGCTTTGATTACACCCCGGACGGGCAAAAGCTGCATGTCCTAACCTCCGCAGCCCTTCTGAAAACAGATTTCAGGAACATGGATGTTGACTACACAAACCTCCTTGCACTGACGGGCTATCTTACTCAGGACCCTGTCCAGGTAGAGGAAATGTTCCGCCGGATGGTAGTCAACCTGGTGGTCGATAATAAGGATGATCATGCCAAAAACTTCTCCTTCATCTGCAAAGAGGGCACGTGGTCCCTTGCCCCAGCATACGACATAACCTATTCCCCTTCCGGTTCTCGGGGAGAACATGCGACATCTCTCTTTTACAAAGGCAACCCGAGCCTTGATGACATATTGAAAGCAGGTATCGGAATACGAATCCCACGGGAGCGATGTATGGAGATTATCAAAAAGGTCGAATCCGTCTGCGAGAAGAACTTACCCGTTATCCAAAAACTAAGCTAACAAAAGGATATAACTCCGTCGCAGGTCCGCAAAAAGCTGCTGGCCTGCGACAGTTCTCCCCTCCACCTGCGACAGTAACAAAATGCCACCCGTCACGCGACGGGCGCGGGGAGCGTGTTATTCCACATTCTTAACCAGGCGGACGGGGAGGCTAGTTTTATTCTTATTATTCCATTCCATATCCACCGCGGCAGAAAAAAACTCAAAACTCATCGCACCAGTTGCATCGGCGCAAGTGCTGGACCAGTAGAGACCGATTACTCCTTGATAATTCTGATACCAATCAGATCCCAAAGGATTATTACCCTTATACCACTCCCCTGCAGGGGGCAAGATAACAATACCGGCAGCCTGCATCGCAGAAAAGTTCTCCGAAGTATATGGTAGGTATTGTCCACATCGCCGCGGTTCAGTCAGTTGCCAAAAAGTTATCGTAGAAAATGAGCAGATAATTCCGCAAAAAAATAGTAGGTATGCCTCGAATCTATGTGGAATAGAAGTGATTCAAAAACAATCACTTATGAAAATCCTCCTCGGGAAATTTCCGAGGAGGATTTTCATAAACAACAGATTAATAATTATTTACATAACACGACTCTCCTGCAATTTGTTTGCGAGTTCACTGTTGAGCGCCGCATAACGCTGCATATAGCCATAGGCCTCTTCGGGCCTTCCGAGGGTCCGGGCGGCCCGGGCGCGGTCCCGCAGCAGGAGGGCATAGTCGGGGTGGAGGGTATCGGCCCCCAGCTGCTTTTCTACCTGCGCATAGGTAGCCATCGCCTCCCTATACATGCCCAGCTCCATCTGGGCGGGAACAATCATTTTCCGGGCACTGAGGGAGCGGCCGTAATTTGTCTGCGACAGCTTTTGAAGATAGAAAAGGGCCGAATCGCGGCGGCGGGGCGCATAGGAAACGGCCAGGTTGGCATAAGCCTGGCCCCGGGTGAAGTCCAGGTAACGCTCCCGGTCGGCCGGGCGCTTGCTCCAGGAGAGGCGGATGCTGTCTTCCTAATAGGGCGTACTGCCCAGGTTGCGGATTTGGTGTACCCGGGGAGCCTGCTTGCAGGAGGCGGCCAGCAGCAAGGCGGCAAGAAGCAGGAGTCTTGTTTTCATCGGCCTATCCCAATAATACATCCAAGGCCATCATGAGGGCAAAGCCCAGGGCAAACCCTACCGTGCCCAGGTTGGAATGGGCGCCTTCGGCCGTTTCCGGAATCAGTTCCTCCACCACCACGTAGAGCATGGCGCCGGCGGCGAAGGCCAGCAGATAGGGCATGATGCCCGTTATGGCCGATGCCAGCAGCAGTACCAGCGCTCCCCCGATAGGTTCCACGATGCCGCTCAGGCTGCCGATGGCAAAGGACCTCCACCGGCTGTTGCCTGCGGCCCTCAGGGGCATGGAGATGATGGCGCCCTCCGGCACGTTCTGGATGGCGATGCCCAGGGAAAGGGCCAGCGCCCCGGCCATGGAGAAATCGGCCGTTACGGCCCCGGCGATGGCTACGCCCACCGCCATGCCCTCCGGAAAATTGTGGATGGTGACGGCCAGGGCCAGCTTGGCGGTGCGGGACAGGCTGCTGCGGGGGCCTTCCACCTCACCGTCGGCATGGATATGCGGGGTTATGTAATCAATGAGCAGCAGGAAGGCAAAGCCCGCCAGAAGCCCAAGCACGGAGGGGACGACGCTGCCGCCGGACATGTCCATGGACGGGATGAGGAGCGACCACACGGATGCCGCCACCATCACGCCCGAAGCAAAGCCCAGAAGCAGCTTCTGAAGCGGCTGGGGCATGTCTTTTCTCATAAAGAACACAAAGGCCGATCCCAGGGCGGTCCCCAGGAAGGGAACGAGCAGGGCGGTGAGAACTGCATCCATAGGCAAAGATTTTCTTGTCAAAGTTAGGAATAATTTTTATCTTTAAGGCTGCATTAAAACTTTAACCATGAAAAAAATCATCGAATGTGTACCCAACTACAGCGAAGGCCGGGACAAAACCGTGATTGACGCTATTGTAGCCGCCATTCAGAGCGTAGAGGACGTGAAAATCCTGGATGTGGACCCCGGAGAGGCCACCAACCGCACGGTGGTCACCTTTGTGGGAGAACCGGAGCCGGTGTGCGAGGCCGCCTTCCGCGGCGCCGCCAAGGCACAGGAACTCATAGACATGCGCCGGCATCACGGGGCGCATCCCCGCAGCGGCGCCACGGACGTGCTGCCCCTGGTTCCGGTGGCCGGCATTACGCTGGAAGAGTGTGCCGCCCTGGCCCGGAAACTGGCCGAAAGGCTGTGGAAGGAGCTGGGTATCCCCTGCTACTGCTATGAAGCTGCGGCATTTACGCCGGAGCGCCGGAACCTGGCCGTGTGCCGGGAGGGAGAATACGAGGCGCTTCCGGAAAAAATGGCCGACCCGGCCCGCAAGCCGGACTTTGGCGGCGCCTGGAACGAGACCGTGGCCAAGGCCGGCGCCACCAACGTGGGGGCCCGGAACTTCCTGGTGGCGGTGAACTTCAACCTGAACACCACCTCCACGCGCCGCGCCAACGCCGTGGCCTTTGACGTGCGCGAGAAGGGCCGCAAGAACCCTTCCGGAGAGGGCTGGATACCCGGCACGCTCAAGGGCACCAAGGCCATAGGCTGGTACATAGACGAATACGGCATTGCGCAGGTGTCCATGAACATCACGGACATAGACGCCACTCCCCTGCACGTGGCCTTTGAGGAGGTTTCCCGCGCCGCCGCGGCCCGGGGCCTGCGCGTCACCGGGGCCGAGATTGTGGGCCTGGTTCCCAAGCGCGTGCTCATGGAAGCCGGCCGATACTATCTGGAGCGGCAGCAGCGTTCCCTGGGCATCAGCGAACAGGAGATTGTCAAGATAGCCGTCAAGAGCATGTCCCTGGACGATTTGAAGCCTTTCAACCCGCAGGAAAAGGTGATTGAGTACCTGATTGCAGACCCCGTGAAGGGCCTGGCGCAGATGACGCTGGAAGCTTTTGCCCGCGAGACGGCCTCCGAGAGCGCCGCGCCGGGCGGCGGGTCGGTATCGGCCGCCATGGGCGCCTTCGGAGCGGCCCTGGCCACCATGGTGGCCAATTTATCGGCCCACAAACGGGGCTGGGACCATCGGTGGAAGGAGTTTTCCGACGTGGCCGAAGAGGGCCAGAAGCTCTTGGACGAGCTCCTTAGACTCATAGACGAGGACACCGCCTCCTTCAACCGCATCATGGACTGCCTGGCCATGCCCAAGAATACGGAGCAGGAGAAGGAGGCCCGCGCCCAGGCCCTGGAAGCGGCCACCTTGTATGCCGCGCAGGTGCCGCTGCAGACCATGGAAACGGCCTTGAAGGCCCTGCCGCTGGCGCTGCAGATGGCCAAGACCGGCAATCCGGCATCGGCCTCCGACGCCGGTGTGGCCGCCCTCGCCGCCGTGGCCGGTATCCGCGGCGCCCGCCTGAACGTGCGCATCAACGCCGCCGGCCTCAAAGACAAAGCCCCCGCCCTGCCGCTCCTGGCCCGCGCCGACGCCATCGTCTCCGAGGCCCTGGCCCTGGAAACGCAGGTGCTCACGGAAGTGGAAGCCCATATCGGCGCGTGACCCTTTTGATACGTGTTACACAAATACCTTAATATCAATTGTTTATGCAAATCCTCCTCAGAAAAATTCCGAGGAGAAAATCAATAAAACGCTAATAATCAATGAGTTCCACAACACGGGATTTTTCCCAAGAAATTCTGGCGGGGATTCCGGCCGACAAATTGCCGGAGGCCAAACCGTACGACCCGCAGATTAACCATGCGCCCAAGCGGAAGGACATCCTGAAGCCCCAGGAGAAGGTGCTGGCGCTCAAAAACGCCCTACGCTACTTCCCGGAGGCCCTGCATGCGCAGCTGGCACCGGAGTTTGCGCAAGAACTGAAGGACTACGGCCGCATCTATATGTACCGGTATCGGCCTTCCTATAAAATATACGCGCGTGCGATAGAGGAGTACCCCGCCCGCACTCCCCAGGCGGCGGCCATCATGGCCATGATTCAGAACAACCTGGACGAAAGGGTGGCGCAGCATCCGCACGAGCTCATCATCTACGGCGGCAACGGGGCCATTTTCCAGAACTGGGCGCAGTACCGGCTCACCATGCAGTACCTGGCCACCATGACCGACGAGCAGACGCTGGTGATGTACAGCGGGCATCCGCTGGGCCTGTTCCCCAGCCACAAGGACGCCCCGCGCGTGATTGTGACCAACGGCATGGTGATTCCCAACTACTCCAAGCCGGACGACTGGGAGCGCCTGAACGCCCTGGGCGTGAGCCAGTACGGCCAGATGACGGCCGGAAGTTACATGTATATAGGCCCGCAGGGCATCGTACACGGCACCACCATTACGGTGATGAATGCGGCCCGCAGGGTGAGATCCTTCGCTGGCGCTCAGGATGACAGGTCGCTGCTCTTTGTGACGGCGGGCCTGGGCGGCATGAGCGGCGCACAGCCCAAGGCGGGCAACATTGCCGGCGTGGTGAGCGTGACGGCCGAAATCAACCCCAAGGCAGCGCAGAAGCGTTACGAGCAGGGCTGGGTGGACGAGCTGCACGAGAACCTGGACCGGCTCATTCCCCGCATCAAAAAGGCCGTGGCGGGCAAGGAAGTGGTTTCCCTGGCCTATGTGGGCAATGTGGTGGACCTGTGGGAACGCCTGGCCGCGGAGCATGTGCACGTGGACCTGGGCAGCGACCAGACCTCCCTGCACAATCCCTGGGCCGGAGGCTACTATCCCGTGGGCTACAGCCTGGAAGAGAGCAAGAGAATGATGGCCGACGACCCCGACGCCTTCCGCGGCGCCGTGCAGGCATCGCTCCGCAGGCAGGTATCGGCCATCAATAAGCTGGCGGCCGAAGGCATGTATTTCTTTGACTATGGCAACGCCTTCCTTCTGGAAAGTTCCCGCGCCGGGGCCGATATCCTGAAGCCCGACGGCAGCTTCCGCTACCCTTCCTACGTGCAGGACATCATGGGCCC
>CADBHY010000032.1 GCA_902794615.1 uncultured Bacteroidia bacterium
GAAGGTGCTGTGGGGGTCTTTTACGCCGCGCCGCAGGGGAAGGGCATGAACCGGAAGGGCGTCCAACTTTGCCGCCAGCTCCCTCCGGGCCCCGTTAAGGGCCGATGCTGCCAGGAACGGAACCGGACCCTCCACCTGCACGGCGGGATCCAGGAAGGCGTAGTGACCGCTTCTTTTGGCCAGCTGGCCCCGGATGGTCTGGAGCATCCTTTCCGCGTCGCGCGCCTCGTCGAAGGGGCCTTCCAGCACCACGGAGGCCTCCCGGCCGTCTTCGGTGAGGGCCCAAACGGTGAGGGCGCTGTCTTTCAAGGCAACGGAAAGCCGCACGTCCATTTCCCGTACCGGTTTTCCGGCCTCGATTTGCCGCTCAAAAGCGGCGCTGATATTGCGGTACAGGCGGGTTCCTTCCTTGAGGCCTGCGGGCTTCTTGCAACGGATGGTCAGGCCCTCGCACACATCGGCCCGGAAGCCGGTGATGCCGCCGCTGCCGTTTACGAAGGCAAAGCCGTCGCCGTTGGCGAGAACCAGTCCATCTGCGGCCGGTTTCAGCAAAAGGCCGTCGGGCCGCAGGGAGGCCACGGTGCCCACGTATTCCCCCATGGATTTGGGTGCATCCATGCAGGCCCAGTCTCCTCTTTCCCCGTCCAGGAACAGCTCTGTATAGCCCCGGTTGAAGGTTTTATGCACATCCGGGACAAAGCCGCCCCGCACATGGCCAAAGGACGCGCGTCGGTAAAGCTCCGGTTGGCGGGAAACCAGGGCGTCCAAGGCCTCCGAATAGGCTTTCACCACATTCCGCACATAGGACTCTCCCTTGAGCCGTCCTTCAATCTTGAAGGAGCACACGCCGGCCTCCGCCAGGTCTTCCAGGCGGTGTAACAAATTATAATCCTTCAGGGAAAGCAGGGCCTTGTTGCGTACCAGAAGCTTGCCGGAGGCGTCTTCCAAGTCGTAAAGATTGCGGCAGGGCTGGGCGCAGGCTCCCCGGTTGGCGCTGCGGCCGGTGAGGTATTCGGACAAGTAACACTGCCCGCTGTAGCACACGCACAGGGCCCCGTGGACAAAGAATTCCAGTTCGGCGTCCACGGCCCCCCGGATGGCGCGAATCTGTTCCAGTGAGAGCTCCCGTTCCAGCACCAGACGGCCGAAGCCCAGACTCTCCAGTCCGCGGGCCTTCTCGGGCGTCCGGATGGCGCATTGGGTAGAGGCATGCATCACCAGCGAAGCGCTCATGGAGAGCACCGCCGGGTCCTGCACAATCAGGGCGTCCACTCCGGCCTTTTCCAACGCCCGAACCAGCTCCTGCGCCTGGGGAATCTCCTCCTTTTCCAGCAGGGTATTCACCGTGGCATAGATGCGGGCGCCGTAGCGATGGGCATACTCACAGAGCCGCGCAATGTCTTCTACCGGGTTTCCGGCGGCCTGCCGGGCGCCAAAGGCCGGTCCGGCGATATAAACGGCATCGGCCCCGCAGTCTATGGCTGCAAGGCCGATGTCTATGTTCCTGGCTGGAGCCAGCAGTTCCAGCGTCTTCAAATCAGAGGGCTTTGAGCTGGGCCTCGGCCTGGGCGGCATACTTGGTGCCGGCCAGTTTGCCGTAGTATTCCTTGGCGGTAGCCTTGTCTCCGGCCTTCTGGGCGGTGGCGGCGATGGTGAAGATGATGTCGGCCGCATTCTTGGCATTGGGAGAGAGCTCCAGATACTTCTTGTAGGCGTCGATGGCCTTGGCGCTCTTGCCGCTCTTGGTGAGGGCGCTGGCCATGAGGAGGTAGGCGTTGCCGCTTTCGGCATAGCTGTTGGACTTCTCGAAGGCTTCCACGGCCTCATTGTTCTTTCCTCCCTTCAGGAAGGCCTGTCCCTGACGCAGATAGGCGGTAGAAAGCAGCTTGGGGGCATTTTCTTCTCCCAGTTCGTTGGCCTTGGTGAGGGACTCGATGGCGCCGTTCATGTTGCCGCTCTGCATGAGGGCCTGGCCCAGCAGCAGGTTGGCCTGTCCGTCTTCGGGGGTGAGGGCAACCAGCTCCTTGAAGGTGGCGGCAGCACCGGCTGCATCCTTGGCCTTGAGCTGGGTGGCTCCTTTACGCATATATACGTTGGGAATGAGGGTGTCAAGCTCCTGGGCAGCCTCGGTCTCTTCGTATTCGGCTGCGGCAGTCTTGGCCTCTGCGAGGGTGGCAAGGGCCTCATCGTATGCGTCTTCGTTAATCTGATCCTTGGCAATGGACACAAGGGCGCCTACGATGGCACTCTTGCACTTGGCCACCAGTTCGGGAGCTTCGGCCTCCGTGCAGGCCTGGGCCTGCTCAAGGGCAGTGCGGAACTGGGCCAGAGCCTCGGTCTTGTTGGTTTCCATAGCCTGGGCGCCTGCATTGAAAGCGTCAACAGCTGCGTTGAAATCTTGCGCACCGGCCACTGCGGCGCTCAGCCCCAGGGCAGCGAGAACAACAAAAATTCTTTTCATCTTCTTCTTATTTAAGCTAAGTTAAACATACGTTTAGCACACAACTTGCAAAAATAGCAAAATAGTTTGTAATTTTGTACGAAAATCTTTTAAAAATGAACTCGTCCAAGTTTTACCATACCATCCTTTCTATTATGGCCTCTGTTGTCTTCTCAACAATTGTGCCAGCCCAGACGCTTCCGTCCCTTTCGGCGGACAGCCGCATCAAGAAAGGAAACCTTCCTTGCGGAGTGGCCTACTACACCGTTACCAACCCCTCGGACAAAGGCTATGCCGACATTGCTGTCATCCAGCGGGACCAGCCCAGTTCCGCTGCCCCCACGGAGCAGTTCTCTACGGCTTTCCTTTCGCGCATGGGCGTGACTCCCGGGCCGGAGGGCTATATCTGCGACGTGGACGGCTCCACCGTCTATCATTTCCGCGACATTCCCTTCTACAAGAGCGACGTGCTGGACTCCATGCTCCTGTACTCTTTCGTGCAGGTGGCCCTTTCCAAGGCTCAGCAGGCCGTGGTGGTGAGCGGAGACATCGACCCCGTGGAAATCAAGAAGAAGATGGACATCTTCTCCATGATGGTGCCCAAGATGCTGGTGAAAGAGGCCCATCGGCCGGACTATGTGTGGGAATCCTCTCCCGCTCCCTGGGTAGAGGCCTACCCCTCCGATTCTCCCGTGGCCCGCGTGTCGGTCACGTATTCGGGCGCCCGCGTTCCCTACGAGTTCATGAATACGGCCCAGGCCATTGTGTCGGACCTTTTCGGGGATGAACTGCAGCTGGTGCTGCGGCACCGCCTGGAGCGCAACCTGCAGGATGCCGGCATTCCGCACGGGCTCATAGACATTCACTCCCTCCGCAGCGACGACCACGGCTCCGACGAGCAGTACACCGTGGCCGTCACCGTGGCCAAGGAGAATACGGACGCGGCCATGCGCGTGCTTTCCACCACGCTGGCAGAGGTGGACAGCCGCGGGGTCACGCCCCGGGAGTTCACGGATGCCAAGAAGGTGCTCACGCCCCTTGTGCGGCACCGCGCCACGGACATCCCTTCCCGCGAATACGACATCCGGCGCTGCGCCGCCAATTTCCTATACGGCGCCTCCCTGGCTCCTTACTCGGAGACCATGCGCTACTTCTCCCGGAAAACCCTGGCCGACACCACGGAAACGCGCTTTTTCAATAATTTTGCCGATGCCCTCCTGAGCCAGCTGGAAAACCTCAAACTGGAATTCACGGGTGCGCCGGACTCCCTGGACAAGGACCAGGAACTGTTCAACTACAACCTGGCCTATCTCTTCGGCTCGGTGGTTCCCACGGAGAAAGACCACAGCTGGAAAAGCGCAGACACCCTGTCCCTTGAGGTAAGCTGCCCCAAGGTCCGAATCCGCTCCGAGAAAAAGGAAGCCGTCACGGGCGGTACCCTCTGGACGTTCTCCAACGGCATGCGGGTTATTTTCAAGCCTGTCCCCGGCAGCGGCGTTTTCCACTACGGCCTGCAGCTGGGCGGCGGCCTGGCCCAGATTCCGGACCTGAAAGAAGGGGAGGGCGGCTATATCGGAGACATGCTGCGCCTGTATGACGTGGCCGATATCCCCGCCGCCGAATTCCGGGACCTGCTGGCCTCCGGCGGCGTGAGCATGGAAACGGAGCTTTCCGTAAACAGCCTTTCACTGAAGGGGGAGGCGCCGTCCGGCCAGCTCCAGTTTTTCCTGAAAGCCCTCCTGGGCATAGCCAACAAGCGCAAGATGAATCCGTCCCAGTATCAGCAATACAGCCTGAACCAGGCCTTGGCGCAGCCTTCCATACAGGACCTGCTGTATCAGAAGCTGGTGCCGGGCTTTGTCTATACCACCAACAAACTGCCCGGAAAACTGTCCCGGGACACCCAGAAGAAGGCGGAGAAGTACTTTGAAGGGCGTTTTTCCCGGATGCAGGATGGTATTCTCATCCTTTCCGGAGACTTGAAGGAGGAAGAAGTGAAGCGGCTTCTGCTCCGTTATCTGGGCGGCTTTCGCACAGACAAGGGTACGCTGCCCCGGCGGGCCGTGAGCCTGCACACCCTCAGCGGCACCAGCCGGCAGACGCTGGAAGGCTATCCCAAGGGGATTTATCTCCTTCTGGATGCCGAATATGCCGTAACCTCCGACCACTATTATACCTCTTTTGTGGCTCTTGAGGCCCTGCGGCGCTCGCTGATTCGCCACCTGGCGCCTTATGGGTATTCGCTTGAGCTGCAGGTGAACAACTTCACCCAGCCCCATGAGCGTTTCCAGATTGAGATTGCGCTGCGGCCCATCCCTTCGGACAACCTTCCCGGCGATGTCCGCACCCAGGACCCCGAGCGGGCCCTTTCCGCCGTCCATGCCGCCCTGGCCTCCTGCGCTTCGGAGCCCCTGGACGGGGCCGATATCAACGGCTGGAAGGCCCGCACCCTATCCCAGGTCAAGCGGGAGCTGGATTCCCCTTCCGGCTTCGTAACCACCCTCCTCACCCGCTACACCAGCAACAAAGACATTTACAGCCGTTATGCAGAGAGCATATCGGCCATTAACGAAGCCCAGGTAAAAGAGTACCTGAGCACCCTCACTTCCGGAGGGAAAATCATTCTGCTGGTGCCATGAGCCGGAAAGATTTTGGAACCATCGTTGAAATCGGGGATGTCCTGGTCTCGGAGGAGGTAATCCTGGAGTATTTTGCCTGTGATTATGAGCTCTGCAAGGGTAAATGCTGCATTATCGGTGACAGCGGGGCGCCCCTGAAAGAAGAGGAGCTGGACCCCATAGAAGCCAATTACGACTCCTTCAAAGGCCTCATGCGGGAGGAAGGCCGGGCCGCCGTGGAAGCCAAGGGCTTTTTCGAGATAGACCGCGACGGAGACCTGGTGACGCCCCTGGTGCCGGGCAGTGAAGAATGTGCCTACTGCCATTTTGAGAACGGGAGCTGCTTCTGCTCCATCGAGCGCCAGTTCTGCAAGGGACTGTCTTCCTTCAAAAAGCCCATCTCCTGCTCCCTCTATCCCATCCGGGTGGTGGATTTGGGCGGGGGCCGATGCGGGCTCAACCTCCACCGCTGGAACATCTGCGAAGACGCCTTCCGGAAAGGGCGCCGCGAAGGAATCCGGGTGTACCAGTTCCTTCGCGGACCGCTTACAGATGCCTTTGGGCAGGATTTTTACTCGGCCTTGGAGGCGGCTGCCAAGATACTCATAGCAGCCTCGTAATCATTTTCATTCACCTTTACCTCGATGGGGCGTGCATAGCCCAGAGAAGGGTAGGAGGAGTCGGCTCCAAAGACGCCGGCCGGAATACCGTTGTCTCCCAGAAGGGCCACGGTCATATCGGCCTGAACCTTTTCCGTGAAGGTGGCTACGGTTTTGAATCCTTGGGTATCAGTTTTCATGGCTATTGAGTTTTCTGTCCAGGGACATAACCACGCGGACGAGGTCTCGGACAAGACCTTCCGCCTGGAAACCTCCCAGGACGGGGTTGATGGTGATGCTGTCTTCCCACAGGCGGGCGGCGCGGTTAAGCGTGCTGCCCAGATGGTATTTGCGGCCGCCTTCCGGCGTTTCCCCGGCCTTCACATATCCCCGGTTTGTCATGACTTCGTCTATGACGGGCCAATGCTCCGCGGGATCTCCCTTGGCTTCGACGGACCGTTTGGCATAGCCGAAGCGCGGATACACCAGGCTCATGGCGGCAAAGGCGGCCAGGATGAGCTCCACCGACTTCCAGCCGTTGCGGAAGGCCGTGCCGATATCCTTCGAGACCAGGCCGCTGAGCATGAGAACGGCCATGATTACGGCAAAGATGAGCGTAATCTGGATAAAGTATTTGAGGGCTCTTCTCAGGTAGGTCATATAAGTTCTCTGATAATTTGGTCCGACACAAAGAAACGGTCTTCCGGGATGCGGTAGCGCCGTCCCGTTTTCTGAAGGGCGCCCTGGCTCATGAGCCGGTCTATATCTTCTTTGAGGCAGTTGGCTTCCAGGAATTCGGCATCGGCCCCGCGGGCGGTCCTGAGAGAGAGCATGAGGGTTTCCACCTTCTCGTCTTCCACGCTCAGCACTTCCTGGGTGAGGGTGTAGCCCGTGAGCTCCTGCGAGTTCCAGCTCCGGCCTTTCCCGCTGAAGGAATGGGCCGACGGGCCCAGCCCCACATAGGGCCTCCGTGCCCAGTAGCCGCCGTTGTGAACGGCCTGGAAGCCCGGACGGGCAAAGTTGGAAATCTCATAATGCTCGTACCCGGCTTCGGCCAGGCGTTTGCAGAGGTGCCGATACTGCCGGGCGCAGAGCTCCTCCGGAGCCTCCTCGTACTGTCCGGCCTCCAGCCTCCCAGCCAGCACATTGTCTCCTTCCACGGTGAGCTGGTAGCAGGAAATGTGCTCCGGACCCAGCTCCAGCACCTTTTGGATGGTGTCTTCCCAGACGGCGTCCGAGAGATTGCTGAGGCCGAAGATAAGGTCAACGCTGATGTTCTCGAAACCGGCTTCCCGGGCCAGGCGGAAGGCTTTGACGGCCCCCTCCGCGTTGTGGCGGCGGTTCATCCAGTGCAGGAGTTCGTCATCGAGGGACTGCATGCCGATGCTGATGCGGTTCACGCCCAGTGTCCGGAGGCTTTCCACATAGGGCAGGCCTCTTTCCACCAGGTCTTCCGGGTTCACCTCCAGGGTGAATTCCTCGTAGGGGCCTCCGTGGCCCGCTTCCTCCAAGGCCAGGAGGATGCGGGTAAGGGCACTGAGCGGCAGCACCGAGGGGGTGCCGCCGCCAAAGTACAGTGTCTTCAGGCTGTCGTCCATTTCTGCGCTGCGCCGTCGGATTTCCTGGCAGATTTCCTGGGTATAGGCCTCCACGGCGCTGTCTGCGGCTATCTCGGAATAGAAGTCACAGTAAATGCAAAAACTTTTGCAGAAAGGGACGTGAATGTAAATCATATTAGCGGAGCAGGCATTCTGCGCGGCCCAGCAGGCTCTTGTCAGAGTACACTTCCAGGGTGTAGATGCCCTTGACAAACTCTCCGGTGTCGTTGATGTAGATGGACATGTCCACTTCCTGGCCTTCGTAGTCCACCTCACGGGAGGCGGTGGCCTGCAGGGTGAGGCCGTTCACCGTGAACTCCACGGATTCGCCGTTCAGCAGGAGGACGCCTTCCGGGTCTTTCACGCGGGCATAGATGCGCACGGGGCCCTTGTCCGCGATGTTGTTCTCCAGGAGGGTGAGGTTGGCCACCATGTAGCGCACGCGGCTGTGGCGGTCTCCCACCTTGTCGTTGTTGTAATGGGCGTTGAGGGCGATGGCACGGGCCTTGAGCACCTTGCCGGCGTTCACCTGCTCGGAGAGGTTCTCCACCTGCTGGGTGAGCTCTTCGCTTACGCGGCGGCTCTCCGCGGCTTCGCGGCGGGCGGCGGCGGCATCGGCCGTCAGGCGTTTGTTCAGGGTGTTCAGGGAGTCAATCTGGACAATGTAGCCCTTCATGATGGCACGGAGGGTGCCCAGCTCTTTCTCGTACTGGCGAATCTTGGCCCGGTTGGTGGCTTCCGTCCGGGAAAGCTTGTCGATGAGCATGGCCACCTGCTCACGGGAGGTGTCCAGCTGGTGGTTAATCGTCTCGTAGTCGGAGCTCAGGTTGGAAAAATCGCTCTGGAGCTGGACCATCTGCTGGGCCAGGTCGGCCTTTTCCACTTCCAGTTCCTTTACCAGGGTGTTTCGCTGATACAGGAGATAACCCAGTACCAGGGCCAGCACGCCGGCCACGATGGCCAGCACGGTCATGATGGTTCTGGGGCCTTTCTTCTCTTTTCTTTCGCGCTCTTCGCGCTCTATTCTCTCAAGGGGATCTTCAGTCATGGCAAAAAGTTTTTAATTCATGCAAATATAACTATATTTGTGGAAATAACGTGCCATGGCAAGCATCTTTTATCAAAGAGTAGAAGCCTTGAGGGCTCTGATGCAGGAGAACCACTGGGATATTGTGATTCTCACCGGCAGCGACCCCCATGCCAGCGAATACCCGGCCGCCCGCTGGAAACAGGTGGAATGGCTGTCGGGTTTTACCGGAGAAGCCGGGGATTTGGTGGTCACCCAAGACCACGCCGGCCTGTGGACGGACACCCGCTATTTCATCCAGGCCGAGAAGCAGCTGGAAGGCAGCGGGATACAGCTGCACAAGATGCGGGTTCCCCAGCAGGTGCCCATCCCCGAATGGATAGCCTCGCTGGGCATGGACGAGCCCTGCATCGCCATCGACGGCCTCTGCCAGACCGTGGAGGGCGTGCGGGAGTTGAAGGCGGCCGTTCCCACCGCCGTCATCACTCCTGTGCCGGACCTGCTGGACACGCTGTGGGACAATCGGCCGTCCATCCCCAGCTCTCCTCTTATCACGCTGGGAGAAGACCTCACCGGAGAATCCCGCGAGTCCAAGCTTTCCTGGCTGCGCAAGTGGCTGGTGCTGCAAGGGGCCGATGCCATCCTCCTCTCCTCCCTGGACCAGATTGCCTGGCTCCTGAATGTCCGCGGGGCCGACATTGACTACAACCCCCTGGTCATCTCCTACCTGCTGGTGAGCCTGGAAGAGGTGCAGTGGTTTGTCCGCAAGGACGCCTTCGCCAGCGTAGATTCCGACACGCAGGACAGCTATGAGGAGCTGGCTGCCGACGGCGTCCAGATTCGGGACTATTCGGATGTGGATTTTGCCCTCAGCTCCTTGAAGGAGGCGGGAATCGACTGCATCTGCCTGGACCCCTCCACCCTCAGCGTTTCGCTTCGGCAGGCTGTCGGGGAAGGGGAACGGGTGCCCGCCATCCTGGACAGGCCTTCGCCGGTCCCGCTTCGGAAGGCGGTCAAGAACGCCACGGAGGTGGACGGCATGCGGGAAGCCCATCTGGAAGACGGCCTGGTGATGGAGCAGTTCCTCTATTGGCTGTCCCGGAACGCCGGTTCCGTGAATGAGTGGGAGGCATCGGCCTACCTGCATTCGCTCCGCGCCGGGGTGGCCGGTTTCCGCTCGGAGAGTTTCGAGACCATATCGGCCTACGGGCCCTCGGCGGCCCTGCCGCATTACGTCACGCCTGCGGAGGGCTCTTCCCTCATCGGGGCTTCCGGCCTCTATCTCTGCGACTCCGGCGGGCAGTATCTCTTTGGTACGACGGACATTACGCGCACCGTGCCGATGGGGCCCTGCACGGCCCTGGAACGGGAAGACTATACCCTGGCCCTGCGTGGGCATATCGGCCTGGCGACGGCCGTTTTCCCCCGCGGAACGGCCGGCTGTCAGATTGACGCCCTGGCCCGGGAACCCCTCTGGCAGGCCAAGCGCAATTTCGGGCACGGAACCGGGCACGGCGTGGGCTTTTTCCTCTGTGTCCACGAGGGCCCGCAGGATATCCGGCAGAACTTCAATTCTCAGCCGCTGCTGCCCGGCATGATTGTGAGTGACGAGCCCGGCCTGTATCGCGAAGGCATGCACGGCGTCCGCCACGAGAACCTGCTTTTGGTAAGGCCTGTGGGAGACAACGAATTCGGCTCCTGGCTGGGTTTTGAGCCCCTTACCCTCTGCCACTTCGACACCTCCTGCATAGAGCTGTCGCTGCTTACGGAGGCGGAGCGCAGCTGGCTCAACCGCTACAACGAGCAGGTTTACCGCACCCTTTCTCCCCGCCTTCCGGCCGATGTGGCCGCCTGGCTCCGCTCCCGCACCCTCCCCGTCTGATTTAGGCTTGGCCGTTAAATACTTGACCGTTAGCGCATTATACTACATTCCTCGTTCAAAAATTGAACGAGGAATGTAGTATAAACGTATGAGTGACAGCGAGTTAGCTGCCAAGGTTTTTAGGCGTTCAGCTTATCGGCCGATTCCATGAACTTGGCCAGTTCCGCGTCGGTGAGCTTGTAGTCCTGCAGCTCGCCGGAGATGTACTGGTCGTAGGCGCTCATGTCCACGAATCCGTGGCCGGAGAGGTTGAAGAGGATGGTCTTGGCCTCGCCGGTTTCCTTGCACCTCTGGGCCTCCCGGATGGTGGCGGCAATGGCGTGGCAGCTTTCCGGAGCGGGGATGATGCCCTCGGTCTGGGCAAAGAGTATGCCGGCCTTGAAGGTTTCGGTCTGCTGCAGGTCGATGGCTTCCATGTAGCCGTCCTTCATGAGCTGGGACAGGATGACGCCGGCGCCGTGGTAACGCAGACCGCCGGCATGGATGGTGGCGGGTTTGAAGGTGTGCCCCAGGGTAAACATGGGAAGGAGCGGTGTCATGCCTGCCTCATCGGCAAAGTCATACTCAAATTTGCCACGGGTGAGTTTGGGGCAGCTGGCAGGTTCGGCCGCAATGAAGCGGGTCTTTTTGCCGTCCTGGATGTTGTGACGCAGGAAGGGGAAGGCAATGCCGGAGAAGTTGGAACCGCCGCCGAAGCAGCCGATTACAATGTCGGGATATTCTCCCGCGAGGGCCATCTGCTTCTCCGCCTCCAGGCCGATAACGGTCTGGTGCATGCACACGTGGTTGAGCACGGAGCCCAGGGTGTACTTACAGTTGGGCGTGGTCAAGGCCAGTTCCATGGCTTCCGAGATGGCGCAACCCAGGGAGCCCTGGTCGTTGGGATTCTTGGTAAGGATGTCCTTTCCGGCACGGGTGCTCATGGACGGCGAGGGGGTGATGGCGGCACCGAAGGTCTGCATGATGGAACGGCGGTAGGGTTTCTGGTTGTAGCTCACTTTCACCATATAGACGGCGCAGTCCAGGCCGAACTTCTTGGCGGCATAGCTGAGGGCACCGCCCCACTGGCCGGCTCCGGTCTCGGTGGTAATGTTGGTGATGCCCTCCTTCTTGGCATAGTAGGCCTGTGCCAGGGCGGAATTGAGTTTGTGGCTGCCGGCCGGACTTACGCTCTCATTCTTGAAGTAGATGTGGGCGGGGGTACCCAGGGCCTCTTCCAGCTCGTATGCACGCACCAGCGGGGTGCAACGATAGGCCGCGTACTGCTCGCGTACAGGCTCCGGGATGGGAATCCACTCATCGGTCTGGTTCAGTTCCTGGCGGGCGCACTCTTCCACAAACACCGGGTAGAGGTCTTCGGGCTTCAGGGGCTCTCTGGTGGCGGGGTTCAGGAAGGGCAGCGGCTTGTTGGGCATCACAGCCTGGATGTTGAAGTAATGGGTGGGAATTTCGCTCTCGGGGAGGATGTACTTTTTCTGTCTCATAATGCTAAGTGTTTTATTTGTTGATAATTAATTGTCATAAAAAAACAGCACACTGTAAGTCAGCGTGCTGTTTCTGTCTGATAACCACGGCGAAGCGACTTACAGGTTTGAACTGCAAGTGCGCCACCAGTTGTTATTGTTATTGCGTTTCATTCTTCTGCAAAGATGGAGAATCGGAATGAAAAATCCAAGTAATTTTCAAAAATTTTAGTTGAGCGCGGCAATCTGTTCCAGCAGGGGGGCTGTCCACTGGGCCGATGCCGTTACATAGTGGGCTTCCACATAGGCGTTGACGGCGGTGCACAGGAACAGCAGCACGATGCAGGTGCTCAGGATAACGCCCAGCACACGCAGGCGGGGCAACCACTTCTTGTTGTTCCAGCCGATGGTCTGGAACATGCTCCAGAATCCGTGGTTCAGGTGCAGCCAGATGGCCACGAACCATACGATGTACAGGGCCAGGACCCACTCGTGACGGAAGGTGTTCACAAGCAGGTAATAAGGGTTCTCCGCCTCTCCGCCCATGAATTCCTGCAGCTGCATCTTGGCCCAGAAGTGGGTGAGGTGGAAGCAGAGGAACCCGAGGACGACGATACCCAGCACGAACATGTTCTTGGCGCTCCAACTGTCGTTCTTGGCCTTGGAGGACACCTCATAGCGCTTGACGCCGCCACGGCGCTGGAAGTTTTGTACGCTGAGCCAGATGCCGTAGCAGATGTGGATCAGGATGCCAAGGGCCAGGATGGGGACCATGATGTCAATCACGGGAGAGGACATAAAGTCGCAGCCCAGCTGGAACCAGCCGTCTCCGTGGGTGTAGGGGAAGTTGTCGGCCGCCACCTTGCCGAAGTTTCCGTGCATGGAATCCATGACGGAGAAGAAGTTGATGGTGCCGTGCAGGAGCAGGAAGATAATCAGAAAGGCGCCGCTGACGCTCTGAATGAATTTCTTGCCGATGGATGAGGTTAGAAAATTAGCCATTATAAATGTTTTGATATTATTCCAAGTATGCAAATATAGGAATCTTTCTTGGATTTCTAACACGAAAAAGGTACTTTTGTGCAAAATCAATGATGAATATGTACAAACGTGTCTTACTGAAACTCTCGGGCGAAAGCCTCGGCGGCCCTGCCGGAAAGGGCTTGGATACGGTCTGGCTGGAAAAATATGCCAAAGAAATAGCTGCGGCGGCCAAGGCCGGCCTGCAGATTGCCATCGTGAACGGAGGCGGAAACATCTTCCGCGGCCTGCAGGGCGTAGGCAAGGGCTTCGACCGCGTGGACGGAGACAAGATGGGCATGCTGGCCACCGTCATCAACTCCCTGGCTCTCAAGATGTTCATCAAGGCCGAGGGCGTAGAGGCCGAGGTCTTCACCTCCACCCCCATGGAGCCGCATGCCAAGTATTACATGAGGGACGAGGCCGTGAAGGTGTTGGAACGCGGCGGCGTGGCCCTCATCGCCGGCGGAACCGGCAATCCCTTTTTCACCACGGACAGCGGCGCCGCCCTCCGCGCATTGGAGATAGGGGCCGATGCCCTCCTCAAGGGCACCCGCGTGGACGGCGTCTATACGGCCGATCCAGAGAAAGACCCGTCGGCCCGGAAATATGACGAACTGTCCTTTGACGAGGCCATCTCCAAGCACCTGAAGGTGATGGACCAGACCGCCTACGCCCTCTGCAGCGACGGCGGCATGCCCATCATCGTCTTTGACATGAACGCCACCGGCAACCTCACCAAGCTTCTGGCGGGAGAAAAGGTGGGTACGCTAGTTCATCCTTAATTTATCGGCCATGAAAAAAATCTTTATTACCCTCCTGGCGGGCCTGGTGGCCCTCTGTGCCGCAGCGCAAAGCCAAATTGTCACGGAAAGCATCCTGAGCGACAAGCTGGGCTGCGAGCAGAAGTACAACGTTTACCTGCCTTCCGGCTATGACAACGCCCAAACCTACCCTGTCATCTACCTCCTGCACGGCCTCTGGGGAGACTACTCCAACTGGGTGCAGATGGGCGGCATGAAGGCCGTTGTGGACGAGCTCATGGCCACCGGAGAACTTTGCCCGGCGGTGATAGTGATGCCCAATGCCGGAGACAGCGACGTCCACAACTACCAGAACGGCTATTTCAACGTGAAGGACTGGCCGTACGAAGACTTCTTCTTCCAGGAATTCCTGCCGGAAGTGGAGAAAAAGTTCAACTGCGGCGGCAGCAAGGGCCTGCGGGCCGTCATGGGACTGTCCATGGGCGGCGGCGGTTCCATCGCATACGCCCAGCGCCATCCGGAACTCTTCTCCAGCGCCTATGGCATGAGCGCCTGGCTGGACAACAAGCACCGCGAAGTGCGGGGCGAAGGCCGGCCGGACAGCAAGCTCACC
This sequence comes from uncultured Bacteroidia bacterium, assembly GCA_902794615.1. Lineage (GTDB taxonomy): Bacteria > Bacteroidota > Bacteroidia > Bacteroidales > UBA932 > Cryptobacteroides. The sequence goes on from CADBHY010000032.1 coordinate 14,025, forward strand.
CTCACGGACGAATCGGTGCGGAAGCACTCCACCCTGGATTTCATGGACCAGGCCGATGAGGCCGCCATCGGCCGTCTCAAGACCGTTCAGTGGTTCCTGGACTGCGGAGACGACGACTCCCTTCTCCCCCTGTCCGTAGAGCTGCATCTGAAAATGAAAAGGGCCGGCTTGCACAGCGAACTGCGCGTGCGCAACGGCGGTCACACCTGGGAATACTGGCACACCGCCCTCCGCCTGTCGCTGCCCTTCGCCAGCCGCAATTTCTGCCGCTAATCCACTATCACCAGGGCCGATGAGGGATGGTTGAAGCGGAGGGAGACGATGGGGGAGACGGTGCGGTTGAGGGTGGCCTTCCACCAGGCATCGAACACAACCTCGTCGGTGGGCCATTGCAGGCCCTCGGAGCTAATCCGGAGCGTATTGTCGGCACTGAAAAGAGAGAACCTGCGTCCTTCACCCAAGTGGAGGTCGCAGGTATCTGTTATGGCGAAGGCCGTTCCGAAGTCGGAAACCATGCTTACCTTGCGTCCGTCCAGGTCGAAAAGGCGCGTATATTCCATCAGAAGGCCCAGATTGCCGATGGTGTGGTCTTCCCTAAGGCCCGTGGCGCCCAGAATCACAATCTCGGAAACTTCGGGATGCGTCCGCAGCACCCAGCGCATGGCCTTGGTGAGGTCGTTGTCGTCCTGTTCGCTTTCCCGGACAATCAGGGCCGAATATTGAGCCCGAAGCTCCTCGGAGAGGGAATCCAGGTCTCCCACCACCGCAAGGGGACGGGCCGACGGGTTGTGCGCCAGCAGCTTGGACAGGGCCCCGTCGCAGCACACCACCCCGGGGGCCGAATCCAGCAGATACAGGGGATAGGGCTCGGAGGGAAAGAGTCCGTCACATAATATG
>CADBHY010000033.1 GCA_902794615.1 uncultured Bacteroidia bacterium
AAGGGGCTCGGGGTTGTGCGCAAAGTCTCCGGTGGGGTTGCAGTTAAGGCCGATACACTTGACGCCCAGGCGTTTAAGCAGCCGGGGCATGATGATGCCACCCACGGAGTTGACGGCATCCACCACCACGGTGAAATGCGCGGCCTTGACGGCCTCCACATCCACGGCCGGCAGGGCCAGCACGGCATCCAGGTGCTTATCCGTGAAATCTTCCTCCTCGATGCTGCCCAGCTGGTCCACCTCGGCGAAGTTGAAATCTTCCTTTTCGGCCAGATCCAAAACGGCCTGGCCTTCGAGGGCCGTGAGGAATTCTCCCTTCTCATTAAGGAGCTTGAGGGCGTTCCACTGGCGGGGGTTGTGGCTGGCGGTGAGGATGATGCCGCCGTCGGCCTGGGCAAACAGGACAGCCATTTCCGTGGTGGGCGTGGAGGCGAAACCGCACTTGACCACGTCTATTCCGCAGCCGATGAGGGTTCCCACCACCAGCTGCTCCACCATGTCGCCGGACATGCGGGCGTCTTTTCCCACAACGATTTTATAACGCTCCCCATTGGGCTGCGGCTTGCGCTGGGGAAGGGTGGCGGCATAGGCCGCGGTGAATTTGACCACGTCAATGGGCGTGAGGGCGTTGCCGGGCTGTCCGCCGATGGTGCCGCGAATGCCGGAAATGGATTTGATGAGTGTCATATTGTATAAGATTTTCTTCGTTTAGTCCTGCAAAGTTATTAATTTTGCGCCCCAATTACAAATGAAACCATGAACGGATTCTGGACCATCCTTATGCTCATCTTCTCGAACGTGTTCATGACGTTCGCCTGGTACGGCCATCTCAAACTGCAGGAAATGAAAATTTCCACCGGCTGGCCGCTCATCCTCATCATCCTCTTTTCCTGGGGCATCGCCTTTTTCGAGTACTGCCTTACCGTTCCGGCCAACCGCCTGGGCTTCCAGGGCAACGGCGGGCCCTTCAACCTGATGCAGCTCAAGGTAATTCAGGAGGTGATTTCCCTCACCATCTTCACCGTTATCGTCACTTTCCTGTTCAAGGGGCAGCCCGTCCAGTGGAACCATATCGCCGCCTTTTTTTGCATGATTATGGCTGTTTTTTTTGTGTTTTTGAAATAAAAATTTGGAGATTCAGATTTTTGTTGTACCTTTGCACTCCCACATGCTGGGTTCGTATAACGGTTAGTACTCGAGATTCTCAATCTCGCAATAGGAGTTCGATTCTCCTACCCAGTACCAAAAGCGCCAGGATTGTACTCCCGGCGCTTTTTTGCTGAAATGGCACTTTTTGAGAATATAGTGAACGCCCGCGACCTGGGCGGCATCCGCATCGGCCATCAGGTGGTGCGGGAAGGCATGCTGCTGCGCACCGCCCACCTGCACGACGCATCGGACGAGGATGTCCGCAGGCTGTCGGAGCACTACCGGCTGCGGCGCATCTTCGACTTCCGCTCCTACCCGGAGGCATCCCTGCAGCCGGACCGCCCCGTTCCGGGCGCCGAATACCTGATGCTCCCCACCCTGGACGTATCGGCCGAAAAACAGACGGGCGACGCCATCCCGGACGAGATGTGGGTGAACCTGCACAGGCACATCGTACGCCTCTCCTTCATGAAAATGTTCCAACAGAAGGCCCGCGAGCTGTACCCCTCCCTCATCCTGAGCGAATTCTCCCAGCTCCAGTATGCTTCCTTCCTGAACCTGATCCTGGAAACGGAAGAGGGCGCCGTCCTCTGGCACTGCTCGCAGGGAAAGGACCGCACGGGCATTGGTGCCGCCCTCATCCTGGGAGCCCTGGGGGCCGACAGGGACACCATCATCCGGGACTTCGACCGTTCCAACGACAGTTATCGGCCCTTGGTGGAAAAACTTTGTGCCGATGTGGAAGCGGCCGGCGGCGGAGAGGATGAAAAAGAGGTAATCCGTGCCTTCATGGGCGTGAGCGTGAGGAATTTCTGCCATGCCCTGGATGTCCTGGAAGCCAACTGGGGCTCCATCCCCGGCTATCTGGACGAGCAGATGGGCATAGACGAGGGAGACTTGGCGAAACTCCGCGCCCGATACCTGGAACCCTGCGCAAAATGAGAAAAAATTAGTACCTTTATCGCATGAACAGCGACAGCCCCTTTTCCACTGAAAGCCGTCAGAGAAACCTAAGCAGTCCCGACCAGATTGGGACGGTCCTCAAAATAACGGCCCTGCCCACGTACCTGCTCGCCTTTACCGTCCTGCTGATGATAGGCGCCTTCTTTGTCTGGGGCTTCTTGGGCACGGTTTCGGACAAGGTCTATTACAGCGGCGTGGTCTTCCCCCTCCAAGGAACTTCCGACGTCTCGCTTCCCAACAAGGGCATGATCCGCACCATGTTCGTGCATGGCGGAGACCACGTTACCCGTGGGCAGACCGTGGCCCTGGTCTCCGTGGGAGACAGCTACAGCATCCTTACCAGCACGGTGGAGGGCACCGTGATAAGCACCAAGGTGGACAACGAACCCTTCGAGGCCTTCGAGCCCATCCTGAGCGTGGTGGACGGCATGGACCCCCGGAGCGGGAAGGCCATGCTCATCGCCTACGTGGACAACGCCGGCCAGCGGCACATCAAGGAAGGCATGGGCGCCCAGGTTTGGCCGGAAAACGAAAAAAGGGACGAAATAGGCTATGTGAGGGGCCGCATCACCCGCATTGACCGCTACCCCGTGGCGGCCGATGTGGTGCGCCAGACCCTCCGGAGCGAAGAAATGGCCGACAGGCTCCTCACCGCCGGGACCACGATGTACCAGGTGAACATCGAGCTGTTCACCTCGGCGGAGAATCCCGCCGAGTATGACTGGTCCTTCGGAGAGCCGGAAGATGTGAACATGAATATCGGCACCTATTGCTCGGTCCTGACGGAAACCCGCCGCCGGAGCATGTTCCGCTATCTGTTTGACTCGGCCCGGACGCGCTTCCGCGCCGTAAAACTGCGCCTGGAATGAAAAACAACGGCACAGTGGCCCTGGTCCTGCGCTTCATGCGGGGCAGCATGGGCTTTTTCGGAGTCACGTTCCTGCTGCTGATCGGGGACATGGCCTCCCATGTGCTGCCGCCGTTCTTTCAACAGGTTTTCACGGACAACATCATCACGCAGAAGAACCCGGAGTGGTTCACGCCCCTGATGATTTTCTACATCCTGCTCTTTGTACTGGAACTGGTAATGTGGCTGCTGCTGAACCCCCTGCGCAAGAGGGAGTTCGCCAAGCTGGGCATCAACGCGTCGTCCCGCTACGTGATCAGCCTGCTCAAACTGCCCATGGATGCCATCGACCGTTTCTCGGCCGGTGAGCTGGCCGCCCGCTACTCCGGCATCAAGAAGATTGGCACCACCATGGACCACCTTTCCTTCGCCCTGGTGCTGGTGGTGCGGCCGGTCCTCTGCGCCTGGCTGCTCATGATGTACAGCTGGAAACTGGGCCTGGTGGTCATTCTCTCCATGCTCTCGCTGCTGGCGGTGATGCGCCTCACGGCCAAGTCCATCAAGAAGAAAGCCCGGGGTTCGGAAGTGACGGACGCCCGGCTGCAGGGAGTCACCACCACCGGCATCAAGAACATAGAGACCATCAAGTCCATGGGCGGCGAGCGCATCTTCTTCTCCAAGTGGGAAGAGGCCTATGTAAACGCCCTCAACGCCCGTGTACGCACGGCGTCCGGCGCCATGACCACGGGTTCCCTCCCCCTGCTGGTGCTGAACTTCTGCAACGCCCTCATCCTCTGCCTGGGTGCCTGGTACATCCTGCAGGGAGAACTTACTCCGGGTATGCTGTTGGCCTCCCAGGCGCTGGCGGTGAGCATCAACTTCCCCATCAATTCGTTCATATCGGCCACCCAGGAGCTCTTCCGCTCCCATGCGGCCATGGAACGCCTGGAAGAGGTGGAAGAGGCGGCCCGGGGCCGGGAGCTGGTGATTCCGGATCCGGAGTCCCTGCCGGACAGCAACAAGCTTACGGGAGAGGTGGAACTGCGGAACGTCACCTTCGGCTACGACCGCAGCCAGCCGCCGGTGCTCCGGAACTTCTCCCTCACCATCCATCCCGGGGAAAGGGTGGCCTTCGTGGGCTTCTCCGGCTGCGGAAAAAGCACCATCGCCAAGCTCATCTCCGGCCTGTACGAGCCCTGGGAAGGCGAAGTCCTGCTGGACGGCATCCCCGTGCAGCAGGTGAACCGGGCGGTCAAGAACAATTCCCTCTCCGTGGTGAACCAGGACATCACCCTCTTCGAGGGCACCATCGCCGACAATATCAAGATGTGGGACAGTTCCATCGAGGACTTCTCCATGGTCATGGCGGCCAACGACGCCCAGATCCACCAGGACATCGCCAACCGGCCGGGCGCCTACCAGTCCCTGCTCAGCGAGAACGGCAAGAACTTCAGCGGCGGACAGCGCCAGCGCATAGAGATTGCCACGGCCCTGGCCAAAGACCCCACCATCCTCATCATGGACGAGGGCACATCGGCCCTGGACCCCAAGACCGAAGACCTGGTGATGCAGCATGTGGGGCACCTGGGCATCACCACCATCCTGATCGCCCACCGCCTGAGCACCATCCGGGACTGCGACTGCATCTACGTGATGGAGCGCGGCCAGGTGGTGCAGAAAGGCACCCACGAGGAACTCCTGCAGCAGGAGGGGCTGTACAAAGAACTGATGAAATACGCCTGAGCCATGAGTAATCTTTTGTTCGACCAGCTGGTTCAGCGCATTGAAGGAGACCGGAAGGCCCTCAACGAGGCTTCCGAGGTGTTCCGCGGCATGATTGACCGCAAAACCTGGCTGCGGCTCACGCACCAGCGGGATATTCCGGTGGATATCAGGCGGCTGGAGGAGATTTTCTACCAGCAGCAGATTTTCTTCCGCCAGATCAAGCTGGACGGCCCGTGGTGGAACCGCTGCAGCGGCAAGGTGCTGGCCTTTACAAAGGAGGGAGACATCCCCGTCATCCTGACCCCGCGTTTTGCCGATTATACCTTCCTGGACCCCAAGAGCGGCAAAAACTGCCGGGCCTCCAAGGACGGCGACCTGCTGAAGCCGGAAGCCTTTTCCCTCTGCTATCCCCTGCCGGAAGGGAAGCTCACCACCGTCTCTTTCCTGAAATATGCCCTGCTGCAGCTGAGCGTCTACGACTATCTCTGTGCCCTCCTGGCCTGCCTGGGCGTGGTAATCCTCACCATGGTGACGCCCTACATCTGCAAGCTGCTGTTCAACGAGGTCATCCCTTCCGGAGACTCGGCCCAGCTGCTGCCCATCGCGGTGCTGCTGTTCAGCGCGGCGGCCGGACTGGTGATGGTGCAGCTTTCCCGCAACTTCCTGGTGGTGCGCATGAAGGACAAGACGGAGTATGCGCTGCAGGCCCCGCTGATGACGCGCCTGCTGGCCCTGCCCACCACTTTCTTCAAGCGCTTCGCCCCGGGAGACCTTTCCAACCGGGTGCTCTCCGTGGTGAGGCTGTTCACCCAGCTCTCCGAGGACATGCTCTCCACCATCCTCTCCCTGGCGTTCACCGTGGTCATGTTCATCCAGTTCTTCACCTACGGCGGTCCCCTGCTGTACACGGGCATCCTGGTGCTGGGGGTGTACATGCTGGCCATCTACAGCGTGTACTATTACCGCAAGAAAGTGCAGGACAGCGCCAACGCCAGCGCATCCAAGCTCACGGGCCTCATCTACAACCTGGTGGCCGGAGCCCAGAAAATCCGCACCAACGGGGCCGAAATCAGGGCCTTCAAGCACTGGGCGGTGGCCTATGAGCCCTCCGAGCCCTACAGCAGCCGCTATCCCGCCATGTTCACCATCGGCAACTCCCTCAGCTACAACGCCCGTCTGCTGCCGCTCATCGTGACCATGCTGGCAGCCTGGCACTACGGGCTGGGCCTGTCGGACTACATTGCCTACTGCAGCGTCCTCACCCTGGCCACCCAGGCCATCGAGAACTTTGAGCGCATCACCAAGGACGTAGCCCTGCTGGGGCCGGAGCTCAAGCTGTGCACCCCCATCCTGGAGGCCGAATCAGAGACGCAGGCCGGCACCGAGCTGCTGCAGAGCGTGAGCGGAAACATCTCCATCAACGGTCTCAAGTTCCGCTATTCCCCGGACATGCCCTACATCTTCGACGGCCTGGACCTGCATATCTATCCCGGAGACTACGTGGCCCTGGTGGGGCCTTCCGGCTGCGGAAAGAGCACCCTGGTGCGCCTGCTGCTGGGCTTTGAGAAGGCCGAGAGCGGCTCCATCTTCTATGACGAGCACAACCTGGAAGACGTGAACCTGCCCAGCCTGCGCCGTTATTGCATGAGCATCTGCCTGCAGGACGGCCAGCTGGTGGAAGGGACCGTACGGGACAACATCCTCTTCGGCAACGACTGGTACGACGACGGGGAAGTCTGGGAAGCCGCCCGCATGGCCGCCCTGGACAAAGACATCGAAGGGATGCCCCTGGGGCTGGAGACGCCCATTTCGGCCGACGGGCAGGGCGTATCCGGAGGGCAGCGCCAGCGTATCCTGATGGCCCGCGCCCTCATCCGCAAGCCCGACATTATCTTCCTGGACGAGGCTACATCGGCCCTGGACAACATCAGCCAGCATGTGATTACCGAAAACCTGGCCCGGATGAACTGCACCCGCATCACCATCGCGCACCGCATGAGCACCATCCGGCAGTGCAACCGCATCATCGTGTTAAGCGAAGGGAAGGTGGCCGAGGACGGAAGCTACGACGAGCTCCTGGCCAAGGGCGGCCTTTTCTCTGAAATCATTAAACGCCAGACCGTATGAAAAAGGGCTTGATGCTATTCCTCCTCCTCTGCGGAGCCTCCCTCCTGAGCCGGGCCCAGAGCCTGGAAGAGGTGATAAGGCTGGCCCAGGACAGCACCGTCACGGCTTTCCAGAGCCGATATGAATGGGAATCGGCCCAGGCCCGGAACGCCCAGTTTGAAGCCCTGCGCAAGCCCCAGCTGAACCTTCACTTCAAGCCCAACTACTACCGGATGATTATCGATCCGTTCCGGGACTATGTGTATCTGCGCAACTTCGACCGCTTTTCCGCATCGGCCCAGCTGATGCTCACCCAGAAGGTGCTGCCCTTTGGCGGAGACGCCTATGTGGGCACCCAGGCCCTCTGGAGCGAATATTTCACGCGGGACAACCAGAACCGGCCGCGGGACTTCGTGGCCACGCCCCTCATTGTCGGGTACCAGCAGGCGCTGCTGGGCTACAACCCCTTCCGCTGGGAGAAAGCCGCGGAAGACCAGCGCCTGGAGGCCGCCCGCAAGGAATACAGCACCCGCCTGTACCTCATTGCCGAAGAAAGCGCCAAGCGCTATTTCCGCCTGGTATGCGCCCAAGGCCGGGTGGACATGTGCGAGCGCACCCGGAGGACGGCCGATACGCTCTACGCTATCGCCAGGGAGAAGGCGGGCATCGCCATGATAACCCTGGCCGAGCTCCGCTCCCTGGAGCTGCAGCGGCTCAATGCCACCAATGCGCTGCTGTCGGCCCGGAATGAAGAAAAACTGGCCCGGGAATCCCTGGCGGCCTATCTGCGGGTTGACGAAAGCTTCTTCCGGGAAGGACGCCTGGAGATTCCCACCCGCACCCGGGAAATCCGGCTCACGCCGGAGGACGCACTGCAGCTGGCCCGCAGCGGCAGCCCCGTGGTGCAGCAGCGGCAGACCGCCCTCACCGAAGCCCGCGGCCTGCAGGAAAAGGCCCGCAAGGAGCGCGGCGTCAAGGTGGGCGTGGACCTGAATATCGGCATGCAGCAGATTAACGACCACTTCCTGGGTGCCTACAAAAATCCGCAGTTCTATATGCTGGGAGCCGTCACGCTCACCGTTCCGCTGCTGGACCACGGGGCCGCCCGGAAGGGACATGCCGCCGCAGCAGCCTGGCAGGAGCGCGAAGAGCAGGCCCTCCGCGAGGCCGAACGCGCCCTACAGGAAGACGTGCTCACCACCTTGGAAAACCTCCGTTCCCACGAGCAGCTGCTGCAGATGACACAGGAAGCCGTGGCCATGGCCGATGACGTGTTCGAGCTCACGGCCGAGAACTACGCCAACGGCCTCTGCGACATCAACACCTACTCCCTGGCGCAAACCCGAAGGGACAACGCCTACAACCAGCACCTGACGGCGCTGGCCGGTTACTGGACCACTTACTATCATTTATTAACCCTCACGCAGCATGAATAGGCATCTTCCCCTCCTTGTTCTCCTGGCACTGGTATCGTGCCACTCCCGCGTATCGGCCCCGGCGCCTCCCCAGGAAGCCGCTGTAACGGTGGAGCAGGCTCCGGATAACGGGAACCAGAGCCTCCAGCGCACCATTGAAAGCGAGGGCTTCTCCAGCAAGGGCAGCATCCAGGCCGTCACGGAAGTGCCCGTGTACAGCCGTATCAGCGAGCAGATTGTGTCCTTCGACATTGAGCTGGGCCAGCGGATTCGCAAGGGAGAGGTGGTGGTGCGCCTGAGCCGGAGCATGCTGGAAGACAAGATTGCCCGGAGCAAGGCCGAGTTGGAAAAGGCCGAATACCAGTACCAGGCCATCCTGATGGGCCAGGGATACAAGCGAAGCCAGCTGGACGAGGCTCCCGACGAAATCAAACGGCAGGCCCGCATCAACAGCGGCTACAACACGGCCCTGGCCTCCCTGAAGCTCCTGGAACACGAGCTGGAGTGCTGCACCATCACCGCGCCCATCAGCGGCGCCGTGAGCCGTCTGGACGCCACCCTTTACAGCGCCGCCACGCCCGGCGTCCCGCTCTTTTACATCGTGGACACCGAACACCTGAAAGTGTGCTTTGACGTATTGGAGAACGAGCTTCACAAGTTCCAGAAGGGAACCCCCATCCAGGTTATCTCCGTGGCCTATCCCTCCGAGATTCACAAGGCGGAAGTGTCGGCCGTCAGCCCCGTGGTGGAGAGCAGCGGCATGGTCCGCCTGGAGGCCACGCTACAGCCCCATCCGCACCTGATGCCCGGCATGACGGCCATTGTCACCAAGGAATAAGTTCCAACTTTTTTTCCGTAAATGTTCGAACAATCTATTTGATTGTTGGAATATATTAGTATCTTTGCGGTGTACATTTTTCCACAGACATGAAAAAACTGATACACCGCTTCAATTATGTCCCTGTCCTGGCCACTTTCTTTGTGATGGGCTTTTGTGATGTCGTGGGCATTGCTACCAGCTATCTCAAGCAGGACTTTGGCCTGAGTGAATCCCTCTCGGGTTTCATCCCTTCGATGGTTTTCATCTGGTTTCTTTTCCTTTCGGTTCCCGCCGCTCTTTTGATGAACCGGCTGGGCCGGAAGACAATGGTCCAGCTCAGCAATGTTGTCACTTTCGTCGGGATGCTCATTCCTTTCTTCTGGTACAGTTTCCCTTCCTGTATGCTGGCCTTCGTGCTGCTGGGAATAGGAAATACCATCCTGCAGGTGTCCCTGAATCCGCTTCTAACCAATGTGGTGAGCGGAGAAAGGCTCTCTTCCTGCCTCACGGGCGGTCAGGTGGTGAAAGCCGTCTCTTCCTTCTGTGCTCCTTTCCTGGCCCTGTTTGCGGCCGGTACCTTCGGCAACTGGAAGTACCTTTTCACTATTTATGCCGTGGTTACGCTCCTTTCGTGGCTGTTGTTGGAAAGTACCGAGATTCCCCGGGAGAAGCCGGAAAGGGAGGGCGTTACAGTGCGGAGTGCCTTCAGCCTCCTGAAAGACCGTACGGTGCTTCTGTTTTTCCTGGGCATCTTCTTTATTGTGGGAGTGGATGTGGGGACCAATACGGTTAGCGCCAAACTCTTGATTGAACGCTGTTCCCTGCCGGTAGAAAAAGCTTCGCTGGGAGCCAGTGTGTACTTTATCTGCCGCACGGCGGGCGCTTTCTTGGGCACTTTCCTTTTGGCCCGGGCTGATGATATCAAGTACCTGAAACTAAACCTCTTCCTGGCGGCCATTGCTATGGCTTCCCTCTTTTTCCTGCCTTCGGCCGCGGGCATCCTTTGCGGCATTGGGGCCATCGGTTTTTTCTGCTCCAGTGTGTTCTCCGTTCTGTTTTCCCAGGCGCTGAAAGCCCGTCCGGAGAAAGCCAACGAGATTTCCGGCTTTATGATTACCGGTGTTTGCGGTGGGGCTGTCATTCCGCCTCTGATGGGAGTGGCCGCCCAGTGGACAGGAAGCCAGAACGGCTCGCTGGCCATCATCTCACTCTGTCTTATTTATCTGATTTATTGCGCTTTCGCTGCTTCGCGCCGTCAACGGCTGGCTTCCAGGGTGTAAGTGAAACTGTCGGCCCGGTAATAACCTATATTATATTCTACAGGGACGCCATTCTCGTCGTAGACAAAGCGTTTACGGATGAGGATGGCGTCGTTGGGCTGTATCTCCAGCTTCTCCGCCACGCTTTCTCCTGCCAGTCGGGCCGATACTTCTTCTTTGGAAGTTTTGACTACAATGCCGTAGTTGGTTTCAAGCATCTCATACAGAGGTAAATTGTAGTTCTCATCACCCGTGATAGGAAGCTTGGGATTGAAGTAGGAGATGAAATGGACAAAGGGAAAAGAAGTGTTTCCCCTGACCCTTTGCATAACCACGCAGGGCGTGGATTCGTCTATCCCGAAAAAGCCGGCAATTTCGGTATTGGGCTTTTTGTGGCTGATAATCAGTTCGTAGTTTTTGACCTCGACGCCCAGCATCTTCATTTCCTGGGAGAAACTGAGCCAGTTCTTGACGCCGCCGGTGATGCCTTTACGGGCCACCTTGGTGCCCACCCCTTTCTTGCGGATCAGCAGTCCTTCAAAGACCAGCTGATTGATGGCCTGTCGGAGGGTGTTGCGGGATATGTTCAGCTGTTTGGCCAGATCTACCTCGTTGGGAAGCATCCGGCCATTTTTGTAATCTTCGCTTTCTATCAGTTCCCTTAAAAGGTCCTGGGCCTGCTTGTGGAGGGGAACGGCACTATTGGGATTCAGCTTCATGGTTATGCGGATTTTACGCAAAACTAAAAAATATTTTTGTAATATGAAAACTTTATATATCTTTGCACAAACTAACATATGTTCATACATAATGAGAGCACAAAACTATGACAAATATCCTTCTATTCCTGTAGACGGATCTGTCTGCATGGGGTGGGAGCTTATTCGTAAAAAACTTCATTCCAGCGCATCCGGTTCACTGTTCGTGGATTGCTATACGGGTGTGTTTGAGGAAGATATGGCACGCGAACTGGGAAATGGTTTCGCGCGCGTGATTCGTATGAGGGATTATATGAAGCCGGAGGCAGCAGTCCGTTCCCTCACGGAAAGATTTATGACGGACGATGTTTTGTTCGGACATGTTACTTGCCTTCAGCTGGAAGATTTCTTCGACGGGAAAAAACTGTGCACCCTGAAGGAGGAACTCAAGGGTGCCGGAAAAGATACCCTTGTCATAGGAACGGGTGCGGCCCTGGTTATGCCTGAGGGGGCCACGCTGGTGTATGCCGATATGGCCCGCTGGGAAATCCAGCAGCGTTTCCGCCGCCATCAGGTGTGCGGTCTGGGTGTAGATAACCGAGAAGATCCGGTGTCCATTCAGTACAAAAGAGGCTATTTTATAGACTGGAGAGTCCTGGATCAGTACAAAGATACTCTGTTCACCCGGGTAGACTGGTGGTTGGATACCAACAGCGCCATAGAACCCAAGCTCATTTCCCGTGCTTCCTTCCTGGAAGGAATGACCAAGGCAGCCCGTCGGCCTTTCCGTGTGGTGCCTTTCTTCGATCCGGCCCCCTGGGGTGGCCAGTGGATGAAGGAAGTGTGCGACCTGGACCGTAGCACTCCCAATTTTGGCTGGTGCTTCGACTGTGTGCCGGAGGAAAACAGCCTGCTGCTGGAGGTGGATGGCGTGAAAGTGGAATTCCCCTCCGTAGACCTGGTGCTCACCCATAGTACGGAACTGCTGGGCGTGCCCGTAGAAGGCCGTTTCGGCAAGGATTTTCCCATCCGTTTTGATTTCCTGGATACTATGGGCGGCGGCAACCTGAGTCTGCAGGTGCATCCTACCACGCAGTTTATCCGCGAACAGTTCGGAATGGCCTATACCCAGGATGAAAGCTACTATCTGCTGGATGCAGGAGAAGGTGCCACCGTTTTTCTGGGCGTAAAGACAGGGGTGGACAAGGACGCTATGCTGGAAGACCTCCGCGCTGCCCAGCGGGGAGAAAAGCCCTTTGATGCCCAGAAGTATGTGAACCAGCTTCCGGCCAAAAAACACGATCATTTCCTCATTCCCGGAGGAACCATTCACTGTTCCGGTGCCAATGCTATGGTTCTGGAGATCAGCGCAACTCCCAACCTGTTCACTTTCAAGCTTTGGGACTGGAACCGGCTGGGACTGGATGGAAAACCGCGCCCCATCAACGTAGAGAGAGGCAGCAAGGTAATCCAGTGGAACCGGGATACCGAATATGTCCATGCCCATCTGGCCAATCATTTTGAGCCGGTGGCCCGGGGAGAAGGCTGGGAAGAAATCCGCACCGGCCTGCACCCCGCCGAATTCATAGAAACCCGCCGTATGCGTTTCAGCAGGACGGCCCCCTTCCACACCGCCGACAGCGTGCAGGTACTCAACCTGGTGGAAGGAGAAGAAGCTGTAGTGGAAAGCCCGGAGGGCCGTTTCGCGCCCTTTGTGGTGCATTATGCCGAGACATTCATCATTCCCGCCTGCGTGGGAGAATATACCATCCGCCCGTGGGGCGCGTCCGAGGGAAAGGAATGCATGGTGATTCGCGCCTTCGTCCGCTTTAATGCCTGAGCCATGTACGAAAATGACAACAGAACCGTTCTGACGCTGGATGCCGGAGGAACCAACTTCGTGTTTTCCGCCATCCGGGGATGCGCCCATGTCGCAGCCCCCGTGCGTCTGGATGCCGTTACGGACAATGTGGAACGCTGCCTGGACGTCATTGTAACGGGCTTCCGGAAAGTGGAAGCCCAACTGGAGGAAAAAGCCGTAGCCATCAGCTTTGCCTTCCCCGGCCCGGCCGACTATGCCGCCGGCATTATCGGAGACCTCCCTAACTTCCCCTGTTTCCGGGGAGGAGTGGCCCTGGGACCTTTTTTGGCCGATATCTTCGGACTGCCCGTCTTCATCAACAACGACGGCAACCTCTTCGCCTACGGAGAAGCGCTTTCCGGCGCCCTCCCCGCTATCAACAAGGCCCTGGAAGAGGCCGGAAGCAGCCAAAGGTACCGGAATCTGCTGGGTATAACTCTGGGGACGGGATTCGGTGCCGGCGTTGTGGTGGACGGACGCCTCCTGAGCGGAGACAACGGCTGCGGAGGAGACGTCTGGCTCATGCGGAACGTACTCTCCCCCACGCAGATTGTGGAAGAGAATGTGAGCATCCGCGCAGTCCGCCGCGTTTACCGGGAACTCTCCCAAGACCCGGCCGAGCTTTCACCCAAAGACATTTTCGAAATTGCGGAAGGAAGCCGCCCCGGCCATGCTGACGCCGCCCGGGAAGCCTTCCGGCGCTTAGGCGTCGCAGCGGCCGACGCCATGGCCCATGCCCTGGACATCACCGACGGACTGGTGGTGATCGGCGGCGGCCTGTCGGGAGCATCGGCCTATTTCCTTCCCGCCATGATTGAGGCCATGGGCCCCTGGCTCCAGATGGAAGTGACAGACCTGACCAGCCGGCAAGGCATGCTCCGTTTCCTGGAAGACCGCTCCGAACTCATCAGCGTCCCAGGCTCCAGCCGGAAGGTCCGCTACCGGAAAGAGAAAAAAACGGGAGTTATGGTGAGCCGGATAGGAACCAGCACCGCCATAGCCCTGGGGGCCTATGCCTACGCCCTCTCCCGGATAGACAACACTTATCAATTATAATTCAATCCATTAATTACAACAACAATGAAACTATCCAAGTTCTTTGAACATTGCCGGGCAGCTGCCTCCTCCCTGAGGACGGTGGCCGTGGCGACAGTGCTCATCGGCGCCTGTGCAGGCTTCCCTGCCCTTGCGCAGAACATCCACCGGGTATCCGGTAAGGTTGTTTCCAACGGAGAATCGGTCATTGGTGCATCGGTTATCATCAAGGGCACCTCACAGGGTGCCATAACCGATGTGGACGGATTCTACAGCATTCAAGCCGGACCGGATGCGGTTCTGGTATTTTCTGCCATCGGCTATGAGCCCGTAGAGGTCAATGTAGCCGGCCGTAGGACGATAGATGTAACCATGGAGGAATCCAGCGTCCTGCTGGACGACGCCGTGGTGGTGGGCTACGGTGTACAGAAAAAAGTAAACCTCACCGGTGCCGTGGCCTCCGTTTCCACGCAGGAGCTGGAAGGAAAGCCCATCAACAATGTTCTGGAGGGCCTCCAGGGTACCACCCCCGGTTTGGTGATTCAGCAGGGTTCCTCCACTCCGGGCGGCGTACCGTCCATGAACATCCGCGGTTACAACACCATGAACGACAACAATCCGCTGGTGATTATTGACGGTATCGAAGGCTCCCTGGCCAACCTGAACCCCGGCGACATCGAGCAGATTTCCGTCTTGAAGGACGCCTCCTCCACCGCCATCTACGGTTCCCGCGCATCCAACGGTGTCATCCTGGTCACCACCAAGAAGGGCAGCGAAGGAGAAGTACACGTGAACTACGACATGAG
>CADBHY010000034.1 GCA_902794615.1 uncultured Bacteroidia bacterium
GCGTTGCCATCAGTTACTGCCTGCACCTGCTCATCCACTATTATTACAAGGGGGACGCGGAGCAGACGCTCCGGGACGAGTCCACGCCCATTTTCCTGGGCTGCCTCACCACCATCGGCGCCTTCCTGGGCCTGCTCTTCACGGAGAGCGAGCTGCTGCGTGATTTCGGCCTTTTCGCCACCTTCGCCCTCATCGGAAACACCTTCTTCGTGCTGGTGTTCCTCCCCCACTTCCTGCGGCCGTCCCAAATCCGTTTCAAGCGCACGCACGGCTTCCCGCTGGTGGAGAAGTTCAACAGCCTCCCCTGGGACCGGAATCCCTGGATTATCGGCGGTCTCACCGTCCTCATCCTTGTGGGCGTCGCCATGAGTCCCCGCGTGAAGTTTGACAGCGACCTCAATAACCTGGACTATGACAATGCCACGCTGCGAGAAAGCCAGGACCTGTACAACCGCAAGAACAACGACGGATACATGCACGAGTTCTTCGCGGCCTGGGACCAGAATGACCTGGACAAGGCGCTGGAGTACAACGAGGGCTTCATCCACGTGCTGGATTCCCTGAAGGAAGCGGGCCTGGTCCATTCCTATGCCCCCATCGGCAAGCTTCTACTCCATTCCAAGGCCAAGCAGCAGCAGCGAATCGACGCCTGGAATGCGTACTGGACCCGTTCCAAGGTCAGGGACTTGAGACTCCGCCTGGCCGATGCCGAGCGCCAGTACGGCCTTCCCAACGGCTTCTACGACCCCTTCCTGGGCTTTGTCCGAAGTAAATACGAGCCTGGAAACCTGATTGAATCCGGCATCGTTCCCTCGGGCCTCCTGTCCAATTACGTGGAGAAGCAGGAAAGCGGCCGGTACATGATTTTCACCGACGTCTCTTACGACAAGGAAGTCACCGCCCCCCTGTACAAGCAGCTCACTTCCACAGACCATGTCTTTGTTCTCAATCCCTTCTACTATTGCCGCGACATGGTGGAGATTGTGCATGACGACTTCAACACGACGCTGTGGATTTCCAGTATCTTCGTGCTCCTGGTGCTCCTGCTGAGCTTCCGCAACATCTGGATAGCCTTGGTGGCCTTCTTCCCCATGTTCATCAGCTGGTATGTGATGCAGGGTTATATGGCCATCTTCGGCCTGGAATTCAACCTGATTAACATTGTCATCTCCACCTTCATTTACGGTATCGGCGTAGATTACAGCATCTTTGTGATGGAAGGCCTGCTGGCTGAAGCCCGCAAGGGAGAGAACAAGATGCTTGTCTTCCACAAGGTTGCCATCTTCTACAGCGCCCTCATCCTGGCGGTGGTTACCTTCTCCCTCATTTTCGCCCGGCATCCGGCCATCCAGTCCATCGGCCTCATTACGCTGATAGGCATGGCTTCCACCATCCTGATAACCTATTCCCTGCAACCCTGGATTTTCCGCAAACTGTGCAAGATTCCCTTCTTCCGCCGCGGATTCCGCATCCCAGAGAATCCCGAATGAACATAGACGCGAAACTATACCTGAACCTGATTAAGGGCGGTGCCGCCCGGCTGGAGAGGAACCGTCAGGAAATCAATGAGCTGAATGTGTTTCCCATTCCGGACGGCGATACGGGCGACAACATGTACATGACCATCGAGGCCGGTACCCACGCCTCCGGAAACACGCTGGCCGAGATGGCCGCATCGGTGTCTTCCGGGATGCTGCTGGGGGCCCGGGGCAATTCCGGCGTCATCCTTTCCCGCATCTTCGCCGGTATGGGAAAGGCCTTCAAGGGGCTTGAGCAGGCCGATGTCCAGGCCTTCTCCAAGGCCATGGCCGCCGCCGTGAAAGAAGCCTACGGCGCCGTTTCCCATCCGGTGGAAGGGACCATCCTCACCGTGCTCCGGGAAGGCGTACACGCGGCCGACGGCTCTTCTTCCATAGAGGAGTACATGGATTTGATGATAGCCGGCATGGACCTTTCGCTGCAGCGTACGCCGGAGCTTTTGGACGTGCTCAAGAAAGCCGGCGTGGTGGACAGCGGCGGGGCCGGGCTCCTCTCCGTCGCAGAGGGAATGCGGGCGGCCCTCAGGGGCGAGACAGCCTTTGAAACGGAGGCCGCGGCGCTTCCGCAGGCCACGCAGATTGATTTTGACGCCTTTACGGAAGACAGCGAGCTGGAGTTCGGCTACTGCACGGAGTTTCTGCTGCGGCTCCAGCGTTCCAAGGTGGACCTGGAGCATTTTGACGAGGGTGTGATATCGGCCTGGCTTGCCACGCAGGGAGATTCCCTGGTGTTTTTCCGGGACGGCTCTATTGTCAAGGTGCACATTCATACGAAGGACCCCGGCGCGGTGCTTTCCCGCTGCCGCGAGTGGGGGGAATTCCTTAGCGTCAAGGTGGAGAACATGACGCTCCAACACCATGAGAATCACATGGACCGGCGCTTCAAGAAAAACACAAAAGCCCTTGGCATTGTGGCGGTTGCCGCAGGGGAAGGCTTGGAAGCCACCTTCCGGGAGATGGGGGCCGATGCGGTGATTCACGGCGGCCAGACCATGAACCCCTCCGTGGAGAGCTTCTTGGACGCCTTCCAGTCCGTGCAGGCCCAAACCATCCTGGTCTTTCCCAACAACGGCAACATCCTCCTGACCGCCCGCCAGGCCGCCGACCTTTACAAAGACGCCCGCGTGGAGGTGGTTCCCACCCAAAGCTTGGGAGAAGGCTACTACGCCATGGCCAACATGCAGCCGGACCTGCCCATAGACGAGCTGCTGGCCAGTCTGGAGCAGGCCGCGGCCTCCGTCACCACCGGCTCCGTGTCCAGGGCCGTCCGCAGCACGGCCGAAGCCCGGGAAGGAGACTATATCGGCTTCTGCGGAAAGGAGATTCTCTGCAGCAGCCCTTCCCGCGAAGAATGCCTGAAGGAGCTGGCCGCCAAGCTTGACGCAGCATCGGCCGACATTGTGATTCTCCTGCAGGGCGGGGACGTTCCCGCAGAGGAAGCCCGCGCCATGCAGGAAAGCCTGCAGAAGGCCTCTCCCCTTTCGGAGCTTATTCTGATTGACGGAAAACAAGCCGTTTACGATTATATTTTAGTGCTATGTTAAAGCTGTACACAGATACCGATACGGATTTTACCCCCTCGCTGGCGGCAGAATACGGCTACAGCCTGATTTCCATGCCTTACAGCATCGAGGCCCAGACCACCTATCCTTACGTGGATTTCGAGACTTTTGACGCGCATGCCTTCTATGACACGCTCCGCTCCGGCGTGCTGCCCACCACCAGCGCCATCTCCAAGGAGCAGTACATCCGCTACTTCGAAGAAGACTTTGCCGCCGGAAACGAGATTCTCTATGTCCACTTCTCCCGTGCCATGACCAATACCTTCGAGGCCATGGACCAGGCCGTAGCCGAGCTGAGGGAGAAGTATCCGGCCGCCCGTTTCGAAGAAATTGACACCAAGGGCATCACCACCATCAGCTATGCCATCGTACGCGAGGTGGGAGACTTGGTGAAGGCCGGAAAGAGCCTGGACGAAGTCCTGGCCTGGGCCGCCGAAGAGGTGGACCGCTTTGCCATGTACTTCTTTGCCGATGACCTGAAGTTTTTCCGCCGCAGCGGCCGTGTGGGAGGCCTGGCCGCTACCATGGGCACCCTGATTGGCGTGCGTCCCCTCATCCACATGAGCCGGGAGGGCAAAATGGTTTCCGTGGGCACGGCCAAGGGGCGTCCCAAGGCCATTGATTTCCTTCTGAACAAGGTGGGAGAACTGGGCAGCGAGCTGCAGGAGCACCGGATTTGCATCGGCCATTCCGATGCGCCGGAGATTGCCCATGAACTGGGCCGGCTGATTGAAGAGAAATACGGGAAACAGAATCTTGTCTATGTGGACGTGAACCCCACGGCCGGCAGCCACTGCGGCCCCAACGGCGTAGGCGTCTGCTTCCATGCCGTCCACAGATAAGGCCCTTTCTGTCATTCTGAACGAAGTTTTTGTCATTCTGAACGAAGTGAAGAATCTATGGTTCAAATAGTCGAAGTAAGCAATAAAAAACAGCAGAAGGAGTTTCTGAACTTTGCACTGGACCTGTACCAGGGCAATGGCTGTTATGTTCCTCCGCTTTACGGAGACGAGAAAAAGATGTTCCGGGAAGACTATGTATACCGGAGCAGCTGCGATTCGGTCTTCTTCAATGCCTACGAGGACGGCGTCATGGTGGGCCGTATCCAGGGCATCATCCAGAAGGACGCCAATGCCAAGAACGGCCTGAAGCGTTGCAGGTTTTGCCGTTTTGACGCCATAGATAAGTTGGAAGTGTCCCGCGCCCTGTTCTCTGCCGTGGAGAAATGGGCATTGGAAAAAGGCATGGATACTCTGGTGGGGCCCCTCAATTACTCCGATCTGGAGCGTGAAGGCATGCTGGTGGAAGGCTTTGACCAGCCCGCCACCTTTGAGCAGAACTACAATTACGCCTACTACAAGGACCATGTGGAGTCCCTGGGGTTCCACAAAGAGATTGACTGGACGGCCAGCCGCCTTTACGGAGCCCGGGACGAAGAGACCATGGAAGAGCTGGCGCAGCTGGTGAATTTCATCTTCAAGCGTTACAAACTGCATTACGGAACGGCTAAAAGCGGCCGTCAGCTGCTGAAAAAATATGCCGACGGCATGTTTGACCTCATAGACCGTTCCTACGAAGGCCTGTACGGAACAGTCCCTTTCACACCCGGCATGCGAAAACTGGTGCTGGACAATTTCTCCCTGGTCATCAGCCCCAAATATACGGCCGTCATCCTGGACGAGAATGAGAAGATCGTGTGTTTCGGGCTGGCCTTCCCCTCTCTCAGCCGCGCCCTGGTGGGAACCCGCGGGAAACTTATGCCCTCTACACTTCTTAACCTCCTGAGCTGCATCAAGGACCCGGATATTCTGGACCTCTGCCTGGTGGGAGTGGACCCTGAATACCTGAACAGGGGTATTTCCGGCGCCCTTTCCCTGACCATCATGAAGATGCTCCGGGACAATCCCCGCCTCCGTTGGGCCGATACCAACCTGAACCTGGAAGACAATTACGCCATCCTTAACCAGTGGCACCGCTTCAAGCGCGAAGAGTGCAAACGGTACCGCTCTTACGTGAAGAGTCTATGATTAAGATTTTAGTAGATTGCTTTGGCGGAGACCATTGTCCCGAGGCGCCCGTAGAGGGCTCCCTGAGGGCTCTGGCGGCCAATCCGGAACTTGAAATCGGCCTTTTGGGAGATGAAAACATCTTGAAAGACCAGCTGGCCGGAAAAGACTATGATGCCTCGCGCCTGGAGATTATCCACGCCCCAGAGGTGATTGGCTGCCATGAGAAACCTACCGACGTGGTGCGGCTCAAGCGTAATTCCTCCATGATGAAGGGCATCATCCTTCTGAGGGACGACGACGAGGTGGCGGCCCTGGTTTCCACCGGCTCCACCGGGGCCTTGGTGACGGGCGCCCTGGTGCGCCTGGGGCGCATTCCCGGCGTGATTCGTCCGGCCTTCTGCCCCCTTCTTCCCACGATGGACGGCTCTCTGGTGGGTATCTGCGACAGCGGTGCCAACGTGGAGGTGACATCGGCCCATCTGCGCCAGTTCGCCATCATGGCGTCTTTGTACATGGAGAACGTGTATGGGGTGAAAAATCCCCGCGTGGCGCTCCTGAACGTGGGTTCGGAGGCCGAAAAAGGAGACTCCGTCCGGCAGGAGACCTATCCCCTGCTCCAGCAGACGGAAGGGCTCAACTTTGTGGGCAACATGGAAAGCCGCGACCTGCTGAGCGGAAAATACGACGTGGTGGTGGCCGACGGCTTCAGCGGCAACGTGCTGGTGAAAACCACCGAGGGCACGGCGCTGGAACTTCTCAAAAAGATTAAAAAGGACATTTACAGCCGCCCCTTATACAAGCTGGGGGCGCTTCTGATGAAACGGATGTTCCGGGAAGAGAAGGAGTTCATGAACTACCAGAACTACGGCGGAAGCGTGCTTCTGGGCACCTCCAAGGTGGTGGTGAAGGGACATGGCTCCTCCAACGCCGTGGCGGTGGAAAAATGCATCGAGCAGGCCTATCGGATGGAGGTTTCCGGATTATCGGCCCAAATTGAAAGAGAAATTGCCAAATACGAACATTACGAAGACTGATTATGTTTGAAAAAGTACAGACTATCCTGGCCAAACAATTGCGGCTGGACCCTTCCCGGATTACCCCGGAATCTCAAATCAAAAAAGACCTGGGGGCCGATTCCCTGGACATCCTTCAGCTCCTCATGCGCATCGAGGACCAGTACGGGATTGTGATTCCGGACCAGGCCCTGGCCAAATTCGAAACGGTGAAAGACGTGGTGGACTATCTGGAAAAACAACAAGTTAAGTTGTGAAATAGCATCTAAATTCGTACATTTGCGTTCAAAACTAAGCCTATGGTCCAGGTCTACTGCAAAAACACCAAAGAAACCAAACGTTTCCCGGAAGGCACCTCCCTTGCCCAGATGCTCTCGGAGTTCGACTGCAAGTCTCCCTATCCCATTGTATCGGCCAAGGTGAACAACGTGTCCCAGGGACTCAAGTTCAAGGTCTATCAGAATAAGGACATCGAATTCATAGATGTCCGTGAATCGAGCGGCATGAGAGTCTATTGCCGCTCGCTTTATTTTTTGCTGTACAAGGCCTCCTGCGACCTGTTCCCGGGCAGCAAGCTCTACATAGAGCATCCCATCTCCAACGGTTATTTCTGCCATATCCGCAAGGCCGACGATACGGAAATCACGCCCGACGATATTCTGAAGCTGGAAATCAGGATGAAAGACCTGGTGGGCAAAGACCTCCCCTTCCACCGCTACGACGTGCAGACGGAAAGGGCCATCAAGGAATTCCGCAAGGCCGGTTTCGAAGACAAGGTGCGCCTGCTCCAGACCAGCGGGGAAGCTTATACGGACTATTACACCCTGGGAGAAACGGCCGACTATTTCTACGGAAAACTGGTTCCCTCTACCGGCTATCTTACCGTCTGGGCCATTCAGCCTTACCATGACGGACTCCTGCTCAGAGGACCGTCTCACAAAGACCCTTCCCGGGTGGAAGAATTTGTGGACCAGCCCAAGACCTTCGAGATGTTCAAGGAAGCCCTCCGCTGGAACATCATCATGGGCCTGAGCACCGTGGGAGACGTCAACGAGGCCTTCCTGAACGGACGGGCCAGCGAACTTATCCAGATAGCGGAAGCCCTCCAGGAAAAGAAGATTGTCCAGATTGCAGAGGAGATAGACCGCCGCTACCACAGCGAGAATCCCCTCCAGGTAGTCCTTATCACCGGTCCTTCCTCTTCGGGAAAAACCACCTTCTGCAAGCGTCTGTCCGTCCAGCTCAAGGCCTGCGGACTGCACCCCATGTCCATGAGTACGGACGACTATTTCGTGAACCGGGTGGAAACCCCCAAGTTCCCGGACGGCTCCTACGATTTCGACAACTTTGACACCGTGGATCACGACCTCATGGAGGCCGATATCATGAAACTGATTGCCGGGCAGGAGGTCTCCGTTCCGGAATTCAATTTCGTGACGGGCCTTAGGGAATACAACGGCAAGAAGCTCAAGCTGGGTGAAGGCCGCATCCTTCTTATCGAAGGAATCCACGCCCTGAATCCTGCGCTCACCAGCAAGATACCGGAGAGTGCCAAATTCCGGATTTTCATCAACACCCTCACCGGAACCCTCTTGGACGACCACAACAGCATCCCCACCAGCGACAACCGCCTGCTGCGCCGCATCGTCCGCGACTACAACGCCGGCTCCTTTACGGCCCGCGAGTCCATCTCCAACTGGCAGAACGTGCTGGATGCGGAAAGCAAGTGGATTTATCCCTATCAGGAAATGGCCGACGTCATGTTCAACAGCGCCTATCTCATTGAGTTTGCGGTGTTAAAGAACCACGCGGAACCCATTCTCCGGAGCGTGCCCCAAAACTGCGCGGAATATGCGGAGGCCCATCGGCTCCTCAAGTTCATCCACTATTTTACGCCCGTCCCGGACAAGGAAATCCCCGCCACTTCTCTCCTTCGCGAATTTATCGGAGGATAAGCGGGTTGGCATAGATATGCAGCAGGATATCCCGGAGCGCTTCCGGATATCCTGCCGTCGTTTTGTCCACGTGCCGCTCGAAGGCCTCCCTCTCCCCCTCCGTATAGCTGTACCGGCGCGTGGCGCCCAGCATATCGGCCGCAATGTAGTTGTTGGGATACAGGTGGTAGGCAGAGCGGATGCGTCCGTCGATAAGCTCGGCCACGCCCTTGTTGAAGGCCGATGTGGAGAGCCCGTCCAAGGCTTCGATTTCCTCCGGATGCAGGGGCTCGCACACCTCCAGGTGAACCCGTCCCTTGGGCTGGGTGATGCCGGTCAGGATGCTGTTCAGGTCTTCCCCCGGCTTCTTGACATAGGGCTCCCCGGAAGACCGGGCATACAGTTCCAGGGCCTTCAGCCGGTCACAGGGCTCCCACTCGTAGGAGATGGACAGCGGGACGATGTTCAACTCCGTCAGGGCTTTTACCCGCTCATCTTCCATGGAAAGGCCGAACATCTTGACTATGCCCTGGTCCGTGAGGTCTATGCCGTCCTTGGTGCGCCCGTTGCGCTGGGCAATCCAGATGCTCTCCTTCTTTTGCGTGATGGTATAGCGGATGTACTCGGAAACATAGATGGACTTTTTCAGGAAATCCCGGGGAGAGTCCACCGTAGTGGGCCTTTCAATCCGGAACATCTTGTTGCTCCGTCCCACGTCCACCACAAGCTGTCCCTGCATCAGATTGGCGCCGAAGGTGATTTCAGAGGTCTTGAGACCGGCCTTGTTCAGCAGAATCTGCAGGAAGCACGCATCCATCATGATGTCCCGGTGATTGGCCACAAAAAGACAGGCTTTCTGCGGGTCCAGGTACTCCATTCCGCCTACGGACAGTCCGTCCGTGGTGCGGCGGACAATTTCATGGCTGGCCTCATACATGATGCGCGTCTGGAAATCATCGACGGTACGGCAGCTTTCCACCTTGGCGGCCATTTCCTGTACCGGAACGCCCGGAAACAGGAAATCGCAGATGAGCGGAAAATTCTTGTCGGCAACAATCCGCTGCATGGCGGCAGGGATTTCCGCATCGTTGTAAGGGCGTATGTCGTCAAACATAAAAATACTCCTATGCGTTTTTGGAACCGGACGGGGAACGCCTGTCAATAAACTTGACGGGCTTGCGGCTACCTGCCGGGAAATTGATGGCCGCCACTTCCGCGGCAGGCATTATTTCAACCCTGGGAGCCACCCGGATGCGGGAACGGAAGCGGTCCTTGATATCCTTGACGGCATCAAATTCCGGCTGGTACTTGAGCCCCAACTGCACCAGGACGTCGTCTGTTCCGGCGTCGGAGTCCTGCACAATCACCACGTAGTTCTCCACATAAGGGGTGTTGTCCAGCACGTCGTTCACGGCCGGCGGATACAGGGTGGTTCCCTTGAGCTTAATCATATTGTTCTTGCGGCCCACCAGCGGCGTAAGGCGGTAGCTGTTCCGGCCGCAGGCGCACTGTTCCGTTATCTTGGCGGCCATGTCGCCCGTACGGAAGCGCAGCAGCGGCATGCCTTCCACCCCCAGGGTGGTCACCACCACCTCCCCCACCTGGCCGTCGGGCACCGGAAGATTGTCTTCGCCGATGATTTCCACGATAATCAGCTCCGGATGCACATGGCCGCCGCAGCCATAGGGGCACTCGGAGAAGGTGGCCCCCATCTCCGTGGAAGAATAGGTGGCAAACAGCTCCACATCCCATTTCTCGCGGATGCGCCGCCCCAGGAGGTTCAGTTCGAAGTTCTGCTCTCTCAAGCCTTCCCCTATGCCGATAATCCGCTTCACGGAGGAATGCCGATAGTCTATGCCATGCTCCTGGGCATACTGAATCAGCCGCAGGATGAAGGAAGGGACGCACATCAGGGTGTCCGGCTTCAGGCGCCCGATGGTGTCCCACTGAAGTTCCGGAATGCCGTTTCCCACCCGGATGATGCTGGCGCCCAGCTCACGGATGCCCAGGAAATAGGCCAGGCCGGCCATGAAGCGCTTGTCCATGGTGGTCATGAGCTGGACAATGTCTCCGGGCTTGACACCGGCGCATTCAAAGCTCTTCTTCTCGTTGTAGGCCAGGCGCTGCAGGTCCTTTTCCGTGCAGCCGAAAGTAACCGGGTCTCCCAGGGTACCGGAGGTGGTCACATAATCCACTATCTTGGCCTTGGGGCAACACAGGAACTCCTCATTGAACAGCTGAAGGTCCTTCTTTTCCGTAAAAGGAATCTTCTGCAGGTCTTCGATGGTCAGAATCTTCCCTATGTCTATGTGATACTTCTCGAACATGCGTCGATAATACTTGGAGTTATTCTTCAAGTAAAGCAGCGCGTCTTTGAGCAGACCTTCCTGATAGGTCTTTATTTCCTCCGCTGTTTGAAACTCGATGTCAGTCATGATTTCATGCATTTCTATAGTTCAGGTTTTCGGGCAGTTCACAACGGGTGGCGGTGAGGTACTTGTCTTCATCGGCCTCATAGGCCGTCACCTTCATTTCCGGATGCGTGAGGGCGGTCAGGAGGGCCTGCACACCGCAGCCTGCCTCCCGGATTGTGCATTCCTCTCCGGTAAGCGCATCAATCCGCTCATATACGGCTTTCCGCAGGACCCGGCGGCACTCCATCCGGGCATCGTGCCCTTTGTACAGGTATTGCCTGTAAACGGAGGGTGCCAGATAAGAGGCTGTTTCGCGCACGGAGCGGATGCGGGCATACCAGTCTTTATAAAAGCTGCGCATATCGCGCGTAAAGGCGGCCAAATCGGCCTTTTCGGGAATGCCGATACGCTCCCCCACCTCCAGGGACAAAGCGCCCCGGCGAAGCAGGAAATCGTGCTTGGGAAGGGCCTCATGGAATCCGTGGAGGCAGAGGGGCAGGATATCCAGTCCCAGCTCCCGGGCCATCGCAAAGGCGCCGCGGTGGAAGCGGCCCACAGAGCCGTCTTCCGAGCGTGTTCCCTCCGGGAAAATGACCGGAGAATAGCCTTGGGCCACCATTTCCCGGACATAGGCGATGTTTTCCGCGAGCCCCCGCGAAGAGGGGAAATAGCCGCATTTGCGCACCACCAGGCCGTAGAAGGGAAAATTCCATACCCAGTCGTTTGTCATGAAGACAAGCTTGGGCTGAAGGGCAATCAGCGCCAGCACATCCAGATGGCTCTGGTGATTGCAGATATAGACGGCGGGCCTGGAGAAATCTTCCCCGTCCGGATTATGCAGCTTGAAGGGGCAGCCGGGGATGAGCCGGACGGCCCATGAGGCCATCTTGCAGACAATCCTGTGGTATGCCTGCCCCTTGGGAACAAAGAGGGCCAGCACAGACAGCAGGCTCATCCACACGGCCATCTGCAGGAAGATGTATGCGCTACCCAAAAGACCGGAGAGCGTGAGCGGCGTCTTCCGGGGAGCCCCCCTTCGGCTGGTGAGCCAGCGGAAGAGCAGCGGCGGCAGGTAATAGGCCATCAGGACCACCGTCAGCATCCCTATCACCGTCACCTGCCCCAGGGAACGCATGGCGGGATGCTTGGCAAAGACCAGCACCCCGATGCCCACAAACATAATCAGGGCGCTCAGGGCCACCGCATTCTTGAAGGAATGCAGGATTTTCTTTCCGGTGGCCCTTTCGTACAGGAGCCCTTCTGTCATGAAGATGGTATAGTCGTCGCCCTGGCCGAAGATGAAGGTGGCCAGAATCATGTTCACAATGTTGAATGACAGGCCCGTAAGCCCCATGATTCCCCGAATCCAAATCCAGCTTACCGCCAGCGGCAGAAAACAGATGATACCCAGTTCAAGGCTGCCGAAACTCAGCCAGAGGAAGAAGAAGACAATCAGGGAGCAAAGCAGGCCGATGGTGTCAAAGTCCTCCGACAGGCCGGCCACCAGCGAAGTGGCAAAGGAGGCCGCTTCTTCCTTGACGGGCCATTCCCTGTCTATCGTGTCAAAAAAAGGCTGGAAGGCGTGGGCGGTGAATCCCTGGGCCAGGGCCTCGTCGATGAGCCGCTCCCCCACATCCGGATGCGCCGCCCAGAAGGCGTTCCAATTCTTTACGGCCTCGGCGGAGGGAAGCTGTTCCATGGGCGCAGGCTGCATACGCTCCAAGACGGCGAATCCCTGTGCCTGCGCAGGAGTCATGTAATTGATATGGTGCAGATTGGAATCAAAGCTGAGCCGTCTGCCTCCAAACACAAACAGAAGGGTGAGGAGCAGGAAGGCGCAGAAGGCCCGGCGGCGGCCTGCGGCATTCAGGCGGATATGGCGGTCAAAATCCAGCTTAAGGGCCTTTCTGGGGCCCCGGGACGCCCGGACAAAAAGCGGCAGGAACAGCAGGACAAAAAGGATGGTGCCCACCAGCATCATGGCGGCGATGAAACCGAAATCGTGCAGGGCCTCGGCCTTCAGGAGCAGCAGGCTCAGGAAAGCGCCCACCGTGGTGATATTGCCCACAAGCAGGGGATTCACCTGGTCGGCCAGGGCTTTCCGCCTGTCTCCCGAGTACTTGAGGTGGTCTATATAGTGCAGCGGATAGTTCACGGCTATGCCGATGATGGTGCAGCCGATTCCCAGAATGATGATGGAGACGCTTGTCTTGAAAAGCGCGATGAGCCCCAGCGCAAAAACCGCTCCGGAAGCGGTGGAAATCAGTATCCAGACCACGTCGGAAAGCCGTTTGTAGCTGAACCAGAGCAGCAGGCTGATGAGGATGGCGGCCAGAGCCAGGGCCAGGAAAGAATCTTTCTTGATGCGGGAAGCATTTTCCACCGCCACTTCCGCGGCTCCGGTGGAAGTGATGCGAAGCCGGGGCATATCGGCCATCACCGCCTCCTTCACTTCCGTCAGGCCGGCCACCAGCTCTGCATTGTGCGAACTCTCCGTTCCGCCGTAGGGCGAATCGAAAAGGAGAATGCCGCATGTCCCGTCCTCCGTAAACAGGCAGCCTTCTTCCATCCGGACAGGCGGAGCGGCCGAGCGGAAGCGCTGCAGCACCGGGGCGAAAAGCTTCAGCGGGTCCGAGCGTAAATACCTGGACAGTATGACGTTGCTGCTAATCAAGTTATCTTTCCCTTCGGCCAGGCAAGCGGCTATGTAGCCGGGTTGGGCCAGCAGGGAATCCATGCGGGCATAGTCCTCTTCCAGCAGATAATAGGGCCAGTTGGCCCGGAGGCTGTCGAAGCTTTCAAGCATCGGGGATTCATCGGCCCGGGCGCTGATGGGAAAATCCGGATAGCGGCTGTTCCACTCTTCCTCGAAGGCATACATGGCATCCACCTTCTCCTCCAGGCTGCCACCCTCGAACAGCACGGCCATTTTTTCCTCTCCCCTTACCTGGGGTTTCTGCGGCAGGAAGGCCGATATATCCTCCTGGAAATCCAGTCTCAGGGCACTGAGGATGCTGAGCGCAAGCAGTAGCGCCAGCATGACGCCCGCCACGCGCTTGTGCGCATTGAGCCAGTCATGGATATGGAGAATCCAAGTTTTCACGATGACCTTCAGAGTCTGTTTTGAAATAATTCAATAAATTCTTTATGTTTCTTTTTGGTAAATTTTCCTCAAAAATTTTCACCCATAGGAACCCCTATGGCCAAA
>CADBHY010000035.1 GCA_902794615.1 uncultured Bacteroidia bacterium
AGTGGAGCATAGGAGAATCGAACTCCTGACCTTTTGAATGCCATTCAAACGCTCTACCAACTGAGCTAATACCCCGTGTTTCCCGTTTGGGATTACAAAGGTAAGGACTTTTTCTGAATTTGCAAACATTTTTCTCATTTTTTTCAAAACAGAGATTGGAGGGGGGAGTTGCCGACATGAAATAAAAAAGGTATATTTGCAAACATGAAACACTTGGTCTGCAGCATGATGCTTTTTTCTCTCCTGGGGCTCTTCTCATGTAAAGCCCGGAATGTGAACAATTTATCCGTAGAGGAGTTTGCCGATTCCCTCAAAGCGGAAACGTGTATTCTGGACGTGCGTACGGCGGAGGAATTCGCGGCCGGGCATCTTCGCGGCGCAGCGAACATAGACTGGTACCAGGCAGGCTTCGTGGAAAGCGTGAAAGCCGCCTACGGGCCGGAGCAGCCGCTCTATCTTTATTGCCGGAGCGGGAGGCGCAGTGCGGCGGCTGCGGAAAAGCTGGCCCGGGAGGGCTATATCGTGTATAATATGCTGGGCGGTTACCAGGCATGGACAGAAGCGGGCAGGGAAGTGACCCGGTATGAAGTGGAGCGCTTCCGTACGCCCGCAGGGTCGGCGGTGGAAATCACCCTCATCAAGCATGCCAGCCTGGAAATCCGCTTCCAAGGCCTTTCCATCCAGGTGGACCCGGTGGCCGAACTGGGCAAAAAGACGGATTACGCGACGGAATTCCCCAAGGCCGATTACATCCTGATAACCCACGAACACCACGACCACTTTGACCAGGCCGCCATCGACGCGCTCCGCAAGGAGGGAACACAGTTGCTTACCAACGCCCGCTGCGTCCAAATGGCCGGCTGGGGAAAGGCGCTGGCCAATGGGGAAAGTCTCCAACTTGCCTTCGGAATAGAGGCCGTGCCCGCTTACAATACTACCGAAGGACACCTCCAGTACCATCCCAAAGGCCGGGACAACGGCTATGTTCTCACGTTGGACGGCCTTCGCATCTACATTGCAGGCGACACGGAAGACATCCCGGAAATGGCGGAACGGAAAGACATCGACATCGCCTTCCTGCCTTGCAACCAGCCCTATACCATGACAGCGGAACAATTACTCCATGCCGCACAGATGATTAAGCCCAAGGTACTTATCCCGTATCACTTCGGCAATACAGACCTGAGCGGCCTGCCGGCGCAGTTGCCTGGGATGGACGTCCGCCTGCGCGCGCTCCAGTAATTAACGGGAACCTAAATAGAGCAGAATCATACTGAGGAGCACCAGCGCCAGGTCAAAGGCCTTGGCCTTGATGTTCTGTTCTTTCAGCAGGAATGCGCCAATCAGGAAGCTCACCAGTACGCTGCCGCGCCGAATCATGGAGATGACGGAGATGAGGGCGCCGGGCTGGGCCAGGGCGCGGAGGTAGGCGAAATCGGCCAGACAGAGAAAAAGGCTGATGAGCGGAATGCTCCATCGCCACGAGAAGCCGGAAGCGCCGTGGCGGGACGGCACCCGGCTGAGCCCCAGGAGGAGGCTCATGAAAATGAGCTGGTAGAAGGTGTACCAGCTGAGCACCTGCAGATTGTCCAAACCCAGGCCGCTTTCCGGCGACATCAGGAATTTGTCATACAGGCCGCTGAGCGCCCCCAGCAGCACGGCGGCAATCAGGCACCAAATCCAGCGGTTGGTATGGAAATAGATGCCTTCTTTCTTGCTGGAAATACGCATGAGGAAATAGGCCAGGATGGCCACGCCTACACCCAGGCTTTGCAGCAGATTCAGTCTTTCTCCAAAAAACAGGACGGCACCCAGCAGCACCAGGACGGGCCGGGTGGCATTGAGCGGCCCCACTACGGTGAGCGGGAGATGCTTCATGGCATAGTAACCGGCCAGCCAGGAAGACAGGACGATGACGCTTTTGAGCAGAATCCAGCGCTGGACTTCCCAGCTCCCAAAACCCGTACTGAAAAGCAGGGGGCTTAGCAGGAGGGTGGAAAAGAGGGTGTTCAGGAAAAGGACCGGAATCACGGCGTTATCCCGCAGGGAAAGTTTCTTGCAGGAGTCATAGCAGCCCAGCATGGCGGCCGACAGGAATGACAGAATGAGCCACATAGGGAATAAGCGGGCGCAAAGTTACAAAAAATAGCAAAGATTGCAGAAAATACTTATATTTGTATGATAAAGATGAAAGTTGTAGCAGATACCAATATCCCCTTTCTGAAGGGTGTCCTGGAACCTTACGCAGAGGTTGTCTATCTGGACGGGCGGGCCATTGACCGCAATGCCATGATGGATGCCGATGCCATCGTAATCCGTACCCGTACCAAATGCAATGAACAGACGCTGGAAGGTACGCGGGTGCAGTTGATTGCCAGCGCCACCATCGGCCTTGACCATGTGGATGTTCCCTGGTGCAAGGCCCATGGAATCGAGGTTCATAATGCGGAGGGCTGCAATTCCTCCGCCGTGGCAGACTATGTATTTTCCGCCCTGTATGGAATTGCGTCCCGCCGGGCCATCAAGCTGGACGAGGCGGTGATTGGCATCGTGGGCGTGGGCCATGTAGGCAAAAAGGTGGAGTATATGGCCCGTACCCTGGGCCTGAAGGTCCTCTTGTGCGACCCGCCCCGCGCAGAGAGAGAAGGGGCCGACGGCTTTGTTTCCCTGGAGGAACTCCTGGAGAGGGCTACGGTGGTGACGCTGCATGTCCCCTTGGACGAAAGCACCCGCGGCATGGCCGGGGAGGAGTTTTTCGAGAAGATTCGGCCGGGAGCCATTTTCATCAACGCGGCCCGCGGTGAGGTGGTTGATGAGCAGGCCCTTATCCATGCGCGTCCCAAACTGGGGGCGCTGGTGCTGGATACCTGGTGCAACGAACCCAATGTGAACCCCAACCTGATTGAACTCTGTGACATTGCCACCCCGCACATAGCCGGCTATTCCTATCAGGGAAAACAGAACGGGACGGCCATGGCCGTGCAGGCGCTGGCGCGTCACTTCGGGATTGAGGCGCTGAAGGATTTCCGCCCCGCCCTGGAAGACGAGGCGCTTTCGCCCGCCACCCTGGACCTTTGGGGCCGCTCACAGGGAGAGATTGCCGCCGTGCTGCAGTACAACTATCCCATTTTCACGGACGATTTCCTTTTCCGCAGCGCGGCCGAGTCTTTCGAGAAGCTGCGCAGCGAGTACAATTATCGGCGAGAATTTTATATCGATAACCACTATAACACTATGTTCAGCCAAACCGACCAACAGCAAATCTTGGACAGAGGCGCTTCCCTCCGTCAGGTAAAAGAGCAGATTGAGCATTTCAAAAACGGCTTCCCCTGGATGAAGATTGTGGGGCCCGCCACCCCCGAAAGAGGAATCAAGGTACTGGATTCCCAGGCCGTCGAAGCCGCGGTAGCGTATTACAAAAAGGCCGATGTAAACGGTAAGAGCAAGTTTGTTCCCGCCTCCGGTGCCGCCTCCCGCATGTTCAAGGACATGTTCCAGGGCCTGGCCGAGCTGGAAGAAGGGAAGGACCTGGCTCCCGATGCGCCCGGAGCCAGACTGGCCGCCCGCATCGAGGATTTCGCCTTCTACACGCCGGAAATCTTCGGCAGCCCCGAAGACAGCCGTGAGTACAGGCTCCGGACCTTGAAAAAACTGCTGAAAGAAGAAGGACTGGCATACGGCAGCAAGCCCAAGGGCGTGCTGAACTTCCACCGTTATCCGGACGAGGTGCGCACGGCCATCGCGGAGCATCTGGTAGAGGCGCAGGAATACATGCGCAATGCCGACGGAACCTGCAACCTCACGGTTACCATTTCTCCGGAGCACCAGTCTTTGTTCGAGATTGCCATCGGGGCCATCAAGGAGGCCTACGAGAAGAAATACGGCGTCAAGTACAACATTGCCTTCACCTTCCAGGACAAGGCCACGGACACCATTGCCGTCACCCCGGACAACAAGCCTTTCCGCAAGGCCGACGGCTCCCTGCTGTTCCGTCCCGCCGGTCACGGCGCCCTTATCTACAACCTCAATAAGGTGAGCGATGAACTGGTGAGCATCAAGAATATAGACAATGTGGCACATGAGAAGCTCCTGCCTGTCACCGCCCGGTACAAGCAGGTGCTGATGGGTGTGGCCCTCCAACTGCGGGACAGGATTTTCGACTACTTGAGAAAACTGGACGAGGCGCCCACCCTGCAGCTGTGCAATGAGATAGAGAACTTCCTGGACAAGGAACTGTGCATCCAGATGCCCCTGGCCCATTCCGAGGCCGAGCGGGTGCAGATGCTCCATGCCAAGCTGAACCGGCCCATCCGCGTGTGCGGCATGGTGAAGAATGAAGGGGAGCCCGGAGGCGGTCCTTACGTGATTGCCGGCAAGGACGGCTGCACCAGCCTGCAGATTCTGGAGAGTGTCCAGATTAACAAGGAGGACGCCGGTGCCATGAAGGCCATGTCGCATGCCACGCACTTCAATCCGGTAGATTTGGTGTGCTGCCTGAACGACTACAAGGGCAGGCACTTCGACCTGCTGGACTATGTGGACCCGGAAGCCGGCTTCATGAGCTCCAAGAGCTACGAAGGCCGCGAGCTCAAGGCCTTGGAACTGCCCGGCCTGTGGAACGGCGCCATGAGCGACTGGAACACCCTCTTTGTGGAAGTTCCCATTGAAACCTTCAACCCTGTAAAAGTTGTATTGGATCTTTTAAGACCCGCACACCAAGCATAATTATGAAAAATTCAGTAGCTGGAACATTGGAAAGCGGTGACATCATGGTCACCATCGGCCCCGGGGAGGGACTGCAAGTGGAATTGCAGAGCTCCGTGGCCGCACAGTTCGGACGGCAGATTAAGGCCGTCATCATCGAGACCCTCGAAGGCCTGGGCATCACGGATGCCCGCGTAGAGGCCGTTGACAAGGGTGCGTTGGATTGTACCATCCGGGCGCGGGTTACCGCCGCAGCCGTCCGGGCAACTGGAAAAGACGTATGGAAAGACTAAGGAGAACCATGATGTTTGTTCCGGGCAACAATCCCGGAATGATGGCCGATGCCCACATCTACGGGCCGGACAGCATAATGCTGGACTTGGAAGACTCCGTAACCATGGCGGAGAAGGACGCTGCACGCCTGTTGGTGTACAACGCCCTCAAATCCATCGATTATGGCAACACGGAGATGGTGGTGCGGATTAATCCGCTGAATACCCCCTACGGGAAGAAGGACGTGGAAGCGGTGGTGAAAGCCGGCGTGGACGTGATTCGCATGCCCAAGACGGAAACGGCCGATGAGGTCCGCGAACTGGAAGCCGAGATTCTCAAGGTGGAAACTGAAATTGGCCGGGTGGGGGAGACGCGCATCATGGCTGCCATCGAGAGTGCGCTGGGTATAGTGAATGCCTACCAGATTGCCACGGCCTCGGAGCGCATGATGGGCATTGCCCTGGGCGCCGAGGATTATTCGGCCAACCTGAAGACCAACCGGACCCCGGGCGGCGCGGAACTGCTGCTGGCCCGCGAGCAGATTGTGGTGGCCGCCCGAGCCGCCGGAATCGCCTGCTTCGACACGGTCTATTCCAACCTGGACGACATGGAAACTTTCCGCAAGGAAGTGGAGCTTATCAAGACGCTGGGCTTTGACGGCAAATCCATCATCAACCCGCGCCAGATAGAGGTGGTGAACAGCGTGTTCACGCCTACCGAGAAGGAAATCACCAAGGCCAGGGCCGTGGTGGCCGCCATCAAGGAGGCCCAGGCCAAGGGGTCCGGCGTTATTTCCCTGAACGGAAAAATGGTTGACCGTCCGGTGGTCCTGCGGGCCGAGCGCACCATTGCCCTGGCCGTAGCCGCCGGTGTTATTGACAAGGAGGAAGAGCTATGAGAAACTCAAAAGTAGTAAGCCTGGAAGAGGCCATCAAACGTTCCGGTCTACAAAATGGCATGACCGTCAGTTTTCACCATCATTTCCGCGGAGGAGACAAGGTGGTGAACCTGGTTATGGACTGTCTGGCCCAAATGGGCTTCAAGGACCTCAAGCTGGCGGCTTCCAGCCTCTCGGACGTTCACAAGCCGCTTATCGAACATATCAAAAACGGCGTCATCACCGGCATTTCCACCTCCGGACTTCGCGGGGAGTTGGCCGATGCCATCTCCCACGGCCTGATGAAGGAGCCGGTGGTGTTCCGAAGCCACGGCGGCCGCGGCAGCGCCATTGCGAGTGGAGAGCTCAAGATTGACGTGGCCTTCCTGGGAGCATCGGCCTGTGACGAGCTGGGCAATGCCTGCGGTGTGCCCCGCAGCGAGCATGCCAAGAGCATCTGCGGCTCCCTGGGTTATGCCCTGCCGGATGCCCGCTATGCCAAGCATGTGGTGGTGATTACCGACGACCTGGTGCCCTATCCCAATATGCCGCAGAGCATATCGGCCGCCGACGTGGAAAGCGTGGTGGTGGTGGACTCCGTGGGAGACAGCTCCAAGATTGCCGCCGGTGCCATCCGCGATTCCAAGAATCCGAGGGATATCCTGCTGGCCAAACAGGCTGCCAAGGTGATTATCAACTCCGGTTATTTCGAAGACGGCTTCAGCATCCAGACGGGTACGGGCGGCGCTTCCTTGGCTGCCGTCAAGTACATCCGCGAAGAAATGCTCAAGCGGAACATCAAGGCCAGTTTTGCCCTGGGCGGCATTACGGCGCACATGGTGAAACTGCATGAGGAGGGCCTAATCGGCAAACTGATTGACGTGCAGTCCTTTGACAAGGTGGCGGCGGAATCCATTGCCCGGGACCCGCTTCATCAGGAAGTCTCCGCCGTGGAATATGCTTCCGGACAGCATCTGGGGAGTGCCACGCATGCCCTGGATATCGTAATCCTGAGCGCCTTGGAGGTGGATGTCCACTTCAACGTGAACGTGCTGGTGGGCTCTGACGGCATTATCCGCGGGGCTATCGGCGGTCACCAGGATACGGCGGCAGACAGTGCCCTCAGCATTATTGTATGCCCGCTGCTGCGCGGCCGCATTCCCTGTGTGGTGCCCAAGGTGACAACGCTCATCACCCCCGGCAAGTCCGTGGACGTGGTGGTGACGGAATATGGCATTGCCGTGAATCCGCTCCGGCCCGAAATCGCAGAAAGGCTGAAGGCTTCCGGCCTCAAGCTGGTGGATATCGAGGAGCTGGCCCGCAAGGCCACGTCCATCATCGGCATGCCCGATTCGCTTCCTTTCGGAGACCGGGTGGTAGGCGTGGTGATGAACCGCGACGGTTCCGTTTTAGACAAGATTTACAATATCCGATGAATTTGCTTATAGCTCTTGTAAGCGCCGTCATGCTGCTGGCGCAGGAGCCGGAAAGGCTTCCTGTGCCGGCGGAGGCGGTGGGCACTTCGGTACAATACGATGTCCGTTTCGTCCGCGGCGCTTTCAGGGCTAAGATGGCCCGCGCCACCATCGGCCTGAATTCCGCCCTCCGGGACAAGAAGGAGGCCGTGTCGGTCAGTTTCAGTGTGCGTGCCGTGAATCTGTTCCGCCTTCTGATGAAGGGGGAGTACAACGTCACCACCTTCTGTGAGAGGGAAAACGCGGCCCCCCTCTATTATACGTCCCTGATTAAGCCCAAGGGAAGGACGCTCCATCACGAGATTTTCTATACCGGCTATCCCGGAGTCATCAAGATGACGAAAACGGCGGTGGACGACGGGGAAAAGGTGCTGGACATAGATTTTGAGCAGGACGGCCTGTCCATGGACCTGGCCTCTGTGTACATGTTCATCCGGAGCCTGAAGCCGGAGAGCCTGTCTTCTCCCTTCCGTTTTTATGTCCTGATGACGCAGGCCAAGGTTCCGGCCGACCTCTACTACATGGGCATGGACAGCGAATTCTGGCCTGGGAAGAGCCTGGTCCATTATAAAATCCTGATGCCCCAGAGAGGCCTTATGGAAGATGGCAGCGGAAACGAGCTGCACGTCTGGATGGAAGCGGACGGAAGAAAGGAGATGGTGGGGCTTGACATCAAACTGTCCAAGGCCCACGTGGAAGCCCGCCTGAGAGAATGAGCCGTATAAGCCTGGAAATGCTTCTGGAAAGCCGCGACCGCCGGGCTGCCCGCCGCCAGGAACTCTTGGCAGCCTATCCCGCCTGCAGTCTTGTCTGCATGACGGTGCAGCTTCCCGGGCCGATAAAGCGGAATGCCACATCCCTAATAATAGGCGGAGCCGGTCTTCAGGCCCTGCTGGACAAGTTCGGCAGCTGTTTGAAGCACATTCAGGTGCGTGACTTGGAAAGCGGCTACGAGGCCTATCTGCTGGTCCCGCTGCCTGCCGCCCTGGTCAAACGCCTCTGCTGTGAAATCGAGGACAGCCACCCCCTGGGCCGATTGATGGATATAGACGTAGCAGGCCGGGAAGGACCGTTGGACAGGTCCTCGCTGGGCCTTGAGCCCCGCCGCTGCCTGCTGTGCGAAAACGAAGTGCGTTACTGCATGCGCGCCAAAAGCCATTCGCAGGATGAGCTGCTGGCCAAAATTAACGAGATGGTAAGCAAATTTTGCCAGAAATAGAAATAATTGTAAGTTTTCTTTGGAAAGATATATAAAAGTGTTACATTTGTAATGTGATTCCCTTACAGGCGGAACCGGGAGTATTGGAAAGCCTGTTGGATGATGTATCGCTACGAAAACCACACCATACAGGAACTGCCTTTGAGCGTTCCTCACTACCACAATGTGGTGGAGCGCTTCCTCGGAGAAAACGGACTCCGCCTGGAAGCACTTGATTCGTATTTCGTTGTGGAAGACGCTGAGGGCCGGATTCTGGCCGGTGCCGGCATGTCCGGAGACCTTATCAAATGTATAGCCGTTGCTTCCGAAGCTCGAAGTGAGGGCTTGGTGGCCCCGCTGGTGTCCCATCTCATTTCCCAGGCCGCCTCCCGCGGAATCACGGAGTTGAAACTGTTCACCAAGCCGGAGAACGGGCGCATTTTCGAGAGCCTGGGCTTTCACGTGATTGCCCGCGCCCCGCTGGCCGTCCTCATGGAAAACGGCCGGGGACTGGAGCGCTATGGCAGCTATCTTCGCTCTTTCTCCCGGAAAGGCCGATGCGGGGCCATAGTGATGAATGCCAATCCCTTCACCCTGGGGCACCGCTATTTGCTGGAGCAGGCGGCTTCCCGGGTGGATGCGCTCTTTGTGATTCCCGTGCGGGAAGATTCTTCTTCTTTCCGCTATCAGGAGCGCATTGCCATGATAAGGGACGCCGCGCCCGCCGGGGTGACGGTGCTGGAGGGGAGTGCCTATCAGATATCGGCCGCCACTTTCCCTACCTATTTTCTGAAAGACCTCTCCGATGCGGCCGAGACGCAGATGCGCCTGGACCTGGATTTGTTTGCCGGACATATCGCTCCGGCGCTGGGCGTGTCCGTGCGCTTCGTGGGCTCCGAACCCTCCGACGCCCTCACCGCCCGCTACAATGAGCTGATGAAGGAAGTCTTGCCGGAGGTGGTGGAGATTCCGCGGCTGAATGCCATTTCCGCGTCGGCTGTGCGGGCTGCGCTGGATGCTGCTTCCTTTGCGGCGGCATCGGCCCTTTGTCCTAAGAGCACCCGGCCTTATCTGCTGGGGTATCTGGCTCAGCGGGCGCTTCGGATGGAAGTGGATACAGGCTTGAAACCCGGCTTGGTGGGCCCTGATTCCAACGGAGCCCATCAGGATATGGATTACCGTGTGATGCGGGAGGGTATCGAGGCCCTTCGGCCCTTCTGGCCCCGGATGGCATCGGCCCATAGCGCGCAGGAACTCCGGGAACTGGGCTTGGAGGCCGAAAAGGCCATGCTGGAGGCTACCGGCGGGGTGAATACGCACCGCGGGGCCATCTTCGCCCTGGGCCTGGCCCTGTATGCCCGTGGAATGGAAATGTCTGTTAATGAGGAAGTTATGCAAAACAACCTAAGTAAAATTGCCCAGGTCGTTTTGCGTAATTCGCTGGATAAGAGCGAGTTGCATTCCACGCATGGAGAGGCAGCCGTGCAGCGGTATGGCGTCAAGGGTGCCCGTGCGATGGCTACTGAAGGCTATCAGGCCCTATGGTCTGAATGGCTTCCGCTTTACAGATTCTTGAGTTCAAGGCCCAAGGAGGAGAGGATGCAACTGACTCTGCTTAAAATCATGTCCACCCTGGACGACACCTGCGTGATTCACCGTACGGGCTATGAGCGGGCGCAGGAGGTGAAAAAAGAAGCGGAAGAGATGCTTCGCTACGCCCTTCGGCAAACTCAGAATAAGCAAGACTGGAAAGAAAAACTGAAAGACATGTGCGGCCGATATGCCCGGGAGGGGATTTCTCCGGGCGGGGCGGCCGACATGCTGGCATTGACAATATTTACCGATTCAATCATATCATGATTACACTTCATCCGAATGGAGTATATCTCCTCGATGGAAAAACCATCGCCTCCGAGGCCGCTTTGGACAAAGACCGGGCCCGTGAAAACACCATCGCCTACCAGATTCTGCGTGCGCATGATGTCGGTGCGGCGGGGGAAGGAACGTGCGAAAAGCAGTTCCGTATTCGCTTTGACGCCATGGTAAGCCATGACATTACCTATGTGGGCATTATCCAGACGGCTCGCGCCAGCGGCCTCCGGAAGTTCCCGCTGCCCTATGCCAT
Source organism: uncultured Bacteroidia bacterium (assembly GCA_902794615.1). Classification (GTDB taxonomy): domain Bacteria; phylum Bacteroidota; class Bacteroidia; order Bacteroidales; family UBA932; genus Cryptobacteroides. Next base: position 10,653 of record CADBHY010000035.1, read on the forward strand.
GACCAACTGCCACAACTCCCTGTGCGCGGTAGGCGGCACCATCAATGAGGACGACCATGTGTTCGGCCTTTCCGCAGCCAAGAAGTACGGTGGAATCTATGTGCCTGCCAATCAGGCGGTTATTCATCAGTATGCCCGTGAGGCCCTGACGGCCTGCGGCAACATGATTCTGGGATCCGACTCCCACACCCGCTACGGCTCGCTGGGCAACATGGGCGTTGGCGAAGGTGGCGGAGAGCTGGTGAAGCAGCTGCTGGAAAACACCTGGGATATTAAGGCCCCCGAGGTGGTGCTGGTTTGGCTGGAGGGTAAGCCGCGGAGGGGAATCGGCCCGCATGATGTGGCCATTTCCCTGGTGAAAGCCACCTTCGAGAGCGGCTTTGTAAAGAACAAGGTGCTGGAATTTGCCGGCCCCGGCGTGAAGGAACTGCCCATCGACTTCCGCAACGGCATTGATGTCATGACCACCGAAACCACCTGCCTCAGCTCCATCTGGGTAACGGATGAGGAGGTGAAGCGTTACTTCGAGATGCATGGCCGTCCCCAGGCCTACAAGGAGCTGGCTCCGGGCGCCGTGGCTTACTATGATTCCATGATTACCGTGGACTTGAGCAGCCAGGAGAGCATGATTGCCCTGCCTTACCACCCGTCCAACGCCGTGAGCATCCACGAACTGCAGGCCAATCCCGAAAAGGTTCTCAAAGCCATCGAGGAAGATACCGTCAAACGTTTCGGAGACAAGGTGCATCCGGACCTGATGAGCAAAATCCGGGACGGCAAGGTGCATGCCGACCAGGGCATCATCGCGGGCTGCTCCGGCGGCACTTACGACAATCTTTCCGAAGCCGCCACCATCCTGAAGGGCAAGTCTATCGGCAACGACTACTTTACCATGAGCGCCTATCCCCAGAGCACGCCCGTGTACCTGGCTACCACGCGCAACCACATTGCCGAAGAGCTGTTGGAGGCCGGCGTAGTGATTAAGCCCGCCTTCTGCGGCCCTTGCTTCGGCGCCGGTGACGTGCCCTCCAACAACGGCCTTTCCATCCGTCACACCACCCGTAATTTCCCCAACCGGGAAGGCTCCAAGCCCGGTCAAGGACAGATTTCCATGGTGGCCCTGATGGACGCCCGTTCCATTGCCGCCACGGCTGCAAACGGCGGTGTCATCACCGCTGCCACGGATATTGAATACGAAGATACCCACAAGCCTTACCAGTTTGACGGACACATTTACGAGAAACGCGTGTATAACGGCTTCGGCAAGGCCATGCCCGAAGAACCGCTCCGCTACGGCCCCAATATCAAGGACTGGCCGGTGATGCCCGCCATGCAGGAGAACATGCTCCTGGAACTGGCCGCCGTGATTCACGACCCCGTGACCACCACCGACGAGCTCATCCCTTCCGGTGAAACCTCCAGCTATCGTTCCAACCCCCTGAAGCTCTCCGAGTTCGCCCTGAGCCGCCGCGTTCCCGAGTATGTGGGCCGCGCCAAGCGCATTCAGGCCGATGACCGGGCCCGCCGCGCCGGAGAACTCACCGAAGACCTCCGCAAGGCCCTGGCCGTAGCCGGAACATCGGCCGAAAACACTTCCTTCGGCTCCTGCGTCTTTGCCAACAAGCCGGGTGACGGAAGTGCCCGCGAGCAGGCCGCTTCCTGCCAGAAGGTTCTGGGCGGAGATGCCAATATCTGCTACGAGTATGCCACCAAGCGCTACCGTTCCAACTGCATCAACTGGGGCATCGTTCCCTTTACCCTGGATTCCGAAACGCCTTTCAATTACGAGGTGGGGGACTATGTCTTTGTGCCCGGCATCCGGGAAGCCATCCTGGGCGGCGCAGAACAGGTGGAAGCCCGTGTGATTACCCGCGACGGCCACTCCGCGCCCATTACCCTTTACTTCCAGAACCTCACCGAAGACGAGAGAGAGATTCTTGCCGACGGCTGCCTGATGAATTACTACAAAAACCGTAAATAAAAACCATGGAAAAAATTAAAATGACCACCCCGCTCGTCGAGATGGACGGCGATGAAATGACCCGAATCCTTTGGAAAATGATTAAGGACGAGCTCATCCTTCCCTTCGTTGACCTCAAGACCGAGTATTACGACCTGGGCCTTCCGTACCGTGACAAGACATCCGACCAGGTTACCATCGACTCCGCCAACGCCACCAAGCGTCTGGGCGTAGCCGTGAAGTGCGCCACCATCACTCCCAACGTGCAGCGCATGAGCGAGTACAACCTGCACCAGATGTGGAAGAGCCCCAACGGTACCATCCGTGCCATGCTGGACGGAACCGTGTTCCGTACCCCCATCACCATTCCCAGCATCCATCCGGCCGTAAAGTTCTGGAAAAAGCCCATCACCATTGCCCGCCATGCCTACGGCGACGTGTACCGTGACGTGGAAATCCAGACCTCGGAGCCCGGCGTGGCCAAGCTGGTGTTCGAAGGCGCCTCCGGCGAGCGTATCGAGGAGGTTATCCACGAGTTCTCCGGCCCCGGCGTCATCGAGGGCATGCACAATACGGACAAGTCTATCAGCAGTTTTGCCCATGCCTGCTTCAAGTACGCCCTGGACGTGAAGGAGAACCTCTGGTTTGCTACCAAGGACACCATTTCCAAGAAGTACGACGGCCGCTTCAAAGCCATCTTCGAGGAAATTTACGAGAATGAATACAAGGAGAAATTCGAGGCCGCCGGCATCGAGTACTTCTACACCCTCATTGACGACGCCGTGGCCCGTGTCATGCGTTCCGAGGGCGGTTTCATCTGGGCCTGCAAGAACTACGACGGCGACGTGATGAGCGACATGGTGTCCACCGCCTTCGGCTC
>CADBHY010000036.1 GCA_902794615.1 uncultured Bacteroidia bacterium
GTTTTCCAATCTGCAAAATTAGCAAAAAAAAGTGAGTATCTTTGCCGAAAGCTGTACGAATACACGCATGAAACGCATTTTCTCCTTCCTTCTTCTGTGCCTGACGGCCTGCCATGCACCCAAAACCTTGGAAAGCGGGTCTTGGGACCCGCACGTACGGGAATCGCTGAACGCCCTCCTGGCATCGACCCAGCCGGGCGGCTATGCCGTTTTTGACTTTGACAAAACCTCCATTGTCCACGACGTGTCCCAGGCGCTCTGGGTGTACCAGATTGAGCACCTGGCCTTTGCCGATGCCCCGGCCCATGCCTTCATAGACGGCATTCCGGACCCTTCACGCGAGATGGCTCCGGGCGTCAGCTTTGCCCAGATGGGCGCTTCCCTGGAGGCCGAATATGAGATACTGGTTCAGCGCCTGGGCGCCGGCATGAGCCTGGAACAAGTGCGCGAATCGGAGCCGTATCTGGACTTCCGCGCCCGCATGTTCTCCCTTTTGGCGAGCATGGACGGCGTTTTTGGCGCACCGGTCTCCTACCTCTGGATGCCGGGGCTGCTGAGCGGCTTTACGCAGCAGGAGGCCCGGGAAGTCATTCACGGCGCCATTCTGGAGCATCTGGGAAAGGACAAGCTGGCGGTTCAGGAATGGCGCTCTCCGGATGGCCGATGGGGCGGGGCGGTGGAACGCGGCATCTGGTTCTCTCCGGAAATGAAGGAGCTCTTTGCCGGCCTGAAGGAGAAGGGCATCACCCCCTATGTTTGCTCGGCCTCCCTGGAGCTCATCGTGGAAGGGCTGGCCTGTGACCCGGACCTGGGCCCCGGACTGCCGCCGGAACAGGTGTTCGGCCTGCGTTTTGTCCCTTCAGAGCCCATTACAGCCGTATATGACAGCACTTATGTACAGCCCATCGGCCCGGGAAAAGTCAGCTGTATCAAAACGCACATGGCGCCCTTGCACGGGGGCCGCGGCCCTGTTCTGGTGGGCGGAGACTCCAACGGCGACGTCCCCATGCTCACCGCGTTCCCGGACATGCGCTGCGGCCTTATCATCGACGTGGGACGCTCCCTCACCAGCCCCATCGGAGAACTGGCGGCCCTGGCCCGCTCCGGCGGTGCCCGCTACCTCCTGCAGCCCGCCTTTGCCAAGGCCGACGGCGCCGTGGAGGGAGGAGGAATTTAGAGACTCTTAGAACTGGAAATAAATGAAGCTCTGGAGGTCGGAGGTAACAAACTGATAAACCAGGACAATCAGCAGCACCACCACCGTTCCCATAAGCCATAGGGGCAGGCGGGCAAAGGCCAGCCGATAGCTGCGCTTCAGGCGCTCCGGCAGCCAGTGGATGAGCATGCCCGCCACAAAGACCAGTAACACGGCCCGGTGCTGCCAAATCATGTCCGGAAGCAGGGACAGATTCCAGGGGCCGCCCATCTGGTTCACCATGTTCTTGGCCGTGTTCCAGGCCTGTTCGTTGGCCTGCGCCGGGTCCAGGTTGGAGCCGCTGCGGAAAAACAGGCGGGTGAAAGTGATGAACACGAAGGTCTGGAAAATGTCCCACGCGCGGGAAAGCCAAGGAATATATGCCGGTTCGGCGCTTTGCTCGTACACAAGCGTAATCGGATTGAGCTGCGGCAGCAGCGGATATTTTTTCCGGTAAAGGGCATATGCCCATCGAACCAGCGTCCCCACCAGCAGGATGAGCGTCCATGCAGAGAAGAGGTTCCAGACAGGATAGTGCGTAAAGAGGGCCAGGGCAAGGCAGAGCAGGGACGTAAGACCGATAATGAGCACCTTTACCCCCATGCTGCGCCGGGTCCAGACCTTATAAATCACCATCCCCAGGCCGTTAAGGCCGCCCCAAATCATGAAATTCCAGCTGGCGCCGTGCCACAGGCCGCCCAGCAGCATGGTGTTCATGGAGTTGATGTTGGTGGTGATGAGCTTCCGGTCTCCGGGGCACTTCCAGGCCCACAGGCCAATTCCCGCCGCCAAGGCGAAGACCGCCACGGCCACCCACCAGCTGCCGCTGAGGAAAGAGCCCACCACGGCCACCGCCGCAATGATGACATAGGTGCCGGCCGTGGCGTTGCGGTTGCCGCCCAGCGGGATATACAGGTAGTCCCGGAGCCAGCGGCTCAAAGTCATGTGCCAGCGGCGCCAGAACTGCTGGGTGTTCACCGCCTTATAGGGCGAATCGAAGTTCTGGGGCAGGTAGAAGCCCATCAGCAGGGCCACACCGGTGGCTATGTCCGTGTAGCCGGAGAAATCGGCATAAACTTGCAGGGAATAGCAGAACAGGGCGCTCAGGTTCTCGAAGCCGCTGTACAGCAGCGGGTTCTCGAACACCCGGTCGCAGAAGTTCACCGCCATGTAATCGGCCAGGATGAGCTTCTTGAGGAGGCCGTTCATTATCCAGAAAATGGCCAGGCCGAACCAGCGGCGGCTCAGGCTGTAAGGCTTGTGCAGCTGGGATATGAACTCCGATGCCCGCACGATGGGGCCGGCCACCAGCTGCGGAAAAAAGCTCAGGTAGAAACCGAAATCCAGGAAATTCCGCACCGGCTCTATCTTCCGGCGCTTCACGTCCACCATGTAGCTCACCGCCTGGAAGGTGAAGAAGGAGATGCCCACCGGCAGAACAATCACATCTACCCGGAAGGCCGATGTCCCCGTAAGCACATTGAGCCACTCTCCCAGCACGTCATGGACCTGGAGCGACAGGCCCAGCAGCCGGTTCACGAAGTCCGTGAGGAAATAGGCGTATTTGAAATAGGCCAGAAGCCCCAGGTCCACCGTCACGCTGAAGGCCGTGAGGGCGCTGCGCAGCCATTCCCGGCGGGTGCGGTGCAGCAGCCGGGCTGCCAGGTAATTGTAGAGAATCACAAACAGCAGCAGCACCAGGAACACCCCGCTGGTCTTGTAGTAAAAGAACAGCGAGCAGGCAAAGAGATAGGCGTTTCGGAGCAGGGGCTTGGAGTGAATGAGCGAAAAGCCCGCGAAGACCAGCGCAAAGAAGGCCCAGAAATAGAACTGGGTGAACAAAAGGGGATGCGCCTGGTCAAAAGCGAACAGGTTATGCACAAAGTCTCCTATGAGCCCCCGGAGATTCATCGGCGTGAATAATAGTCCTGTGCTATGGCGTCAAACAGGTAATCGGCCACTTCCCTATATCCCAGCGGGGTAAAGTGAATCTTGTCCGGCTGGGCCAGGCCGGCGGCTTCCCACCGGGCCATGGAGCCGTAGCCGCCCATGACCTCATACCAGTCCCAGAAAACGGCCTTGTACTCCGCCGCCAGGTCCCTGAAGGCTTTCTCGGCCTCGGCCGTATGTTCGTTTATGCCTGCACCCCGCCGCCAGCTGTCGTTGATGCCGGTAAAAAGGAGGGCGCAGTGCGGATTCACCTTGCGGATTTGCTGGATGAGGGCCCGATAGTTGGCCTTGAAGCGCACTTCGTCAAAATTTCCACCCTGGATATCGTTGATGCCTACGGAGAGTAGCACCAGGTCTGGCTGAACACGGCGAAGGTCTTCCTCCAGAAGGGAGCATTGCAGCCAGGAATTGGTGGAGGCGCCGTTCACCCCGGCTTCGCTGAGGGTGAAGCCGGAAGCGGGACGGTCCAGATAAAGGCCACGGAGGGTGTAAGTCCCCTTCCCACGGAAAGACAGCTGCAGCCAATCGGCATAATAGGGAAGGTCGAAATGGCTCATCCGGGGGCCGTGTACGCCCTTCACGGTGTCTTTTCCGTTCAGGATAAGCAGCGGTTCCAGGCTGCCTTCTCCCAGCACATCCACCTTGTTGAAGGTATAGCGGTGCTGCAGAATCTTCTTCTCCTTGAGCACCAGGTCAATGATAACCCGGGCCGATGTATCCCGCGCCTGGGCGGCCATTCCCGTGAGCCCCAAGTCCATTCCATTGGGTTTCAGGCAGTTGGCACTTTCCCAGGAGCCCTGCCAGGAGCTCATATAGCTTGAGGGCGTGTTGGTTCCCGCGGCGGAGAAGGGGAAGACCAGTCCCCGCCCGCCGTCTATTCCGTAACGCAAGGAAAGGAAACGGCGGCGCAGATGGTCACTGAGCGTACCGCCCTGCACGTGCGAACCGCCAATCTGGAGCACCCGCACGTCTCCGGAGCCGGTGGTCAGCAGCGTATCCAGCTTGCGGAGGAAGAGGCTGTAGTCAGGAGAAGAACCGGCCGGATACTGCAAAACATTCTTGTCCGGCCTGATGAACGGATATCTGCGGGCGCCGGCATCGCTGAGAAATGCCCCCAGCAGGAGGATACAGAAAAGGATTCGCTTCATTTTTTACGGAGCCGATAAAAATCGTGATACGTCAGGAAAGAACGGGTAAAGGCCTCTCCCGCCTCCCGGGCACCGGCCGGGGTAAAGTGGATGTAGTCCGGCCCGGCCAGCGGAGGGGAATGTCTTACCCACTCCACCATGGAATTCTCGCCTCCCATCATGTGGAAGAGGTCCCAGAAAGCGGCGTCGTTCCTGAGGGCGGTGGCCTTGAGGGAATCCACCATCTGGGGCAGGCCGGGCCAGGTGACAATGCGGCCCTTCACGCTTTTACCCATGTCGGACGGGCCGATAAAAAGGATTTTCGCCTCCGGGGCCGCCCGGTGGAAATACTGGATTTGCCGGGCCACCTGCTCCTGATACTGCTCGATATTCCGCTGGCCGCTCACCATCGGCATCATGTTGCCGCCAAACTGGAGGATGATAAGCCGGGTATCGGCCAGGGCCAGGTTATCCCGCATCACGGTGGTGTCTATCCGGGTAAAGATGGTACCGGCGCTGCCTCTCAGGGGCACGTTGTCCACGGTGACGCCTCCGTCTCCGTCGGCCGATATGCCGTAAATCTCGGCCCGGCCCTTGAAGCGGAGCACCGCCCTTTTCACGGGGCGGGGAAACTGCCAGGTCCGGAGGGTGACGCCGCTCCCGGCCGTGCGGGTGGTCTGCCGGGCTTGCAGCGTGTCGCTGCTCACTTTGATGTCCAGCTCCTTGCCGGCCCGCCCGTAGAGGACGCTCACGGAAGAGAAATCCTTCACGCGCTCCCGGGTGTTTTTGTTCCCGCTCACCCTCAGGCTTACCGTTCCGCTGCCGGAGAGCTGCACCACCTGGGCCAGCATGCCGTAGCGGCTGTGACCGGCGCGGGAGGTGGTGGAATCTCCGTACATGGTGTAATGGGCCAAGGCGCCGTTTGCCGTATGGTAGATGGATGCCGACGGAACATTGCCCAGGGCCGGGAAAAAGCCGGTTCCCATGCCTCCAAAGCGCTCCTGAAGGCCCTCCCGCAGGTCTTGGCTGATGCGGTCCATCTCTATCTGCGAGTCTCCGTAATGCAGGATTCGGACAGTCCGGCCCTGCGCCTTCGCCTGCTCCATTTCCTCAAACAGGTCGTCAAAGTAGCCCGCGTCGTCTCCGGGCAGATAGATGCGGTCCGGGTTTTCGTGGAAGAAGGTCTCATAATAGCGGAGAGTGTCCTGGTCCATCTTAAAGCGGGCGTCCACACTCCGGAGCACGGAATCCACATCTACCCGGGCCGTCCGGGCGTCCTCCAGGGCGCCTTCATAGGACGCGAAACGGAGGGTGTAGAAACCCAGGTTCACGCCTCCTGCCGGGGTTATGAGCCACAGCAGGCCCAGCGCCGCAAAAACGCCGCAGAAAAAGAGGAGAACCTGCCTTGTATTCATATCCCACAAATATACACATTTTCTTTCAAGTCGCTATCGGCCTTTTGCCTTGGCAACTAATCTATTGACACACAGTGTATTATACAACATTCCTCGTTCATTTTTTGAACGAGGAATATACTGCAAGTGTGTGAATATCAGCCGATTAGCGGCCAAGGCAAATTAGACTTCCGTGGCGGTGGCGAACTCGGAAAGGAAGCGCATGTCGTTCTCGAAGTAGTGGCGGAGGTCGTTCACCTGCCACTTGAGCATGGCAATGCGCTCTACGCCCATACCGAAGGCGAAGCCGCTGTACTGCTCAGGGTCTATGCCGCTGGCCTTGAGCACGTTGGGGTCTACCATGCCGCAGCCCATAATCTCCAGCCAGCCGGTGCCCTTGCAGATGTTGCAGCCCTTTCCGTGGCAGATGTTGCAGCTTACGTCCACCTCGGCGGAAGGCTCCGTGAAGGGGAAGTAGGAGGGGCGCATGCGAATCTGCGTATCGGCCCCGAACATCTCGCGGGCAAAGAGCAGGATGGCCTGCTTGAGGTCTGCAAACGTGACGTCTTTGTCAATGTAAAGGCCTTCCACCTGATGGAAGATGCAGTGGGCGCGGGCCGATATGGCTTCGTTGCGGAAAACGCGGCCGGGGCATACCACGCGGATGGGAAGCTCCTTGCTTTCCATGGTGCGCACCTGCACGGAAGAGGTGTGCGTGCGCAGCAGCAGCGGATTGGGGTGGCCGGTGCTCACGAAGAAGGTGTCCTGCATTTCGCGGGCCGGATGGTTGGGCGGGAAGTTGAGGGCCTCGAACACATGGTAGTCGTCCTCGATTTCCGGACCCTCGGCCACATCGTAACCGAATTTGCGGAAAATGTCCACAATCTGCTGGCGCACAATGGAGACAGGATGGCGACTGCCCAGCGGGAAGGCGTCTCCGGGCATGGAGAGGTCTTCCTTGGGGGCCGATGCCTCCTCGCTTTCCTCTACGGCAAACTTGAGCTCTTCGATGCGGGCATTGGCGGCCTTCTTGAGCTCGTTGAGCCTTTGACCATATTCCCGTTTCAGCTCCGGGGCCACCGAGCGGAACTGCTCCATGAGGGCGGTGATTTCACCCTTCTTGCCCAGAAAACGGATGCGGGCTTCTTCGGCCTCCTTGGCGGTGGTAGCCTTCAAATCGGCCAGTTCCTTGAAAATCTGATCAATCGCTTCCTTCATTTTATGAACATTATAATTTTTTGTTTTTCTTGTTACGCTTGTCACGGGCTTCCTGGGCCTTCTTTCCGCCGGTTTTCCAGTATTTGTTCCACTGCTCCGGCGTAAAGAAACGCTTGTAGGAATCATCTATCTTCTGCATCCACCTGTCCTGCACCACTATGTACAGGTCACGGTTTTCCACCTTGGCGGCCTGCATCTTCTCCAGCTCCTTGTTCATTTCCGGAATGTCGTGGCGAAGGGTGGAATCTACATAAAACTCCTGCCAGTACTCCAGCTCCAGCAGCGCGGACAGGCGCTGGACCTCCTTGTCAACGGCTTCCTGAAGCTGTTTTTCCCTTTGCTCAGGGGTCTGGGGGTCCTGATTTTGGGCCGATGCTGCAAAAACACCCAGGCAGACGGCGGCGAAAACGCTTAATAAATGATAAATTTTCATATCTTTGCAAGATAATGTCAGACGACAAAATTACGCAATAAATCGAAAAAGCCCAAAATACGATGAAAAAATCGCTCCTAAAATTCACCCTGGCCACCGCCGCCCTCCTTGCGGGAGCCACCGTCGCCCGTCCTTGCACCAATGTCATTGTGTCCCGCGGGGCCTCTACAGACGGTTCTGTGCTGGTTTCCTATGCGGCCGATTCCCATACCATCTTCGGGGAACTGTACTACCACCCCGCCAAGGACTGGAAGGCCGGCAGCACGCTGCAGATTTACGACTGGGACTCCAACAAGCCTCTGGGCGTGATTGAGCAGATTCCCCATACCTACCAGACCGTAGGCAACATGAACGAGTACCAGCTCATCATCACGGAAACCACCTGGGGCGGCCGCGCAGAGCTGGAAGACAAGACCGGAGGCATAGACTACGGCTCTCTCATCTACATTACCCTTCAGCGCGCCAAAACCGCCCGTGAGGCCATCCAGACCATTGTTTCCCTGGCCAACGAATACGGTTACGCCTCCAGCGGAGAAAGCTTCTCCATTGCCGACAAGAACGAAGCCTGGATTATGGAGCTGATTGGCAAGGGTACCAACATGCGCAACGGCTACAACACGCAGAAGGGCATCGTCTGGGTGGCCATGCGGGTGCCCGACGGGGCCATCTGCGCCCATGCCAACCAGGCCCGTATCGGCCGATTCCCCCTCAACGACCCCGAGAACTGCCTCTATGCCCCGGACGTGATTTCCTTCGCCCGCCGCAAGGGCTATTTTGACGGAGAAGACAAGGACTTCAGCTTCAAGAAGGCCTACTGCCCCATTGACTTCGGCACTGTCCGCGGCTGCGACGCCCGCGCCTGGAGTGCCTACAATATCCTCACGGACGGCTGGTTCTCCTTCTATGACGAGAAAGGCAACGCCGTCACCCGCGACGCCTATACCTACCTGGACTATGTGATGGGCCGCAACCTGGAGGGAGACATTCCCCTCTTTGTGTTCCCCCGCAAGAAGATTGGCGTCAAGGACGTGGCCGATGTGATGAGAGACCACTACGAGGGCACCCCTATGGACATGACGCAGGATATCGGAGCCGGCGGAAACGCCCTTCCGTACCGCTGGCGCCCCATGGAATTCACCGTCGAGGGCAGCACCTATGTGAACGAGCGCGCCATCGCCACCCAACAGACCGGTTTCTGGCTGGTGGGCCAGGCCCGCAACTATGTCCCCGACGTGGTGGGAGGCATCCTCTGGTTCGGTACGGACGACGCCGCCACCTCCTATCTCACGCCCATCTACACCAGCGTGACCGAGGTGCCGGATTGCTTCCGTGAAGGCAACGGAGACCGCCTGCACTATTCTCCCACCGCATCCTTCTGGGTGAACAACCGCATCTCCAACGCCTGCTACAAGATGTATAACCAGATGGCCCCCTATGTGCGCGAGCGCATAGACAGCTTCGAGGTGGAGCAGATGGAGCACCGCACCCATTCGGTGGACAGCATGGCCGTGGTCATGTACAACCAGGTGGTGGTGAAACTGCAGAAGAAGCTGGAATCCAGGCACGACACCATGGTATCGGCCAAACCCTTTGCCAAAATTGTCAAATACATCACCGCGTACTGCATGGACACCGCCGAGCGGCAGTTTGACAAATGGAAGAATCTGGAGGTGGAGCTGCTGGTGAAATTCATGGACGGCAACGTGCTCCCCCAGGAGAAGGACGGCTCCTTCACACACTCCAAGTACAACAAGGGCATGCCCGAAAAGGTGGAGCAGCCGGGCTACACAGAGCTCTGGAAAGAGACGGTGGCCCGGGAGCATGGCATGACCATCCGCGCACCCCAGCAGTAATGGCACAGGAAATAGAAAGGAAATTTTTGGTCAAGGGCAGCTTCAAGGAGGCTGCCTTTGCCGCCCTCCGCATGAGCCAGGGCTATATCTGCCGGGACAGCGGCCGCACGGTGCGCGTCCGTATCCGGGGAGAACAGGCTTTCCTTACCATCAAGGGCCCGTCGGCCGATGGCGGCCTGAGCCGCTTCGAGTGGGAGAAGGAGATTCCCGTCGCGGAGGCACGGGAGCTGATGGCGCTTTGCGAGCCCGGCATCATAGACAAGACACGGCATCTGGTAAAGGCCGGGAAACACACCTTCGAGGTGGACGAATTCCACGGAGACAATGCGGGGCTGGTGGTGGCCGAAGTGGAACTGGGCGCCCCGGACGAAGCCTTTGAACGGCCTTCCTGGCTGGGAGAGGAAGTAACGGGAGACCGGCGTTACTACAACGCCAGCCTTTCGCGGAACCCGTATAAGAATTGGAAATAATTCTTATATTTGTCCTACCAAATAACACCAAAACTATGAACTGGCTATTCTATCTGGTTCCCGCCGCTGCATTGCTGGCACTTCTGTTCGCCTGGATTTTCTTCCGGCAGATGTACAGGGAAAGCGAGGGAACCCCTACCATGAAAGAAATCGCACAGTATGTGCGTGAGGGTGCCATGGCATACCTCAAACAGCAGTATAAGGTGGTGGTGGCGGTCTTTCTTGTCCTGGCCGTCCTCTTTGCCGTTCTGGCTTACGGTTTCGGCGTACAGAACCCCTGGGTGCCGTTTGCCTTCCTTACAGGCGGTCTGTTCAGCGGCCTGGCGGGCTTCGTGGGCATGAAAACGGCCACCTACGCCAGCGCCCGCACGGCCAACGCCACCATGCGCAGCCTCAACAGCGGCCTCAAGATAGCCTTCCGTTCCGGCGCCGTAATGGGCCTCACCGTGGTGGGCCTGGGGCTTCTGGACATTGCCGTCTGGTGGAGCGTTCTCAAATTGTTTTACGACCCTTCCGACGCCCAGAACCTGGTTGTGATTACCACCACCATGCTCACCTTCGGCATGGGTGCCTCTACGCAGGCGCTCTTTGCCCGTGTGGGCGGCGGCATCTACACCAAGGCGGCCGACGTGGGGGCCGATATTGTGGGCAAGGTGGAGCAGGACATCCCGGAGGACGACCCCCGCAACCCCGCCACCATCGCCGACAACGTGGGTGACAATGTGGGCGACGTGGCCGGCATGGGGGCCGACCTGTACGAGAGCTACTGCGGCAGCATCCTGGCCACCATGGCCCTGGGTGCATCGGCCTTCTTTGCACAGGGGCCCGCCGTCCAGATGCGGGCCGTCCTGGCGCCCATGGTGATTGCCGCCATCGGCGTGGCGCTGTCCATCCTGGGCATTTATGCCGTCCGCACCAAGGAAGGCGCCCACCTTGACGACCTCCTCAAATCCCTCTCCGTGGGAACCAACCTGGCCGCCGTCCTTATCGGCATCCTCAGCTTCGGCGTGTTTTACCTGCTGGGCTTCCCGGGCTGGTGGAAACTGGCCCTGAGCGTGCTCAGCGGCCTTGTGGCGGGCGTTGTTATCGGCAAGGTGACGGAGTATTACACCTCCCATTCCTTCAAGCCCACGCAGAAACTGGCCGAGAGCGCCCAGACCGGGTCGGCCACCGTCATCATCAGCGGAGTGGGCCTGGGCATGATTTCCACGGCCATCCCGGTGGTGACCATCTGCGCGGCCATCTTGCTGGCCTATGGCTTTGCCACGGATTTCGTCTTCAATGCCGATACCCTGAGCCTGGGCCTTTACGGTATCTCCATCGCCGCCGTGGGCATGCTTTCCACTTTGGGCATCACCCTGGCCACGGACGCCTACGGGCCTATTGCCGACAATGCCGGCGGCAACGCCCAGATGAGCGGGCTGGACCCTTCCGTACGAGAAAAGACAGACGTGCTGGACGCCCTGGGCAATACTACGGCCGCTACCGGAAAGGGCTTTGCCATCGGCTCGGCCGCCCTGACGGCCCTGGCCCTGCTGGCCTCCTATATTGAAGAGCTGAAGATTGGACTGGGGCATATCGGCCGGACGGTTCTCCAGGTGGGAGACCATACGGTGGAAACCGTGAATGCCAGCATAACGGATATCGTGAACCTGTACGACATCTCCCTGATGAATCCAAAGGTGCTGGTGGGCATTTTCGTGGGCGCCATGATGGCCTTCCTCTTCTGCGGCCTCACCATGAACGCCGTGGGCCGCGCTGCCTCCAAGATGGTGGTGGAGGTCCGGCGGCAGTTCCGTGAGCTTGCGGGCATCCTGGAAGGACGGCAGCGCCCGGACTACACCAGCTGCGTGCGCATCTCCACCAAGGCCGCCCAGAAAGAGATGGTCTTCCCTTCCCTGCTGGCCATCCTGGTTCCCATGGCCGTAGGCATGCTGCTGGGACCGGCGGCCGTTATCGGCCTGCTGTCCGGCAGCCTGGGTGCCGGCTTTGTGCTGGCCATCTTCCTGGCCAACTCCGGCGGCGCCTGGGACAATGCCAAAAAGTTTGTGGAAGAAGGCCACTTCGGCGGAAAGAACTCCCTGGCACACAAGGCCACCATTGTGGGTGACACCGTGGGAGACCCCTTCAAAGACACCTCCGGCCCGTCCCTGAACATCCTCATCAAGCTGATGAGCATGGTTTCGATTGTGATGGCGGGACTTACCGTGATATTGCATTAAGGGGCTTGGTCACTAACTTGTTGATTCGCTGTGTGTTATATACAATTCCTCGTTCAAAAAATGAACGAGGAATGTATTATAATGCGCTATGAGTCAATTACTTAGTTGCCACACTTGCAGCAGGGGGTGTAGCGGGCCAGGATGTCACTCCAGCGGTAGAAGCTGCCGGGGGCGGCCATTTCGAGCGGCAGGGTGGCCTCACGGCCGTTCAAAAGCACCTGCACCAGGATTTCCGGATTCTTTTTGCTCTTGAAAAATACAAGCTGGAAGTTGCAGGCCATGGGAATGTCGAAGCTGCGCCAGTAGTTCTCCACCTCATAAGGGTTCTCCAGGCGGATACCCATCCCGTTCACGTCCATCAGCGAGAGGAGCGGCATCAGGGTGGAGTCATGGGCGAAACGCAGGCGCAGCTGTACCTTGCCGCCGGCCATGTCTTCCTGCGCCTTCACGATAAAATCGTTCAGGAGGGCCTCCATGGCCTTTACGCGCAGATTCTCCGTGTCCGGAGAATTGCCCACCGTCTGATAATCCCGGTAGTTGCCCACCCGCCACAGGGCATAACGCTCTGCCGGGGTGTAGAGGTCGTAGAGCACCGACGGAACAGGGCAGTCCAGGTTGTCCAGGGTGGAAACCACCACATGGAGGTCGTGGACAAACTTGTACTTGTTACTCACCAGGGAATCCGGCCGGGTGAACCATCGGCCCAGGATGCCGTCCATGTCCAGCACCTCGTCGCGGAAGGCGTTGAACTTGTCTGCGCCACCCCTGTCACTGCCGCTGTCAATCACCTCCGGAAGCAGGTAAGCCTGATAGGGGTAGCCGTAATCGGCATCGAAGGAGAAATCCTTGTCCAGCTTGCCCAATTCCCCCAAGAAGGAGTACATGCTCACAATCACGCGGTGGGAAATGGTGGAAACGGCCGATGCATGCGTGGCGCCCTTGAACAGGGCCGGATAGTTCTTGTAAATCTGCGCGGCAATATAGCGGTGCTGCTCCTGTCCCTTCCGGGTAAGATTGCCCTCGCGCCGGGACAGTTCCGGATACAGTTCCACATAGGCCTTGCAGAAGGTCTCCCCTTCCGGCGTGAGCCAGCCCTTCTCCCGGGCCTTGGTCCAGACGGAGAGCATGTCTTCATAGACGGTGCTTCCCAAGGCAAAACGGGCCCCGTGACGGCCTACATGGCTCATATAGAAGGGTTTATATCCCTTTGGGGCCGATGTGGGAGCCGGCTGGTCCATGGGATAGAGGTAATGGACGCCGCCGGCACGTTCGATATCGGCATAAATCTCTTCACGGGTATTGTGCTGGGCCTGGGCCGATACAGCCATGGCTGCCAGGGAAAATAAAAAAATCGCTATCTTTTTCATGGTCTCAAAGATAGCGATTTTTCTTTAATTCTTCAGCACCACCTCGCCGCCGGAGGCGTCCACCTTCACCACGGAGTCTTTCCGGATGCTGCCTTCCAGTATCTTCTGGGCCAGCAGGTTTGTGAGCTCCCGCTGCATCAGGCGCTTGACGGGACGGGCACCGTAGGCGGGGTCGTAGCCTTGTTCCACCATGTAGTCTTCGAAGGCCGGGGTGAACTCCAGGGTGATGCCGTT
>CADBHY010000037.1 GCA_902794615.1 uncultured Bacteroidia bacterium
TGGATTCCTGGATTTACTCCGAACTCTACAATGAGGCCGCCGTCAATTCCGGACGCAGCGTGAAATTCTCGGCCGAGGACATTGCCGGTTTCCGCAACGGCGGCACCAATGTCAAATGGATCAACGAGCTCTACAAGAACACGGCTATCCAGCACAACCACAACCTCTCCGTGACCGGCGGCACCAAGAACCTCTCTTACATGGCGTCCCTGGGTTATGTAGACCAGAACAGCCTGTTCAAAGGTCCCGACTACGGCTACAAGCGTTACAACGGCCGGCTGAACCTGAGCCACAAGTTTAACGAGCGCCTCACGGTGAGCGCCACGGCCCAATATACCCGCAATGTCATCAAGGACCACGCCTACTGGACGGAATGGATTATCGAGCAGTGCAACCGCATGCCCGCCATCTATGAAATCAAGAACGCCGACGGCACCTACAATTATCCCTCCGGCTCCAACTCCAATTCCCTGGAGCGCCTGGAAGCCGGCGGATACCGCCTCAGCCGCAACGAAGACATCAGCGGTACCCTCACGGCCGATTTCAAGATTATCGACGGTCTCCATCTGAACGCCACCATCGGCGGACGTTCCCTGAACAACGGTACGCACGAGAACCGCATGGCCTCCCTGGCCGCCGCGTCCGGAGACAAGGAGAACCACATTTCCGAGTCTTCCTACCGGGCCACCAAGCTCACGTCCACGGTCACCCTCAACTACCGCAAGACCTTCGGGCAGAAGCACAACTTTGCCGCCCTCGCTGGTTTCGCCTACGAAGGGGAATCGGCCAAGAGCTTTGACACCCAGCGCCTGACCGACGACTCCAAATACGACATTTTCGTGGGCGGCCTGTCCGGTGACGACGTGTCCAACAGCGGCAGCGCCTCCGACTGGTCCCTGTATTCCGCCTTCGGACGTCTCACCTACAATTACGACGAGCGTTACCTAGCCGAATTCAACATCCGTAACGACTACTCCTCCTACTTTGCCAAGGGCAACCGCTCCGGCCTGTTCCCGTCCGTTTCCCTGGGCTGGCGCATCTCACAGGAGCCTTGGTGGGAGAATATCCGCCCGGTCATTCCCTCCCTCAAGCTGCGCGGCAGCTGGGGTCTGGTGGGCAACAACCGGATAGGCGCCTACCGCTACATGCAGACCGTCTCCGTAACACAAGGTTACAACTTCGGCGGCGAGTTGGTCCCCACGGCCTACTTCTCCTCCGTCGACCCCACCATCAAGTGGGAGACCACCCGCATGGCCAATATCGGCCTGGATGCCGCCTTCCTCAAGAACGACCTCAACGTCTCCTTCGACTACTTCCACAACCGCACGCGTGACATTCTGGTGAGCCTGCCCGTTCCCGGCCTCTTCGGCAACGGCGCCCCCACCTCCAATGCCGCCACGGTGGCCAGCCAGGGATGGGAGTTCTCCGTGAACTACCACTTCCGCACCGGAGCGGTGAACCACAACATCGCCGGAAACGTCTCCGACAGCTGGAACAAAGTGATAGACACCAAGGGTGAGACCCTCTACTACGGTTACGACGTGGTAACGGTAATCAAGGAAGGTTATCCGCTGTATTCCTATTATGCCCTCAAGAACGCCGGCCTGTTCCAGAGCGACGAGGAGGCTGCTTCCAGCCCGCACCTGGAGGGAATCGTCCCCCGTGCCGGTGACATCAAATACGTGGATAAGAACGGTGACGGCGTCATCAACGACGACGACCGCTTTGTGGTGGGCAATGACTTCCCCCGCTATACCTTCGGCCTGTCCTACAATCTCCAGTGGAAGGGATTCTACTTCTCCGCCTTCCTGCAGGGCGTAGGCATGCGCAGCCGCTGGATGAGAGGTGAAGCCGTGGAAGCTTTCCACAACAACAACGAGGGCCCCGTGCTGGACTTCCATGTGGACCGCTGGACGCCTGGGAACACCGGAGCCTCCTATCCCCGCCTCACCATGGGCAGCGAATCGGCCAACAACGCCACCAAATCCGACTTCTGGATTCAGAACGCCGCTTACCTGCGGCTCAAGAATGTCCAGATGGGCTACAACTTCCAGGGCGACTGGATGAAGAAAATCCGGCTGACCGGCCTGAGAGTCTATGCGAGCGTAGAAAACGCCCTCACCCTCTCCGGCATGCGCGGCGGCTGGGATCCCGAATATAACGCCGACGGCAGCGGCCGCGCCTATCCTGTGGCCCGCGTCTATTCCTTCGGCCTCAACGTTAAATTCTAATGGAGCGGAAAATCATGAAAAAACTGATTTATACCTTGAGCCTTTCAGCCCTTGTGCTCTCTGCCTGCGTTCCGCTGGATACGCCTCCTTATGACCGTGAGACAGACCTCACCTTCTGGTCTGAGGACCCCGATGCCGCAAAGGATGCGCTGAATACCTGCTACACCTACCTCACCGACATGTACGAGCTGGTTTACAGCGACGGCATGAGCGACAACGCCTATGTTAAGGGCGGCCAGAACCAGGCCATCGGAAACGGAAAATACGGCACATCCGAAGGCTATGTCTACGATGTGTGGAACCGTCATTACGCCGGTATCCGCGCCTGCAATGAACTGCTCAAGAACATCGACCTGGTACCCGGACTGGACGCCGCGCTGAAGGCCCGCTTCATGGCCGAGGCCCGCACGCTCCGCGCCTGGAACTACTACGAGCTGTATGTCCGCTTTGGCGGTGTTCCTTATCTGACCACCCCCGTGAGCATTGCCGACGCCCGCACGGCTACCCGCGAATCGGCCCGGAGCATTGCGCAGAAGATTGAAACCGAGCTGCAGGAAGTCATTGACGGCAACGCCCTTCCCGCTTCCTACGAGGCCGCCGACAAGGGCCGCGTGACCAAATGGACCGCCCGGGCCATCCTGGCCAGGACCTATCTGTTCGAAGGCAATTTCGAGAAGGTAAAGGAGATTACCCAGGACATCATGTCCAACAGCGGGATTGCCCTCTATCCTTCCTACGCCGACCTGTTCACCGTTGCGGCCGAGCAGTGCGACGAAATTCTCCTGGCCACCCAGTACATGCCCATCTCCCGCGAGCAGAACATCATGTACAATACGCTGCCTCCGTCCATGGGCGGTTACTCCAACCTGGCTCCGCTCAAGTCACTGGTGGACAGCTACATCATGCTTAACGGAAAGGCCATCGCGGAAGCCGGTTCCGGCTATGACCCGGCCAACCCCTGGAACGGCCGCGACCCCCGTCTGGCCGCAACCGTGATGTATCCCGGCAACAGCTATCCGGGTGCTTCCGGCGCCATCGAACCCGACTGGGCCGGCCGTGACGCCTTCAACTCCACTTCCGACGTGACCCCCACCGGATATTACATCCGCAAATGGTGGGACCCCACCTATCGGCTCACCCTCCAGTCCGGCCTCAACGCAATCATCATCCGCTACGCCGACGTGCTCCTGATGAACGCCGAAGCGCATGCCGAACTGGGCAGCCTGGATGAGACGGTATGGAACGCCACCGTCCGGAAAATCCGCGAGCGCGCCGGCTTCACCGAGGCTTCGGCCCTGGATTTCCCCGCCGGGGCAGACCTCAAAGCCATCGTGCGGAACGAGCGTCGCAGCGAACTGGCCTTCGAAGGCTCCCGCCGCACCGACATCATCCGCTGGAAAACGGCAGAAACCGTGCTCAACGGCTGGTGCCATGGCATGTACACGGGAGAAACCGTAGGAACCGACGAGGGTTTCGTACGCATCGAGCAGCGTCAGTTCGACGCTTCCAAGCACTATCTCTGGCCCATTCCCCAAAAGGAACGCGACCTGACCAACAACTCTCTGGAACAGAATCCCAATTGGTAACAGAACATGAAAAAAATCATTCCCATATTGAGTGCTTTGCTGGCCCTGGCCGCCTGTCAGAAGCATTACGAATTCAATACGGACTTCACCCTGCCCGTCACACTGGACAGCCCCGGCGCCGTCTCGCTGGATGTAACATCGTCCCAGACAGTGGTCCTTTCCTGGGATGGCGGCAAGGCTGCGGACGGTGGCCTGGTACTGTACGACGTCCTGTTTGACAAGGAGGGCGGAAACTTTTCCCAGCCCATCGAGGTGCGCAAGAGCGACCAAGGCGCACTTCCACAACTGACCCTCTCCCATGCCGAGCTGAACACCATCGCCCGCAAGGCCGGCATCAAGCCCAACGAGAGCGGCACCGTCATCTGGACGGTCCGCGCCTCCAAAGGCGGTGTGGCCAAGACGCTGGATATCTCCGAAAAAATCAACATAACCCGCGGCGAGGGCATTGACAACATGCCCACCCACCTGTTCGTGGGCGGCGCCGCCGCTGCTGAAGCCGGACAGGAATTCCGCGTGGCCGAGGAAGGCGTATATGTGATTGTGACCAGCCTGAAGACTGGCAAACTCCGCTTCACCTCCGAGAAAAACGGCGGCGACGTGTTCTACGCAACTCAGGCAGGCAAACTGGTGGAAGGCGAAGGAGACTATGTCCTGGATGCCGCTCCCGAAACCGGCCTGGCCCGCATCACGGTGAACTTCAACACCCTGGGGCTCAAGATGGAAACCATCGAAGCCCAGATTCACGCCCAGTGGGAAGCCACCCATGCCGATTTCGCCATCCTGGAGTACCAGGGCGACGGTGTGTTCTCCGGAGACGGCGAGGCCGTATTCTATGGCCCCGGCCGCGACGGCACTCCCGACTGGTGCAGCTGGGTGGAAGAGCGCTACTCCTTCATCGTGAACATTGACGGAAACAATGTCCGCTGGGGTTCCTTCGAGGGCGGCAACGCCTTCACGCCCACCGGAGAGGAAAGCTTCTACTTCATCAAGGAAGCGCCCATTGCCGACTGGGACGGTCTTTGGAAAATGGACCACGCACTGGACCTGAAAATGGTCCGCGCCACCGTGTACACCAACAAGGACAACCACTTCACCCACATGATCGAACAGGCCGGCGAGATTGTTTACGAACAGCCCTCCGCTACGCCCGACGAACTCTTCCTGAGCGGCAATGCCGCCGAGCTGGACGGCCAGGCCTTCCGCAAAGACGGTGACAAGTTCATCATCTATTCCAAACTGAATGCCGGCGGAATTTCCTTCGTGGACGGCGCCGGAACCAAGTACTTCATCCAGGGAGACAGCGACCTCTACATCGGAAAACGCACCTACGACGTAAGTGCTTCCGAAGGCGTCACCCGCATCACCGTGGACTTTGCTTCCAAGAAGGTAAGCTTTGACGAAATCGGCAGCAGCGTCCGCATGGTCTGGGGCGCCACCTACGACACGGTCATCGACCTGGCCTACCAGGGACAGGGCAAGTTCGCCGGAGAAGGCAAGGTGGTCTTTGTGGACCCGTCCAAGCCCGAAACCAATCCTCCGGGATGGCTGAGCTGGATTGAGGAACGCTACTACTTCATTGCCACCGTCAACGGTACGGAGATGTGCTGGGGACGCCTGGACGGCGAAGATGCCGAGAACCGACCGGACGGCGAAGTTTCCGGGACCTTCTACGACATCGGCGAGTTTGAATGGAGCCAGTGGGATCACCTCTGGAAGATGGGCTCCGCCTTTGACGGCGCCATGGTCTCGGCCACCATCAACACCAATGACAACGGCCACTTCAAGCACAGTTTCGTCAAGCAGACGGAGGATCCTTTCCCGCCCACCACGGCGCCCTCTTCCCTGACGCTGGAAGGAACAGCAGCCGAGACGGCCGGACAGGCCTTCCGCAAGACCGAGGACGGTGTCTTTGTCATCTACACCCGGCTTTCCGACGGGCAGCTCTTCTTCAAAGGTGACGGGAAAACCTACTTTGAAGGTGAAACCGGCCTGCTGCAGGGAGAAGGCTCCAAGACCATCGAGGGGACGGCCGTTTACCGCATCACGGTGAACTTCAAGACCACCAGCGTGAGCACCGAGTCCGTGGACAAAGTGCAAATCGTGTGGGGCTGCAACGAGTGCTCTCCCTTTGAGATGTCTTACAGCGGTAACGGCATCTGGAGCGGTACCGGAAAGGTAGAGTTCATCCAGCCCGGAGACCCTCAGTTCAACCTGGCCACCTGGCTCACCTGGGAAGAGGAGCGTTACCGCTTCCTGGTAAGCCTGAACGGAGAAGAGAGCGCTTCCATGTGCTGGGGCCGATTTGACGACGTTGACGGAGAATACCGTCCCGACGACGAGCGCTTCACGGCGGGCGACGCCTTCTGGACCTGCGGCGAATTTGCCCGCGGCGGCCAGTGGGACCACCTCTGGAAGATGGCCGGCGAGATGAACGGCCAGACGGTCACCATCACCGTAAACACCAACCAGGACGGCGTCATGGTTCACTCCATCACGAAATAGTTAATAGTATAATTGGTAGGACTGTCCCGGCCCGGGCTCAGGAACCGGGACAGTTTTTTTATTATCTTTGAACAATGAAAATCAGAAAGCATATTTGGGGACTGCTTTGTCTTCTGTGCTCCTGCTCCCCCACGTCCTGTACAGACCCCGCCAAAGAGCAATACACGCCCGAAGGCGGCGGCGGGAACAAGGAAGACAAGAAAGAAGAGGTGCAAGTGGTCTGGCATCAGCGTGCCTACGACAGCTATCTTAGCATAGACAAACTGTACGGAATCACATCCGGTCCCACCAAAGGTTTTTTCAACGAAAACTATCCCAAGGGCTCCGGAGACCTGAATGCCTCGTTCCTCTGGCCGTACGACGGACTTATGAGCGGAGTGGCCCTCCTCAACAAACTGGGCTACGAAGTGGGATATGCCGACAAGATTGAGCGCTACCAGGCCTATTACCGGAACCTGGCGGTGGGCGGCTACGGCTCGCAGACCGACGGGCAGAACGGAGGCGGAGACCGTTTCTATGATGACAACTCCATCGTGGGCCTGAACTTGGTTGAAGCCTACAAACAACTGAATGACAGCAAGTACCTTGACCGCTGCGCCCAGATTGTCCAGTTCCTGCTTTCCGGCGAAGACAACACTTTGGGCGGGGCCCTCTGGTGGTGCGAAAGCCAGAAGAACAAGCCCGGCCAGTCCGACTCTAACAAGCCGGCCTGCGCCAACGGCTATGCACAGTGGTTTCTGCTCAGTTACCACGACATTTGCCCCGAGGAGGAAAAGGCCGATATCCTGGCCTTTGCCAAGCGCCTGTATGCCTGGGAAAGGGAAAACCTGCTGGACCCCTCCGACCAGACCTACTGGAACGACCGCAACGCCGACGGAAACATCAACAAGACCAAGTGGACGTACAACTCCGGCGCCATGATAGCCGCCGGCACCCGCCTGTACCACATTACCGGAGAAAAGCACTATCTGGACGAGGCCATTGCCACGGCCAAAGGCGCCTACAGCTATTATGTAAAAAGCCGCGAAGGGATGGGTATGGGCTATCCGCTCAACGACCCCTGGTTCACGGTGAAGCTGATCCGGGCCTATATGGAACTGGAGCCCGACTTCAAGACGTGCTCGGACTATATCAAGGTCTTTGTTTCCAACCTGGAATATGCCTGGGAACACGGCCGCGCCCAAAATGGCCTGTTCTACGAAGACTGGAGCGGCAAGAAAGTGAATCCGGACCGCGACAAGTCCCTGCTCATGCAGGATGCAGCCCTGGAGGCCATGGCCGCCGTAGCCCTTTATAAAAAAGAACACAAGTAAGCCATGAAAAAAACCGGACTCTTCTTTTTAACCTTATGGTGCCTGGCCGCCTGTACGTCCCAGCCGGATATACTGGACTATGTGAATCCCAATATCGGCACCGTACACAGCCGCTGGTTTGTCTATACGCCCGCCGCCACGCCCTTCGGGATGGCCAAGCTAGGGGCTTCGACCAACGGAACCTACGGCAACGAGCAGGGCTGGGAGGCCGTGGGATACGAAGACAGCCACAGCTCCATTGACGGTTTCCCCTGTTTCCACGAATTCCAGGTGGGCGGCCTGGCCCTGATGCCTGTAAGCGGAGAGCCCCTGACCGTTCCCGGAAAGCTGGAAAACCCGGCCGAAGGCTGGCGGTCCCGTTTTGACAAGGAGAGCGAGTATGCCCGTCCCGGCTACTATTCCGTGCTGCTGAAAGACTATGGCGTGAAGGCCGAATTGACGGCCACGCAAAGGGTCGGTTTCCAGCGCTTTACTTTCACCAGGCCCGAGCAGGGGCATATCCTGGTGAATGTGGGTACCCGGATGGGCGAGAGCGGCCCCATTCGCGATGCCTTGGCCCGGCTGGACGGAAATGTTCTCAGCGGGTATATTGTAACGGAGCCTACGTATGTCCAGAAGTACCAGAGCGGCGCAACCGTTTGTATGTATTTTTACGGAGAACTCTCTCAGGTGCCCTCTTCCGTATCGGCCTTCCACGTAGGAGGCATGAGGAAAACCGCGCAGGAGGTTTCCGGCCCCGGCGCCGTCCTTTCCCTGGATTATGACAACCCCGGGGAGGTGACGGTTAAACTGGGTCTTTCCTATACTTCCATTGAGAATGCCAAGGCCAATCTGGAGGCAGAGGCCTCCGGTCTTACTTTTGACAGGGCCCGTGCCCAGACTCAGGAGAAATGGCGGAAGGAACTAGGAAAACTGGAGATAAGCGGCGGAAAAGAGGCCGACAGGATTAAATTCTACACAGGATTGTATCACGTCCTTCTGGGCCGCGGCCTGGCCAGCGATGTAAACGGAGCCTATCCCAAAAACGACGGCAACGTGGGCCAGATCAAGTTGGACGAGAACGGAAAACCCGTTCACAATCATTACAATACAGATGCCATTTGGGGCGGTTACTGGAACCTGACTCCGCTTTGGGCCCTGGCCTGGCCGGAGTACTACAACGACTGGGTGTCCAGCCAGTTGCTGGTGTACAAGGACGCCGGCTGGCTGGGAGACGGTATTGCCTGCAGCAAGTATGTCTCAGGCGTTGGAACCAATATGGTGTCCATCGCCTTTGCCGGAGCCTATAACAGCGGTATCCGTAACTATGATATAGAGGAAATGTATGCTGCCGCCCGAAAGGACAATCTGGAATGGAGAGGCCGTATCGAGGGGGCTGGCAAGATGGACGTGGAACAGTTCGTGAAAAACGGTTATGTTCCGTACGTGACAGACCCCGGTTTTGTGGCCCACAGCGGCGGTGCCACCTTCTCTGTTTCCCATACGCTGGAATACAGCTTCAGCGCCTATGCCACGGCCCAGCTGGCTAAACAACTGGGTTATGAACAGGATTATGAGCAGCTCAGAGACCTTTCCAACGGCTGGGCCAAAGTGTTTGACGACAGCCTCAAGCTGGTTCGCCCCCGTGTACCCGGAGGGGCCTTTATCGATAACTTCGATCCGCTGGAGTCCTGGAGAGGTTTCCAGGAAGGCAATGCGGTACAGTATACTTTCTTTGTCCCCCAGAACCCGGATTCCTTGATTTCCCGCCTGGGCCGGGAGGTTTTCAACGACCGTCTGGACGGTATTTTCACCGAAGCACGCAAGAGCATCTTCGGCGGGGGAAAAACCACTTATGCCTTCTCCGGTATCAACAGCCCGTACAACCACGGCAACCAGCCGTGCCTGCACGAACCTTGGCTGTTCAACTTCTCCGGTAAACCTTACCTCACCCAGAAATGGGTGCGCCTGATTTGCGACGAGTTCTACGGTACCACCGGAGAGCACGGCTACGGGTATGGACAGGATGAGGACCAGGGCCAGCTGGGCGCTTGGTATGTGCTGTCCACGCTGGGCCTTTTCGATGTGCAGGGCGGTGCTCCCGAGGAACCTACTTACCAGATTGGAAGCCCGGCTTTCGATCAGATAGTCGTTCATCTGAATCCGCTCAATGCCAAAGGAAAGAAACTGGTTATCAAGACCGTAGGAAATGGTCCCGAGGCCTATTACGTCCAGTCGGCCCGTTTCAACGGAAAACCCCTGGAGCAG
Source organism: uncultured Bacteroidia bacterium (assembly GCA_902794615.1). Lineage (GTDB taxonomy): Bacteria > Bacteroidota > Bacteroidia > Bacteroidales > UBA932 > Cryptobacteroides. Next base: position 9,880 of record CADBHY010000037.1, read on the forward strand.
AACTGGCTGTACCGGAAGGATGTCCTCCAGGGAGGAGAACTGGTTCTCACAATGGGAACGGAGCCTTCGGATGTATGGAATGAATCTTGTCCTCCTGTAAAGCAATGAATATGAAGCATTCTCTTCTTTTCCAACTTTGCCTGAGCGCATCCCTCGTTTGCGCCTGCGCCTGCAACGATGCTTATGAGAAAATGCCGGAAGGCGGCGGAAATACGCCCGGAAAGGGCGGGGAAACGTCTCCCGCCGAAACCGAGCCCGTCCAAGAGACAGAGCTTTTCCAAGAAACAGAGCCTGTCCAAGAGACAGAGCCTGTCCAGGAAACCGAGCCTGTCCAAGAGACACAGCCTGTCAGCCATGAGCCGGAGCCTGTTCAGTCCCTGCCCACAGAGTTTAACATCTCCAATCCCGGCAACGTCACAATCGCAACCAACCAATCCTGGAGCTACACCGCTTCTGCCCCGGCGGATCTGCGCTTTTCCGTCCAGTCCGCCAACCGCAATTATTATATTGACAGCAGCGGCACCACTGTCACCTTTATCGCCCGTGAGCCCGGTACCTATAAGCTCTATGTGGCCTATGCCGGCAACAGTGGTTATATCTACTGGAATACAATCACAGTGATAGATGGAGGTTAATATTATGAAACGTTTGCTTGCGCTCATTTGTATCATATGTCTTATGGGAAGCCTGGCTCTGCCCGGCTTGGCCGTAGGCAGCGATCCGGACTTTGCCGTTCTTGCACAGAGGGGGGACGCCCCCACCCAAACCACCGTGGAGATTTTGACTCCGCCCAAGTTCTATGCGCAGAGCATCGACATGTTCTTCCATGGAAAGTATACGACTTTTACCAGCATCACAGACGGCAAGGTGGGCGTCGTGGATTGCTTTGGCAATGTGTATCGCGTCACCTCCCAGCCGGGGAGCTTCTACAACTTGATCAATGACCGGATCTATGCCTATTTCGAGGACAAAGGCCTGGTCTATTATGATTTCAACGGCAATGCGCTCTTTGAGGGGAAATACGCCCTCTACCCCGCCTCAGAGAATTTCAACAGCCGGGATCAGGTCACAGGCCTGGGGTTCTATGCCTATGGTAATATAGTCCTCCGTCAGACCGGCGAATCCCTGGGAAAATTCTATATGGACCGCTCCTGTCAGATGATGTATGCCGAGGCTCTGGGCAAGATCTATGACGGCAAGGTAGCCGTCATGGAAAAGGGCAAGTGGGGAATCCGCCGCCTCTTTGGGGAAATACTGATTCCCTGCGAATATGACTTCATCCAATTCATCGGCAAGGATACCTTTATCGCCAAAAAGGGAAACAAGGCTTGGGTGCAGGATCTGAGCGGCACGGTTCTTCTCTCTGATGCGTATGAAGACATCGCCTATTGGGAGTTTGGTTTTACGCCCTCCCTGGCCAAGGCTCTGGCCGTCAAGCAAGGTGGAAAGTGGGGTATGATTGATCTCACGGGTAAAGTCCTGTGTCCCTTTGTCTATGACGAGGTCGGACGGTGGTTGTCAGAAACCACCCAGCACTATGTGTTTCAAAAAGACGGCTCATCCCATGTGATCCGATGGGACGCAGGGACGGACCTCACCGCCCCGGGGCTTTTCAGTCAGGATTGGGAGGCCCGGGAAATGGCCTGGGGTGTTTATACGCTTACCGACCCGGAAACGAAGGCAACCCATTTGGTAGACGGAACAGGCGAGCTTCTATTTGACAAGCCCTTCTCCTTCGCAGAACAACACGGTTCCTTCATTCAACTGACAGACTACGCCAATGGAAAAAGCTATGTTCTGGATCCGGACGCACACTTGCTGCTGGATCTGCCCACGATCCATCTGAGCTTTACCGAACACAGTGTCATCGCGGAATATGCGGACCGGCTGGACTTCTATGATCTCCAGGGCAAGCTGATCAAGTCCTGGTCCGGCGTCAAGCTGGCGGCGGCCATCGGCAGCACCAATCAAGCTGTAGCGGTCTCTGACGGGGCATATATCGCCCTGGCGGACGACTTTGGCGAGCCCATCACGGACTTTATCTATCTCCAGGCCACGAGCGCCAGCCGGGGCCGACTGATGAATCTACAGGATAACGACGGCTGGCACCTGTTTGGGGCCGATGGAAAGCCTGTGATTGACCAGGCCCTGGACAATCCTGTGGAGTTTGGAAACAGCAATCCCTACTACGAAGAGCCAATCCACTATGCCTACTACATGGTTGGAGGACGATACGGCTTTCTTCGTCTGGTGGGGCCGGACACCCCGGTCTTCCTGGACGTGGGTGAGTCATCCTGGTATGCGCCGGGCGTGCGCTTCTGCTTCAATACCGGGCTTATGAAGGGCGTGGGTGCCGGGAACTTTGAACCCAACGCAAACATGACCCGGGCTATGCTGGTCCAAGTCCTCTACAACATCTCCGGCGAGAAGTGCGAGGCCCACGGCTTTGCCGACGTGAAGCCAGGCGCCTGGTACTATGACGCCGTGAACTGGGCCGCAAAAAACGGCGTGGTAAACGGCACCTCCAAGACCACCTTCTCCCCCGACGATCCCGTCACCCGGGAGCAGATGGTGACGATCCTCTACCGCTACGCCAGACAGTTCGGCGCCAAGGGGGGAAATGAAAGCACCCTGGAGCGCTTCGCCGACCTCTCCCGCCTGTCTGATTGGGCCAGAGAGCCCATGGCCTGGGCGGTGGAAAACGGCATTATCACCGGCAAAGAACACAACACCTTAGACCCCAAGGGCTCTGCCACCAGAGCGGAGATTGC
>CADBHY010000038.1 GCA_902794615.1 uncultured Bacteroidia bacterium
GCCTACGGCGCCAAGCCCAAGGATGTCTGGGCCAAGTACGGTCCCGTGATGAAGGCGGTTATCGAGAGCTACCTGCCGGGCCGTCGGCAGGAGGTGGCCATGCAGCCCAACGGCCTCCTGTGGGCCCAGAAAGACGGAGTGGCCCTTACCTGGATGAACGCCTACATCAACGGCCGGGCCGTTACCGAGCGGGCCGGTTACCAGGTAGAGACCAACGCCCTGTGGTACAACGCCATCGCCTTCGCCCTGGAGAACGAGAAGAAGAACGGGGCCTTCTACAAGAAATGGAATCCCGTCAAGGAAATCATTGAGAACAACTTCCAGCCCCTGTTCTGGAACGCGGACTTGGGCTTCCTGGCCGACTACGTGGACAACGCCGGCCAGCACCTGGAACTGCGTCCCAACCAGCTCTGGGCCGTTTCGCTGGACCACCGCTGCGTAGATGACGAGGTGGTGAGCGAGGTGATGCGCGTGGTGAACGCCGAACTGGTGACCCGCCGCGGCATCCGCACCCTGAGCCCCCGCGACATCCGCTACAAGGGCGTTTACGAAGGAACCCAGCTCCAGCGTGACGAGGCCTACCACAACGGCAGCGCCTGGCCGTTCCTGCTGGCCCAGTACTGCTACGCCAGCTTCGGGATGATGGGCGCCAACTTTATCGGCCGGGCCGAATGGCTCACCGAAGGCTTCTATGAAGACCTCTCCATGCACGGGGTGGGCTGCTTCAGCGAGCTTTACGACGGAGACCCGCCGCACGAGGCGCACGGAGCCATCTCATCGGCCATGACAACGGCTGCACTCCTGAATATCAACTGGCTTATAGACAAATACAGGGAGGATTAAGTTATGAGAGTACTTATGTTCGGTTGGGAGTTTCCTCCCCACATTGCAGGCGGTCTGGGTACGGCCTGCGAAGGCATAGTGAAAGGACTGGCTCACAACGGCGTGGAAACCCTTTTCGTGATGCCGTCGGCCTCCGGTGACGAAGACCAGAGCGCCACCACCATCATCAACGCTTCTGACGTGGCCGTGGACCACGTGTCGGAGACGGTGGAAGAATACCTGGACAAGGTGAAGTTCATCCACATCGGCTCCAACCTGGTGCCCTATGCAGACCCCGAGGAATTCGGCAAACTGGTGGAAGAAGACCGCAGGCGGCAGGTGAAGGATTTCTCCGTGAGCTTCGGCCAGAAATACAAGTTTTCCGGCAAGTACGGCACCAACCTCATGGAAGAGGTGGCCCGCTATGCCATGGTAGGCGGCACCATCGCCCTGCAACGCAAGGACGAGTTCGACGTGATTCACGCCCATGACTGGCTCACCTACTATGCCGGCATCGCCGCCAAGGAGCTGACCGGCAAGCCGCTGGTGATTCATGTGCATGCCACCTCCTTCGACCGCGGCAGCGTGGACAACATAGACACCCGCGTGTTTGCCATTGAGCAGAAGGGCATGCAGATGGCCGACAAGGTGGTGACGGTGAGCGACCTCACCCGCACCACGGTGATTAACCGCTACGGAATAGACCCCGCCAAGGTGGTCACGGTACACAATGCCGTAGATTTCAGCGGCCGGGAGAACCTTCAGGTGGAGCGCGGCGTCAAGGAGCCCGTGGTTACTTTCCTGGGCCGCATCACCTACCAGAAAGGTCCGGAATACTTTATCGAAGCCGCCGCCAAGGTGCTCAAACGCACCAAGAACGTGCGCTTTGTGATGGCCGGCAGCGGAGACATGATGAACCGCTGCATCCGCCACGCCGCCCGCCTGGGCATCAGCGACCGCTTCCATTTCACCGGCTTCCTCCGCGGAATGGACGTGCAGAAGATGTTCGCCCTTTCGGATGTCTACATCATGCCTTCCATCTCGGAGCCCTTCGGCATTTCCCCGCTGGAAGCCATGCGTACGGGCGTTCCGTCCATTATCTCCAAGCAGTCCGGCGCCGCCGAGGTGCTCAAATACGCCTTCAAGGTGGACTTCTGGGATGTGGACGCCATGGCCGACGACATCTACGCCCTCCTTTCCTATCCGGCGCTCTCGGATTTCAGCGCCCGCATGGGATACGACGAGGTGAACGCCCTCAAATGGAACGGCGCCACCGCCAAGCTCAAGAAAGTTTATGAATCAGTAGTAAAATAAGATATTATGGCATCTAAGAGTATCTGCCTGTATTTCCAGGTTCATCAGCCCACCCGGCTTCGCCTGTACAGATTCTTTGATATCGGCAAAGATTCCCATTACTATGACGACTTTGCCAACCGCACCATCCTGCGCCGCGTGGCCCAGAAGTGCTACCTGCCCATGAACAAGCTCATGCTGGAACTCATTAACCAGTACAAGGGCAAGTTCAAGATTGCTTTCTCCATCTCCGGCAGCGCCCTGGAGCAGTTCCAGCGCTTTGCCCCGGAGGTGATTGACAGCTTCCGGGCCCTGGCCGTCACCGGCAAGGTGGAATTCCTGTCCGAGACCTACTACCACTCGCTGGCCTCGCTGGCTTCCGAGAGCGAGTTCCGTCACCAGGTTAAGAAGCACGCCGCCCTCATCGAACAGCTGTTCGGCGTGAAGCCCGTCACTTTCCGCAACACGGAGCTCATTTACTCCAACGGCATCGGCGAAATGGTCTATGACATGGGTTACAAGACCATGCTCACCGAGGGCGCCCGCCACATCATGGGCTGGCAGAGCCCCAACTATGTGTACAGCGGAGAAACCCAGCCCAAGCTGAAGCTCCTGCTCCGTAACTACAGCCTCTCCGACGACATTGCCTTCCGCTTCTCCAACAAGGGCTGGAACATGTGGCCCCTCACCGCCGACAAGTATGTGAACTGGATGAAGGAAAGCGCCGCCGAGGGAGACATTGTGAACCTCTTCATGGACTACGAGACCTTCGGAGAGCACCAGAGCGCAGAGAGCGGCATCTTCGAGTTCATGCGGGCGCTGCCTGGCGCCGTACTTAAGGACGGCACCTTCGGCTTCGCCACTCCGGCCGAGATAGTGAAGAAGTACAAACCCGTCTCCGACATTTCCGTAGAGGATCCCATCTCCTGGGCCGATGAAGAGCGCGACGTCACCGCCTGGCTGGGCAACGAGCTGCAGGACGAGGCCTTCAAGAAGGTCTATGCCATGACGGAGAAGCTTTCCATTGTGAACGACCCTGACCTCTGGGCCGATTTCGGACATCTCCAGGAGAGCGACCACTTCTATTATATGTGCACCAAGTTCTTCTCTGACGGAGAAGTTCACAAGTACTTCAACCCGTATGACACTCCATACGAGGCATTTATCAACTATATGAACGTTATCTCCGATTTCCAGATTCGTCTGGACGAGAAGCGTGCGGCCTTGGATGTGAAGGAAACCGCTCAGAAGGAGCTCAGCAGAAGGAAGAGCAAGTAGCGGAAAACGATGGCAAAGAAAAAAGAATTACTGAGTCCGGATTATCTCTTCGAAGTCAGCTGGGAGGTTTGCAACAAGGTGGGCGGTATCTATACCGTAGTGGCCACCAAGGCCTTCCATCTGCAGGAGGAGATGGGCCGCCGGCATATTTTTATCGGCCCTGATGTTTGGATGCACCGTGCCGGAAATCCGGATTTCCTGGAAGACCCCATGCTGTACCGCTCGTGGAAGGCCCAGGCCCAGGCCGAGGGACTCCGTTTCCGGATTGGACGCTGGAACATCCCCGGAAAGCCGCTGGCCATCCTGGTAGATTACAAGTCCTTCCTTCCGCATGCAGACGAAATCCTGGGAAAAATGTGGGAGATGTACGGCGTGGATTCCATCTCGGGCAATTGGGATTACAAAGAATCCGCCGTGTTCGGCATTGCCGCGGGAAGGGTGATAGAGAGCTTCTACAACTACAACCTCAAGGGAGGAGAGAAGGTGGTGGCGCAGTTCCATGAGTGGCAGACCGGGGCCGGTATCCTGTACCTGAAGACTGCCGCGCTTCCCGTGGCTACGGTCTTTACCACCCATGCCACCATGATGGGCCGCTGCCTGTCCGGCAACAACCTGCCGCTCTATGACAATATCGCGCAGTACGACGGCCAGGAGATGGCTCGCCGCTTCAATGTGACGGCCATCTATTCCTTGGAGAAGAAATCGGCCCAGTATGCCGATGTATTCACCACCGTGAGCGAAATTACGGCCAAGGAATGCGCCCAGTTCCTCCGTCCGGTGGACGTAGTGACGCCCAACGGCTTCGAGAACAGCTTCACTCCGGCTACGGACGAGGAGTATAAGGAACTCCATGACAAGGCCCGCCAGAGGCTGGTGGAAGTGGCTACGGCCATGAGTGCGGAGGAAGTCCCCCAGGATGCCCTCTTTGTCTGTATCGGCGGCCGATATGAGTATAGGAACAAGGGTATCGACGTGTTTATCGACGCCCTGGACCGCCTGAACAAGGGCGACAAACTGGGACGCAGCGTCCAGGCCTTCATCATGATTCCGTCCGGCCACCACGGCCCGGACAAGGAGCTGGAGGCCAAACTGGGCGGAAACGGCAATGCAGGGTACCGTACCCAGACTTCGCATTACCTGATGAATGCGGAATCCGACACCATCACCCGCCGCCTGCGGGAGCTGGGACTTACCAACTCCGTCGGAGACAAGGTGAAGGTGTATTTTATCCCGTCTTACCTCAATGGGGACGACGGCATCTTCAACCTGCCGTATTACACCCTCCTCTGCGGCATGGACCTGGCCCTTTTCCCGTCCTATTACGAGCCTTGGGGTTACACTCCCTTGGAGGCCCTGGCCTTCCGGGTTCCCACCCTCACCACCACGCTGGCCGGTTTTGGCAAATGGGTAAAGGACCATTACAAGAAGGCGCATCCGGGCATTACCGTCCTGGAGCGTGACGACAACAATTACGACGAGGTAGTTGCCGGCGTGGCCGCCCGTGTGGAGGAGATGGCCGCCGTGGAGAAAAAAGACAGAAACAAAATCCGGGAAAATGCCCGGGAAGTAGCCCAGATTGCACTCTGGGACAATCAAATAGTGTATTATCAGGAGGCATATTCCCTGGCCCTTGCAAAAGTTCAGGACCAGATAGACTCCTACAAAACCAAGAAGAAGACTATGCAATATTTTAAAGCAGACGTAACCAGTCCCAACTGGAGAAGTATCCTGGTGACCCGTCATCTGCCGGAGAAGCTCTCCCGCCTGGAGAAGCTCTCCAAAAACCTCTGGTGGTGCTGGAACGAGAGCGCCAAAGACCTCTTCCGATCCATTGACCCGGAAGTTTGGCACAAGAGCGGCCACAATCCGCTGGCTGTGCTGGATACGGTGAGTATCAAGCGTTTCCAGCAGCTTTCCGAAGACAGGGAGTTCCTTGCCCGCATGAAGGACGTGCTGGACGAATTCGACACTTATATGGCCGCCAAGGCCCAGCGCAAAGACCCTTCCATCGCCTATTTCTGCATGGAGTATGGTCTGGATACATCCCTCAAGATTTACAGCGGCGGTCTGGGCATCCTGGCCGGTGACTACCTCAAGGAAACGTCCGACATGAACGTGAACCTGGTGGCCGTGGGCCTGCTGTATCGTTACGGCTACTTTAACCAGGTGCTCAGCGCCCAGGGTTATCAGGTGGCCGGATACGACGCCCAGGACTTCACCAAGATTCCCGCCGTGCCGGTTCTGGACAAGGAAGGCAACTGGGTAACCACCTCCGTGGCATTCCCCGGCCGTAACATCACTGCCCGCCTGTGGAAGGTGGAGGTGGGCCGCACAGACCTGTACCTGATGGATGCCGACTACGAGGCCAACAGACCCGAGGACCGTGAGGTAACCTACCATCTGTATGGCGGCAATTGGGAAAACCGTCTCAAGCAGGAACTCCTGCTGGGTGTTGGCGGTATCAGGGCCCTTCGCAAACTGGGACTGAATCCCCAGGTGTACCACTGCAACGAGGGCCACGCGGCCTTTATCGGCATGGAGCGTCTGCGCGAGTATATCGAGAAGGACAACCTGGACTTCAACGAGGCTCTTGAGGTGGTACGCGCCAGCTCGCTGTTCACCACCCATACGCCGGTTCCGGCCGGCCACGACGCCTTTGACGAAGGCCTGCTGCGCCAGTATATCGGCCATTATCCGGAGCGCCTGAAGGTGGATTGGGAAACCCTGATGTCGCTGGGCAAGGACAATCCGCTGGATGTGAACGAGAAGTTCTCCATGAGCAACCTGGCCGCCAATATCTCGCAGAATGTGAACGGCGTTTCCATGCTGCACGGCAAGGTGTCGCAGGAGATTTTTGCCCACATGTACCCGGGTTACCTGCCGGAAGAGCTCTTTGTGAGCTACGTGACCAACGGCGTACACTATCCTACCTGGTGCGCCCCCGAGTGGAAGCCGGTCCATGCCAAGGTGTTCGGCCCTCAGTTTGCCACGCACCACTATGACAAGTCTTGCTTCGAGGGTATCTACGGTGTATCCGACAAGGATGTATGGGGCATCAAGAAGCAGCTGAAGACCAAGCTCATGGACTTTATCCGCGAACGTCTTCAGGACAATGCCATCTCCAATCATTACAGCCCCTCCGAGCTGGTGACCATTATGGATAACCTGCGGGACGATGTGCTTACCATCGGTTTTGCCCGTCGTTTCGCAACGTATAAACGTGCTACGCTGCTGTTTCGTGACCTGGACCGTCTGGACAAGATTGTGAACAACCCCGCCCAGCCTGTTCAGTTCCTCTTCGCCGGCAAGGCCCATCCTGCCGACAAGGCCGGTCAGGACCTCATCAAGCAGATTGTGGACATTTCCAAGGACCCCCGCTTTATCGGCAAGATTGTGTTCGTGCCCGGTTATGACATCACGCTGGCCAAGCGGATGGTGCAGGGCGTGGATGTGTGGATGAACAACCCCACCCGTCCCCAGGAGGCCTCCGGTACGTCCGGTGAAAAGGCGGCCATGAACGGCACCATGCACTTCTCCGTGCTGGACGGCTGGTGGGTGGAAGGCTATAAGGAAGGTGCCGGCTGGGCGCTTCCCATCGAGCAGGCCTACGAAGACAACAACTTCCAGAACGAGCTGGATGCCGCCACCATTTACCAGATTCTGGAGAACGACATTGCCCCTGCCTACTACAATGTGGACCGCACGACCGGACGCAGCTCCGAGTGGATTGGCTACATCAAGAATACTATTGCCCAGGTGGCCTGCAACTTTACCACCAACCGCATGCTCACGGACTACGTGAACCAGTACTACCAGCCGCAGTCCCTCGCCGCCGAGGCTTTCAAGGCCAAGGATTTCGCCAAGGCCCGCGAACTGGCCGCCTGGAAGACGCATGTGCGCCGTGAGTGGGAGAACGTGCAGCAGACCTGGCGCTCGGATCCCCAGACTTCCTACGACATCACCCAGAGCAAGCCTTACACCGCTTCCATGAAGTTGCAGCTTGGCGGCCTGAAGCCCGAAGATGTGGGCGCAGAGGTGGTATTCGCCCAGACGGACAAACACGGCAAACTGCATATTGTGGAGGTTCAGCCGTTCAAGTTTGTCTCCTGTAAGGACGGTGAGGCCACTTATGAGGTGAGCATGTTGCCGGAAAAGACCGGTGCCTACCAGGTGGGCGCCCGTGTCTTTGCCAAGAACCCGCTCCTGGCCCATCGCCAGAGCTTTGAGTGCGTGAAGTGGCTGTAGTAACCACAGGCTTTTTTGACGGTGTCCATCTGGGGCACCGTCATGTGCTTTCCGCAGTGGTCTCCGCTGCCCGGGAACGGGGAGAGGAGGCCATTGTGGTAACGTTCTGGCCACATCCGAGGACGGTATTGCAACAGGACGCGCGGGATTTGAGGCTCCTGACCACGCTGGCAGAGAAGAAGGCGCTCCTGAAGGCCGCCGGGATAGACCGCATAGAGGTGATACCCTTTACCCGCGAGTTTGCCGCCATGAAGGCTCAGGAGTATTTGGAAATGCTTAAAGCGCGTTACGGTGCCTCGCTCGTAGTCATGGGCTACGACAACCATATCGGGGCCGATAAATTGACGGCAGGGGAGATAGGTAGTTTCTCTTACACGGCCGAGGGTGGCCATGGACCTGGAAACTACCTATCCCCCCTACCTGTTATGGTGGTGGCTCCCTGTCATTCTGAACGAAGTGAAGAATCTCCCATTTCCTCCACCAAGATTAGGAAAGCGCTGGAGGCGGGGGATGTGGAAAGGGCCAACGGGATGCTGGGGTATGACTATGAACTGTATGGCGTGGTGGTGGCGGGGAACCGCCTGGGCCGTACCATCGGCTTCCCCACGGCCAATATGCAGCTCTATGAGCCCCTTAAGCTAGTGCCTGCGAATGGCGTATATGCCGTTGAGGTGGAGGTGGACGGCCGGAACTTCCGGGGCATGTGCAATATCGGCGTCCGGCCCACCGTGGGCGGGGCGGCCCAGACCATCGAGACGCATATCCTGGACTTTGATGAGGACATTTACGGCCTTCCCATCGGCCTACGTTTCCTCCGACGCATCCGTGACGAGCGTAAATTCCCTTCGCTGGACGCCCTCAAGGAACAACTGGCCCGGGATGCTTTGATTTGTAAAAAGTAATTGCTATCTTTGCATTGACATAAGGCTCGACGACTGGTGACGGTCGTCGGCTCGTTTTTTTGACAAAGTAAAAAGATACATACTATGGCAATAGAAATGATGACTCAGGCCGGGCTTGACAAGCTCAAGCAGGAACTGGCCGATGCACTGGCCCAGCGGCCGGTAATCTCTGCAGCCATTGCAGAGGCCCGCGAGAAGGGAGACCTCTCCGAGAACGCGGAATACGATGCAGCCCGGGATGCCCAAGGCCTGCTGGAAGTGAAGATTGCCCGCCTGAAGGAGAAGGTGGCCCATGCCCGTGTGATTGACGAGAGCAAGCTCTCCGCAGACAGCGTCCAGCTGCTTTCCAAGGTGAGGGTGAAGAACCTCACGAACAAGATGGAAATGAATTTCCAGATTGTGCCGGAAAGCGAGGCCGATTTCTCCAAGGGCCTGCTGGCCGCAACCACCCCCATCGGCAAGGCGCTGATTGGCCATTCCAAGGGAGAAGTGGTGGAGGCCAAGGTCCCCAGCGGTATCATGAAGTTTGAAATCCTGGACATTTCCCTTTAGTTATGGCTACCCTTTTCACCAAGATTGCCAAGGGTGAGATTCCCTCCTACAAATGCGCGGAGAGCGAAGATTTCTACGCCTTCCTGGACATCTCCCCCTTAGCCAAGGGACATACCTTGGTTATTCCCAAGCACGTGGAGGACGACTATATCTTCCACCTGGACGCCGCCACGTATGAGGGCCTGTGGAACTTTGCCCGCAAGGTGGCCGTGGCCCTCAAGGCCGCCGTGCCCTGCCAGCGGGTGGGCGTGGCTGTGCTGGGCATGGAAGTGCCCCACACGCACATCCACCTGGTTCCGCTCCAGACGGAAGGGGACATGGACTTCCGCAAAGCCAAGCTCCAGCTGTCCCAGGAGGAAATGAAGGAAATTGCCAACAAAATTTACAGCGAATATGAAAAGCTCTAAGCTGGCCGCCGCCGCTGTCCTGGTGCTCCTGACAGCCGCCTGCGGAAAAAATACCAAGATTGAAGGAACCCTGCACGAGGCTCCCGGCAAGCAAGTCAGCGTGAAACTTCTGGACGTGAACCGTTTCCAGCTGCTTGACAGCGTGAAGACGGACGCCAAGGGCCGATTCTCCTATTCCCTGGATTTGAAAAAGGCCCAGCCGGAATTCGTCTATCTGTTTTACGGAAACCGCCAGATTGCCTCCCTCCTGCTGCAGAGGGGAGACAAGGTGAAGGTGGAGACGGACACCTTGGGCGTCTATACCGTAGAGGGCTCGGAGGAATCCCTGAAGCTTCAGAAAGTGGAGCAGGAGTACAGCTCCTTCATGCGGGATGTGAACCGCATCCTGGAGAAGGAGGCTAATCCGGACGCCGCCCTGAGCCGCCGCTACGTGAGCTATTACCGTGACCGCGTGGCCTATGTGATGGGCAACAGCAAGTCCCTCACAGTGGTTCCCGTCCTGTTTCAGCAGGTGAATCCCACCTTCCAGGTGTTTTCCCAGCCCACGGACGGCATCATGATGAACGCAGTCTGCGACTCCCTCAAGACCGTGTATCCGGAGTCCCGCTACGTAAAAGCCCTGGAGAAGGAGGCCCAGCGCCGCATTTCCCTCCTGGAGGTGAACAGCCGCATCCAGACGGCCGAGCAGGTGGGTTATATAGACATCAACCTTCCCGGCCTGGACGGCAAGAACGCGGCCCTTTCCGAGAACCTGGGCAAGGTGACCATGGTGTATTTCTGGCAGGCTACGGCCCAGCAGAAAATGTTCAACCTGGATGCCCTGGTGCCCATTTACGAGCAGTTCCATGACAAGGGCTTCCAGATTTACGCCGTCTCCATGGATGCCGACAAGGCCGCCTGGGCCGCTGCCATCCGCAACCAGAAGCTTCCTTGGGTAAACGTCTGCGACACCCGCGGGGCCCAGTCTCCGTATGTGGTTTCTTATGGAATCGGCTCCCTGCCCATGGTGTGGTTCATCGTGGACGGCCTGGTTGACAGCGACGCCAAGGTAAGGAATGCGGCCGATATCAAGGATTACCTCCGGCGGAAACTCTGATGGCCAGCATCTTACTGATAGAAACTTCCACTTCGGTCCTGTCCGTGGCTTTGGCCCGGGACGGGGCCGTTGTGCATGAACGCATCTGCCGCGAGCCGCGGATGCAGGCCTCCCTCACGGCCCCGCTGGTGAAGGAGGTGCTGGACGGGGCGGGCTTCAAGATGGCTGATTGCGACGCCGTCTGCGTGAGTTCCGGCCCCGGCTCCTATACCGGCCTCCGGGTGGGCGTTTCCACGGCCAAGGGCCTGTGCTTCGGTGCTTCCAAGCCCCTTATCGCCATAGGAACGCTGGATATTCTGGCGGCAGGGGTGAGATGTAATGATGGAGCGAAGCGACCCAGGGGGTCTGGGGGGGTAGCCCCCCAGTCTGTCGAAGACAGTATCAATCATGGGGACAATTTCATCGTCCCCATGATCGACGCCCGCCGCATGGAAGTTTACACCGCCGTTTATTCGGCCGAAGGTGAGCGTCTTACGCCGGTAGAAGCCCAAATCGTCGGCCCGGAATCTTTTGCCGCTTATCTGGACAGGGGAGAGGTGCTTTTTGTGGGAGACGGCGCCCTTAAGTGCCAGGAGGTCATCGGCCATCCGAATGCCCGTTTCAAGGAAGCCTGGCCTTTGGCCCGAGACATGGCCAAACCGGCTCAGAAGGCCTTTGAAGAGGGAAAATTCGAGAACCTGGCGTATTTTGAGCCTTTCTACCTGAAGGATTTTGTTGCCACCGTTTCCAAGAAGAAACTGTGGGACATGGAGAAGTCTCAGGAATAGTCTTACTTATCAGGAGGCGATGGAAAGCAGCTGCTTCATGTAAGGGAAGACGAAATACCCAAAGTCTTTGAGCGCTCCGTAGAGCAGGGATTCCTGCAATACGGGGCTTTTTACAAGCCCGAATTTAAGGTTGACGGTATCAAAGAGGATGATGATGAGGCCGATGATGACGGCCGACGTGGCAATGGCCGACACCAGCCCCAGCACCTTGTTGAGCCAACCCAGGGAGATGCTTTCCACGGCGGCCGTGATGAGCTTGGCAAAGAACATGGCGATGAGCAGCACCCCCACCAGCACCAGGGCGAAGCCCAGCACGTTGAGCAGCGTCTGGGAAACCTTGATATAGTTTCCTAACCACTGGCAGGCCACATCCGAGAACTTGAAGGCCAGAAAAACACTGAGTACGATACCCGCGAGGGTGATGATTTGTTCCAGAAAACCCTTGGACATACCCCGGATGATGCCGGGGATGAAGAGAAGGAGGATGACGATATCCAGCGTGTTCATAGCTTGCTGAAGTCAGTTAAAATGATTACCTTTGCAGATTAATAATAGTGTACAAAAATAGACAAAAAAATATGACATTCAAAGAATACAAGGGGCTGGATTTGACAGAATGTGGGAACGAAGTCCTGCAGAGGTGGAAATCGGAGCGTGCTTTCGAGCGCTCTATGGAGCTGCGTGAAGGTGCCCCGGAATTTATTTTCTTTGAAGGTCCGCCCAGCGCCAACGGCATGCCCGGCATCCACCACGTGATGGCCCGTTCCATCAAGGACGCTATCTGCCGATACAAGACGCAGACGGGTTACAAGGTGGCCCGCCGCGCTGGCTGGGACACCCACGGCCTCCCCGTAGAGCTGGGTGTGGAGAAGAAACTGGGCATCACCAAGGCCGATATCGGCACCAAAGTATCCGTAGAGCAGTACAACGCCACCTGCCGCAAGGAGGTGATGAAATACACCAAGGAATGGGTGAACATGACCGAGCGCGTAGGATATTGGGTAGATATGAACGACCCTTATATCACCTACGACAACCGCTACATTGAAACCCTCTGGTACCTCCTCAAAAAGATTTACGACAAGGGCCTTCTTTACAAGGGATATACCATTCAGCCGTATTCTCCCACGGATGGAACGGGCCTGAGTTCCCATGAGCTCAACCAGCCCGGCTGTTATAAAGATGTGAGCGACACCACCGCCACCGTGCAGTTCCGGGTGGAAGGGG
>CADBHY010000039.1 GCA_902794615.1 uncultured Bacteroidia bacterium
TTTGATTTTCCGCGGAGCAGCCGTAAATGCCAGCGTAGCTGGAATTTAGCAAAGTTTATCTGAATACCAAAAATCTTTGCAAGACTGAGCGTTATTTTTCGTTTCGGCATCAAAGAGTTTCATGACATCGGCCTGGGTTAAAGGGAGCGGGGCAAGGAACATACCCACTATTTCTCCTTTGTGAAGAAGTACACCGCCAAAGTCGGAAGAATCACCAGAAGTATCAGCGAAATCTCCACCAGCATGTACGAGCCGAAATAGTCAAGCAGCGTCTGGAATTTCAAAATGCCGTCAACCAGCAGGACCAGGAAGGCAAACCAGCAGACAAAGAATATGGCGGCAAACTTCAGTTTTCTCTTTTTCAGTTTCATAATCAACCATTCGTTTCGTCCCGGACAAACAGTTCCGGCACCCGGTGTACCCGCGTTTGTCGTCGTCCATTTCACATACTTATACGAATGCAAAAATAATCAATAATTTAGATTTAGCCTTTAATTTTTGTAAATTGTAGTTTGGCCGCGCATGGCCGACAGAAGAAATTAATATCAAAACCTATGAATCAATACGAAAAGATTAATCTGGATGTAATGTTCCAGGTTTATCTTCCCGTATTTCAAGTTCGCCCTCCCGGCGAACTTAAACTTTTTTGGCTATATTTGCAAATTAAAACTGACCGACATGAGAAAATACACCGCTTTGCTTCTGTTCACCGGGCTGCTCGCCTTTTCCTGTACGCAGGAGAGGGCCGATGTGAGCCGGCTCGTGAAAAACTATGCCGAGGTAAGCATCCCGGCTCCGGACCTGACCGGCATCACCGACAACGGAAAGGAGGTCCTGCGCCTCTACCGGAAGGCTGCCGACGAGGTGGACAAAATCTACTGGCAGCAGTACTTCGGTGACGGGAATGCCTTCCTGGGCACGCTTGGGAATCCCGCAGAAAAAATCTATGCCGAAATCAACTACGGCCCCTGGGACCGCATTGACGGCAAGCCCTTCCTTCCGGGCTACGGCAAGAGGCCCGAAGGCGCCTGCTTCTATCCGCAGGACATGAGCCCGGAGGAGTTCCGCTCCTGGGACCATCCCCTGAAAAACAGCCCGTACACGCTTGTCAGGCGTGCGGAAGACGGCAAGCTGGAAACCGTCTGGTACCATGACGCATACGCGGAGCAAATCGCCCAAATTGAACAGTATCTCAAACGGGCGGCCGATGTCACCATCAAAGAGAGCGTGCGTCACTATCTGCTTGAGATGGTGGAAGGCCTCAAGACGGACAATTATTACAACAGCTACAAAGCCTGGCTGCAGATGAACGACAGCAAGATGGATTTGGTCATCGGCCCCATCGAGGCCCAGGACGACGCTCTCAACGGGACCAAGGCCTCCTACGGAGCCTATGTCCTGCTGAAGAATCTGCAGCGCACCGACGAGCTCAACGCCTTGTCGGCCCGCATGCCGGAGCTGCAGGCCCAGCTTCCCGGAGACCCGCGCAACCATGATTTCACCCCGGGCGCCGAGTCCGACATCTTCTCCTGCAACGTCCTATATTGCAGCGGCTACACCAATGCAGGCTACAAAGTCATCGGCATCAACTTCCCCTACGATACCAAGATTCAGGAGGAACTGGGCACCCGCACCATCATTTTTGACAATATCATCCGCGAGAAATTCAACCGCACGGTGCATCCCGTGGGAAACGCCCTGCTGGAAGACGTGTATCAGCCCCACGTGGACGCCAGCGCCTTCTACTGGACCATCGTGTTCCGTGAAATAGCCAAGGGACTGGGCGTGAAGGAAACAGTCAATGGGAAAGGCACCGTGGCCGAGGCCCTGGCCGATGAAGCCCTTATCCTGGAGAAGGCCAAGTCCAATGTGCTGGGAGCCTGGCTCTGCGCCAAGGAGGCGGAGGCATACAACATATCGGCCCTCTTCCAGAAGGAAGACGTGCTCACCACCTTCGTGACCAACACCATCCGCTCCACCCGCTTTGGCGCGGCCGACCCTACCGGCATCGCCAATATCGTCGTGTACAACTACCTGCTGGAAAGCAAAGCCATTATCTGGAACCCCTCGGGCCGATACAGCATCGACTACGACAAAACCTGGCAGGCGCTGGAAACCCTGGGCGCCAAGATTCTGGACATGCAGGCCCACGGAGACGTCGAAGGAGCCCGTGCATGGATAAAACAGTACGGCGTGGCCGGTCCCGAGAGCCTGTCGGACAAACGGGTCCTGGAAAACGCCGGGATTCCGGTGGACATCCGCTTCACTTATGAATAATCTTTTAGCGTAACATCACCATGTTAAGGAATTTTCCGGGTTTCGACCTTGTATATAAGATGCAGGAACTGCGTCGAAAGAACAAACTGGCCCCTTCCCTCTTAAAAAAGAAAGCCCTCAGCCTTATTTTCATCGCCGCCTCCGTCTTCTTCCTCTGGTTCCTTCCCACGGAATCCTTCGGAATCGACGGCCTTACGGCGGTGCAGCAGCGCATCATCGCCATCTTCGTGTACGCCACCCTGATGTGGGTGCTGGAGCTGGTCCCGGCCTGGGCCACGTCGGTCTCCATCATCGTACTGCTCCTGCTGTTCACCTCCGATTCGGGCATCAAATGGATTTGCGACCCCGCCACGGCCGGTCAGCTGCTCAGCTACAAGCAGGTCATGGCCAGTTTCGCAGACCCCGTGGTGATGCTTTTCATCGGCGGCTTCATCCTGGCCATCGCCACCACCAAGACAGGCCTGGACGTACACCTGGCGCGTGTCCTGCTCACCCCCTTCGGCAAGAAGAGTGAGAACATCCTCCTGGGCTTCATGCTGGTGACCGCCCTTTTCTCCATGTTCATCAGCAATACGGCCACAACGGCCATGATGCTCACCTTCCTCACGCCCGTGTTCAAGCAGCTTCCCGAGGCCGGCAAAGGCCGCACGGCCATGGCCCTGAGCATTCCCATCGCGGCCAACCTGGGCGGCATGGGAACGCCCATCGGCACGCCTCCCAATACCATCGCCCTCAAGTACCTGAACGACCCTGAAGGCCTGAACCTGGGCATCGGCTTCGGCCAGTGGATGCTCTTCATGGTTCCGCTGGTCATCATCATGATTGTGATTGCCTGGCTGCTTCTGAAAAAAATCTTCCCCTTCACGCAGAAGACCATCGAACTGAAGATAGACGGGGAGATGAAACGCGGGAAGGAAAGCGTGCTGGTCATCGTAACGCTCATCGTCACCATCCTCTTGTGGATGATGGATATGTTCACCGGCATCAACACCTACACGGTGGCACTCATTCCCTTCGCCGTGTTTGCCATCTTCGGCATCATCACCAAGTACGACCTGGACGAGATTAACTGGTCTGTCATCTGGATGGTGGCCGGCGGCTTTGCCCTGGGCTATGCCATGAACGGGTCCGGACTGGCCGCCCTGGTGGTCCGTGCCATTCCGTTCGGCAATTTCTCGCCGGTGCTCATTGTGGTTCTGTCCGGACTGCTTTGCTACGGACTGTCCAACCTGATTTCCCACTCCGCCACCGCGGCGCTGCTCATGCCCATCCTGGTAGTGGTATGCACGGCCATGGGTGACAAACTCGCGGCCGTGGGCGGTACGTCCACCATCCTCATCGGCGTTGCCATCGCCTCCTCCAGCGCCATGATTCTGCCCATCTCCACTCCCCCGAATGCCTTGGCCTATGCAACCAATCTCATTCAGCAGAAGGATATGATCAAGATGGGCGTCATCATCGGCACCATCAGCATTGTGCTGGGTTATCTCGTGCTCTTCGCCGCAGGCTACCTGCACATAGTCTGACGGCAGGCCCGCCTACAGCGAGGCTTCAAGGATAGTCTTGATATCCTTTTCCGTCAGCGGGACATAGGCATTCTCAAGCCCTTCATTCACGGCAATGTGGTGGGCCATTTCGTCTATGCGCTCAGGGCCGATACCCAGCTTGTGCAGGTGCATGGGAATGCCGATGCTCTCGAAGAAGAAATACGTCTCGTTGATGGCCTTTTCCGCAATTTCCTGCTTGGGGAGCGTGGGGTCAAGGCCGAAGACATTGACGCCGTACTTGACAAAGCGGTCCAGCGTGCGCTCACTCAGGATATGCAGCATCCAGCGGGGCGTGATGATGGCCAGGCCCTCGCCGTGCGTGATGTCATAATAGGCGCTCAGGGCATGCTCGATGGCATGGCAGGGCCAGCCGCTGTCGCTGTTGCCTAAGGACAGGATGCCGTTGCAGCCTAAGGTGCAGCAAAACATCATCTCGGCCCGGGCGGTGTAGTCCTCGGGGTCGGCCAGGCATTTACGCGTGTTCAGCATCAGGCTCCTGAGCATGGATTCGCAGAAACCGTCGTTCAGCAAGGTGGAATCTTCGCAGAAATACTGCTCGATGGTGTGGTTCATGGCGTCGGCGCAACCGGCGGCCGTCTGCTTTTTGGAAACGGAGAAGGTGTAGCGGGGGTCCAGAAAGGAAACCGCCGGGAAGAGGAGCGGGTCAACATAGCCGATTTTGTCGTTGGTCTCCGTACGGGAGATGACGCCTCCGCAGTCGTATTCGCTGCCGGTGGCGGCCAGGGTAAGGATGTCCACGATGGGAAGCGCCGCCTGGGCCTTCACCTTGTAGGTAATGAGGTCCCAGGGGTCCCCGTCATATTTGGCACCAGCGGCGATGGCCTTGGAGCAGTCCAGCACGCTGCCGCCACCCACGGAAAGAATCACCTCGATGTCGTTCTCCTTGCAAAGCCGCACCCCTTCCAGCACGCTGGGATCATATTTGGGATTGGGCTGGATGCCGGAAAGTTCCGTAATCTCGAAATCCGTCAAAATCTCCTTTACGCGGTCATACAGGCCGATTTTCTTGATGCTGCCGCCGCCATAAGTAAGGAGCACTCTTTTGCCGAAGGCGGTCATGACATCGTGAAGTTTCTCAATCGCATTTTCGCCGAAAATCAGGCGGGTGGGGGTCATGTAATCAAAATTCTGCATAAGGCTATATCTCTCTTCTATGATTCAATTAAAAAAACTTCATGAGGCTTCCGAGCAATATCCGGAAGTAGATTTTTTCCGGCAGGGTGGGCGGAACATAAGCAATCCGCGAAACAATGTCCACCGCCCCGAAGCGTGCGGCTTCCCGGTCAAAGTCCCCATGCTCCTGCTTTCCGGTATAAGCCTTGGCGAAAGCGTCCCAGAAGTCGTGCAGTTGCTGCTGCGTCATGTGGAACAGGTTCCGGGTCTGTTTCATATTCGAATATACGATGCAGGAGTTATACAGATGGCCGATGTCAAACATGGGGTCTCCCCAGGAAAATCGGCCCAGATCTATCCAGTAGCTCTTTCCTTCCGACAGGATGATATTGCCCGGCTGGAAATCTCCGTGTATGCAATGGGTATTCTCCGGCACGCCTTCCACGAAGCGGCGGAGAATCTCCCGATTCTTGCGGCTGATGAACGTGGCCTTGTCCACGACACCCATGAACAGGGCCTTCTTGCTCGGGAAAACCGAGGTGTCGCAAGGCGTGGAAAAAAGAATCCTGCCCTGCTCGCAGAACAGCTGCGCCATTTCCTCAAGCCGTTCCGGCTGGTCATGGCAAATCCGGAAAAGGGACTTTTTGTTTTTGATTTTCTGCGAAACGGTGGCATAGGCATCCCCCACCCGGACCATCTCATACATGGCAGGAGTGGGCAGCCCCAGGCGGCTTACCGCCGCAGAGATATCAAATTCCTCCTTAACAACCTCGTAGCTGTTGGAACGGCCGTTGTTCAGTTTCAGCAGCAGGTCCGGCTTTTCCGGATGCTCATAGGTAACGCCATTCCCACCCTCACCTACTTTTACCCATGAATCTAGATTTACTTCAGGATATCCTTTGTTTTCCATAGTACAAAGTTAATCAATTTCCCATTAAAGACGGTTTCTGTCGCGTTTTTTTGGTAACTTTGCGAAGTAATTCCTAGCATATATGGACCAGTGGAAAGCTAAAGCCGCTTTCTGGCATTGTAATAAGACTGACGGCTGTTAAAGCCGGATTCCAGGGCCACTTCATCCACATCGGCCCTGGGATTATTTTGTTTGTAATCCTCTGCGTGGGCCAGGCGGCAGCGGTTCACGTAATTGAAGAAACCGCCCAGGCGCTCATTGAGGACGGCCGATACATAGGTGCGGTTGCAGCCGCAGTCCTGGGAGAGTTTCCCCAGGGTGAGGTGGCTGTCCAGATAGGCCTGCTGGTCTTCCACGTAGCGGCGGATAAGGCCGAGAATCTCTTCCTTCCGGTCCTGCGAGAGGGCCTCCTCCTCTTCCGGGAGAAGCGGCTGCTCATTGGCGCTGAGTTCCGTCTCCAGGCGCTCTACCTCCATCGCGCGGTGCGGGGAGAGGGAGACCAGCAGGAGGACGGCGGTA
This sequence comes from uncultured Bacteroidia bacterium, assembly GCA_902794615.1. GTDB lineage: Bacteria > Bacteroidota > Bacteroidia > Bacteroidales > UBA932 > Cryptobacteroides. The sequence continues at coordinate 6,388 of CADBHY010000039.1, forward strand.
ATGACCGAGAGCATGAACAGGCCGAAGGAGAGGGCCACGATATTGCCGTTGAAGGTGGTGCTCCAACTCATCACAAGATGCAGGAACGGAATGTAAATGAGGGACTTGGCATACTCGGCCGGAAAATCGTCGGGGTCTGAGAAGCTCTCTTCCGAGAAGCGGCCCAGGCGCTGGATGATGAGCCTCAGGGCCAGCACAAGCCCTAGCAGATAGACTAAGGCCAGGATGCCTCCCGCCACGAAATACCCGCGCAGGAAAGCGCCCTGCATCTGCGTTCCGGGCATCAGGGTGCACACCAGGGCGATCAGGGACATCAGCGAATAGGTGCCGGAGAGCACATAGATGGGCTTTCTCCACCAGGATACCTTGAGAACCCGCCCGAAATAGCTGAAGATAAGGGCCGAGCACAGGAAGGGAGACGAGAGGATGAGCATCATCCGGATCTGGAGGATGGCATCCGGATCTCCCGGCAGGAAGACCGCCGGCAGCAGCACCAGGTTGGACAGGCCGCCCAGGGCCAGGGTGCGCCAGCCGGGATAGTAATAATCTGCGTGCTTGTTGTAAGGGGCGCATTTGTGGCTCCAGCGTACCACACCGGTCATTACGCAGACAGCAACATACACCGCCAGCGATACACTGAGAAGGAGCTCCAGAAAAGAATACGCCATAACGGACACAAATATCGCAAAATGTGTCCAAAAAACAAAAATTTAAAAAACTATTTTCCGGTCACCGCCATGCACTCGGCCAGAAGGTCCTCCAGGGCCTTCCTGTCTGCCGGGTAGAATTTGACTACCGGAGCTATGGTCATCCGGGCACTCTTTCCCAGGAGCTTTTCCAGGATTACAAACTCGTGGTACTGAGACAGATACAAGTTGGCCTGCTCCTTTTCCATCGGCATATCCAGCCCGGCTTCCCGCATCATGAAACGGCTTTTGGCCGCTACCGACAGCTCTACATTCAGCTGCACATAGCAGATGATGTCGAAAAAGACTTCCGGCGGGAAATTTTCTTTCACGGACATCAAGAACTCTCCGGTCTTGGTCTCTCCCAGATGACCTTCCTGGATGGCCTGTAAAAGGCTCACCTGCTTGTCCAGGCCGCGGTCCAGCCAGCGATGGATCATATCTGCATCGTACTGGTAGGTCCAGACCAGGAGGCCGGCCATGGAGCCGAAGACCACAACGTACTGAAGCAGAGGAATAAAGTGGAAGGAATTGTGGAAAACGTGCAGGGCCGGAGCCGCCACCAGCAGGAAAACAGCCATCAGCACATCCTTCCGCTTCACTTCCAGCCGGGAGCGCCGGCGTTCGGCCATTCTGACGGCAAACATCAGCCCGGCCGCCACGATGGCGCTGCACCCCATGTGGATGAGGGCTACCTCCAGGCCGCGGAAAAGCACCGTACCCATCCCCATCGGCTCTCCCAGCACCAGGTAGAAGATGTTCTCCAGGATGGAAAAGCCACCGCCCACCGCCGCGCCGCAGATGACACTGTCTATGAAAAAGACCATCTTCTTGTGGCGCGCCAGGTAAAGAAGCGGAATAGCCTTCATCGCCTCCTCCAGCACAGGGTATATAAAATCCGTCTGCGACGGAGAAAGGATGCTGTCCAGGGCGTAAAAAAGGCCAAAGCACAGAAGGGCCGACACCATGCCGCACCCCACCAGCACCAGAAGCCGTTTCACGCTGATAAGGGAGAAGTTATCCAGCTCGTAAACGACCAGGATGTACAGGACAACGGGCAGAATAGAAGCGATGAAAGGCATTACAGCAGCTTCAGGGAAATCATAATCTCGTTGCCGTGACGTCCTCCGGGGAAGCCTTCGGGCGCGAAAAGATGACCGTACCCCAGGGAAAGGGTGGTCTTGAGGTAATTCAGGATCACTATCTCCGTGGTCAGCTGCACGCCGGCGCTGTAGTACATCTGGTGTTTCTCACCGGGATTCCAGGCCGACAGGCCGCCGCCGAACAGGGAGCACTGGATCCAGGTGGGATACAGGAAGAGGGCGCCAAAGTTGTTCAAACGGATGGGCCGGAGGTTGAGCTCGGCCAAAGCCTTGGCATAGGAATGAGCCTTGATGGCATCGATTCCTGCGCCCGGCATGGCCAGGGAATTGCGGTACTGGAAGGCATTGCGGTAGTCTACGCGGTTGTTGCGGAAGCCGCCGAAATAGGTGTTGCCAAAGATGGTGGAGGCATCTCCGAAGTTGTGTCCCCCGGCCGTCCTCACCCAGAAAGAAGTGTTGCGGTCTATGGGAACCAGCACGCCGAAATCCGCCGTAGCCTCTACGGAAGGATAGAAGCGGCCGCCGGCCAGGTAACCGTATGCCTGGGCACCCAGTTCATAGCCCTGTTCCCGCATAATGGCGCCCAGCGTAGAACGTACCCGGGCAATCTTTCCGTAGATGGAAGCCGTCTGCATGGACTTGATGTCCGTCTGAATCTCCTGGTACAGGGGCAGGGCGTCCATATCTCCGTAGGCAGCGATGGAAGCACCCCAGTTGCGGACATACGGGGATTCCAGAGAGTTGGTATAATTGTATGCCAGGGACACCATATAGCCTTTTCGGCTGGAGCGCATCGGCCCGGCCAGGTCGTAGAAGTCCGTGTGGTTCCAGGCGGCTTTCAGCGTCCAGAAATAGTATTTCCACTCAAAGTCTGCGTGGAACTTGTTCTTCCAGTCATTGTGGCTCCAGGGAGACATTCCCACCGCCAGTTTGATGCTGCTCAGGCCTACCGGATCGCTGAAGAAGATGCGGTAGCCCAGCACGGGAGTCACGTTGTTCCAGGCCTTGCGGTCCGTAAAACCGGTGAGGATGGGATAGGCTCCGGCAAAGCGCATCTCCTTCAGGACGTTGTACGGGGTAATGTTGTTGTACACATCCCCGAACTCCACCTTCGGAAGGGGCTCTTTCAGTATGCCCACGGACTCCAGGGCCTCCACGTTGTTCTCGAAGGCCTTCTGGCCGTAGAGCTCCACGGCGTTGGCATCGGCCACCACCTTTCTGTCCAGCATCACGGGGCGAAGGCCGTCCCTCTTGAATTCCAGCGCCAGCAGCTTGCCGGGCTCTATCTCCAAAGGAGCAAAGAGGCCAATGTCCGTGTTGGAGAGCATCTCGGGCTCGCGGGTCTGAAGGTTGATCTGCCAGAGGTTGGAAACGCCCGTGTAGTAGGAGCTGCCGATGAGGTACTTGTCGTCCAGGGAGAAGCGGAACTGGCCCAGGTTGGAATCTTCCCAGGTGAGAAGTTCCACGGGGTTGAAGAGGGCCTGGGAGAGTTCTACGGTGTTGAACAGCAGGAGCGTATGCTCTCCGTTGTCTCCCTGGCGGGTCATCGAGAGCCACTGGCCGTCGTGGCTCACCGCCATATCGAAAACACTGACGCCAAAGGGGAAGGCATAGATGACCTCAGGCTTCTCCAGCTCGGGGTCATATTTGACGATAGTCTGCGTTCCTCCGTTGGAGAACAGGCCGTACAGGCAGTCGTTGGCATTGTCGTAAACAATATTGTTAATCCGCTGGAAGAGTTTCTTTTTCACCACCTTCCTTTTCTGGAGGTCGTAGACCATCAGACCTCTCATCTTGGCATTGTTGAAGGTGTAGATGAGCCGGCCCCGCTTACTGTCCAGGGCTACATAGGCCGGATTGTAAAGCTGGATGCCGTACAGGTCCGTAATCTTTTTCTGCCGACCGGTTTTCAGGTCCAGTTCCATAATGTGGGGAAAGCCGCCGGGGGCGTTCATCGCGGCGTAAGCCTTGCCGGAAGCCTCGTCGTACACCAGCGGAGACACAGAGCCCAGGGGGTCCGGGGTTAGCGGAGTGAGTTCCGTGAGGGGGTACTCCCGCACAGCGGCGAGGTTCTCCTCCTGGTGCTTTTTCTCATCCACTTTCCACTCGTCCCAGGTTTTTCTGAGCGACTGTCCGTACACCTTCTTGAACTGATTCCCGAAGAAGGCGCGGCTGTCGGCCGTCCGGTTGTAGAAGCTGATGAGCTTGTCGTAGCCGTATTCCTTGGTCAGGTAATTGACAAAGCGGGTGCCGTAGAGATACGCGTTGGCGCCCACCTGGAAGTCCATCGTGGAGCCTTCCGTCTCCAGGCCCACCACGGAAAAGAGCTTCTCTCCCCCGTCGATGATGCTGCGGAAGTACATCTCGTCATAGCCGCCCAGGGCGCGGCCCACACCGCCTCCCAGCCAGGTCTCCATAAAACAGGCAATGCCCTCGTGGTACCAGCGGGGAGAGTACCAGCGAGGAACAGTGAAATAGCTCCAAAGGGCCGACAGGGGCTGGGTGTTGTCTGCACTCACCTTGGTGCCGAAGAAGTTGCGCCAGCCCAGGTCCTTCCGGTTGTACTTGTCCGTCATCACCACGTGGGTGTATTCGTGACAGAAAAGCTGGCGGTAGCGCTCGGCGGAAGGGTTTACGTAATAGGACATATTGAGAGGAGCCATCCCTATCTGGATAAGCGTACGCGGTAGCGGCGTCACGCCGCCGTTGCCGTCGTCCTCCCAGTCTGTCAGAAGAAGCAGGGGCGGTTCCGGGACATACACCGAGTCCGTTGTCCAGATCTGTCCGTGGAGCGCCTTGCCATTCTGGTACATCCGTACCATATGAGGGATATACCGCGAAAGGTTCTTATCGAAAAAAACCAGACGGGCATCGTTCGTCTTATACTGATAATAAGTACGATTCTGTCCCCAGCCCAGGGCCGGGAACAGAACCATCAAGATCAAAACTATATGCTTGCGCATCTTAGTATGAGGGGAATAAATACTATTTTCTAGTCAAGAATCCTAGGTCTTCCGCCAATGGTAGTAGCTTCAATCATTGCGTTCAACTGGGCGCAGGCATCAGCCTGAAGAGCACCGCTTGTCTCGAAAGCCTTGATAGATGCGGCAGCGTCAGCGTAAGCACTCATCAGTTCCGACAAACCAGCTACGACCGTTGTATTGAAGAAAGCAACGTTACCGGCACTCGCAGCATCGTGAAGCTCAAACTCGTGGGAGTTCTGCAGGTTGCCCCTCTGCAGGGCATTGAGGAAGGAAATGCCTTCTGCCGTGGACTGGAGAGCATCAGTCATCCCCTCCATAGCCTTCAGGGCGTCTTCCTGGGTGAAACCAGACTGGAGTTGCCTCACATCGGTAGCGTTGCTCAGCTGCGAAGCCACACTGCTATTCTCAAGGATGAAGATCACTTGGGAAAGCACATCGGCCGGAAAAGCATTGCTCAGGGAGGTTTCCACACCTACGTTTTTGCAAACCTCGGTAGCCTCGACCATGGCAATCACGTGACCCATTTCGAAGGAGCCCAGAGCAGCGGCGGCCTTCTCGGAAGCGAGGAGGGCACCCTTGTCCTGAAGTTCCTGGGCGCTCTTTTCATCTCCATCCAGGGCGGCGGTCATCAGCTGATAATCTCTCCACTGATCGCGAACGAAGAGGAGACGGTCGTCGGCCTCGGCATTCTTTACATACTTGTCCGTTACGTCAATGAACTCAGTGGCCAGCTTGTTCTCCTTCTGCAGGGTGGTATAGGCCAGGGAAGCGTTGATGGTGTTCTGGGCCAGTTCCGGACGCTTTTCTCCGCTGAGGGTGGCATTCAAGTTTTCACCCGCACGCACGAGGGATGCGCAGACATTGTTAACGGTAACATAAACCTTGTTCATCTCGTCCAAAACCTTCTCGAACTCGGGAATTTCACCAGCCACCTCGTTGGACATATCCACCAGGGAGCTGAACTGCTGGGCGCGCGTCTGCATCACCATATAAGCAGACACAATACCATTCCGGTAAGAGGCGTCGCTCTTGATCAGTTCCTCCATATTGGAGACGTTCTCGACAGCCGTCTTGCGGGAGAAACGGGCACTCTTGCCGATGTTACCGCTTGCCTCACTGTTATCGACAGGCCAGTTAATGAAGTGGGAAAGAATCAAGCCCGCGGCGCACACGGCCACTACCGAACTCAAAATGATAATACCTTTCTTGCTTTTCATGGTAATATAGATTAAAAGTTGTTTCGTTTCGCTGGGACAAAATTAGATTAAAAAAAACGCAATCCCGTCAAACGCAAACAAATCTTTGTAAAAATCCGTAAAATCTGCTTTCAGTCCTTGTCAAACTCCGTCAAAACATAGTCAAAACTCTTTTATAATCATTTAATGGCAAAAA
>CADBHY010000040.1 GCA_902794615.1 uncultured Bacteroidia bacterium
GCTGAACATCGAAACCGATAGCAGACAGCCTCCCTTCAAGGAAACCGGCGGCCTTGTTTACCTTCGCGAGTTTGAGACCGATGCGGGTCTGGTCCCAGGTGAAATTCGGCCAATTCTCTGTCTGATGGATGTACATATCTCTCTCATTTTTCTGCAAATATAATCATTTGCGGAATATAAACCGCAAATTCTGCGGATTATTAACCGCATACGGAGCAGAAATCAATGTAAGTAAGCCCCAAGAACGAGCCAAGTATCACCAAGAATCCCTAAAAATCGCTAACTTCGTGTTGGACGAAAATGGTTTTGAGTGACTTGATGCTTTTGGGGTTTTCGTCGTATTCTGGACCACATTTGTACCACAAATAACGCAAACTATTGATAACTAAATAGTCCTATTTCTTTCATCGGAAAATAATGATACTTATAGCAGACCTTACAGAGTACCTGAATCACCTGCCGGACCTGGGCGCCTGGGGCCTGTGGGGACTGTTCATTGGCACTTTTCTGGCGGCGACGGTGGTTCCCTTCAGTGCCGATGTCCTGTATATCACGGCGCTTCAGATGACATCCAACCCCTGGGCCTGCCTGGCGGTGGCCGTAGCGGGAAACTGGCTTGGCAATCTCACCACCTTCGGCCTTGGCTGGATAGGCCGATGGGACTGGATAGAGAAACTCTTCAAGATAGACCGCGCCAAATTGGAAAAGCAAAAGGCCTATATAGACAAATACGGCATCTGGCTGGCCCTGGTGAGCTGGTTCCCGATAGTCGGCGACATCTTCTCCATCGGCCTTGGTTTCTACAAGACCAATCCCTGGCTAACCGCCCTCCTTTTTCTGGTGGGCAGAACGCTCCGCTTCCTGGTATGGACCCTTCTTCTGGGCGTGCGTTAGGCCGATTACTTGACGGTGGCTCTGATATCTTTCTTCTCGGCAATAACTTCCTTGTCCTGCATATACAGGGGGCTGTACTTGCCTCTGGGAATATCACGGAAAATGAAGTAGTTCGCCTTCCTTGCCGCGACAATGTGGTCGGTGGTTGCCGTTACTATGGCCGATGCCGCCAGTTCCACCAACGCAGCCAAAGCCGAGTTGCTGCCCGAGTTCACCTGCAGGTCAAGGTACAGGTCGCAGCTTCGGTCGAAAATGATTTCTCCGGAAGCGGCGGATTTGATGATATACCGAATCTTGGTCTCGATGCCGAAGCCTTTCTTGGTCCAATCGTCAATCTGGGAAAACACCACGGCATCGGCCCCGAAATAGTCCCTGAACAGAGTCAGGGGCTTGTCTATGAACAGCTCGGCATCGTATGCGCTTTCCGCCTTGAGAACATCCATGGCCAGGAGCGGAGAAATCACGTAGTACCCCGCCTCGGCAAGGGGGCGGCTGATGGAAGTGTAAAGCAGGTCCTTCGCTTCCACATGGGAGGTATTGTTGATGGGAGGCATCACAAGAATGGTGACGGGCATGTCGTTGTACATGGCCGCATACTGCGACTCTCTTGTCACCTGGCTTGCCGTACCGCACGAACAGAGAATGGCGGCAAAGACAACAATGGGAAACAGTTTTTTCATATTACCTCACAAGTTTCTTGATTAAAGGCCTGATGAACTTGGCCGATTCCGGATAATACTCAATTTCTTTCTCCAGCATTTCCTTTCCTCGTTCAAGGAACAAAGCGTTGTAGTCCTGGGAGAGAAAGAGTTTTTTCTGGGCCGATGTGGCGTTGTTCATGAAGGTATCGGCCGTTTCCGGCTGCAGAAGCAGATAACCATACTCGGCACAGATGCCGGGAGGCGGCACCTGGCGGGTTCCGCCCGGATTGCTGACCATGTTTTCATAGACCGCCACCAGGTTGCAGATGCTCTTGGGCGTCTGTTTCTTGTAAGACTGATAAGCCAGATTTTCGTAGGCGCTTGTTCCGCCCTGGTTCCCTCCCCAATAATAGAGGGTACTGGTGCTTCCGCAGGAGGAAAGCAATACTGCCGCCAGCGTCAGAAGGATGGTTTTTCTCATAGTTCGATGACTTTATGCTCCTGCACGGAAATGAAGACCGTCTTGTTGCAGACCTCCTTGCCATTCATGGTCACTACGACATGGTGTTTTCCGGGAGCCAGGAAGATGGTGTTCTGGGTTGTTTTCTTGATATCCCTGTCCTTGTGCCATGCTTTTGTCTTTACGGTAAATACATCATGGGACACATTGTCGATGGTCACCGTAATGGGCGTCTTATCCGCGCTCACAAAGGAAATCATCCCCTCATCGGCCTTGCCGGAAGAAACGGAGTAGGAGCCCACGCCGCAGCTAAGCAGCATCAGGACGCCTGTCAGGATAATAATAATCTTTTTCATGTGCGTTTATTTGTCAGAGATATAGTATTTGCCCAGATTCTCCATATCAAGGGCCTCGCCGTCGTAGGTGCAGAAGGAGATTTCGGTCTCCGGCGTCTCGCCATAAGTGGACTGCACGGATACCAGGCCGATTTTCTGCCCGGGCAGTTCAATGTTAAGCCCGGTCTGCGGATTCTTGACTATTTTCCCCTTTTTGTAAACATGGAAACTGTCTCCGGCCGAAAGCCCCTGGGAAGCACCGCCGGAGATGATGTAAGAGCCGTCTTCCACGGAAAGGAAGTAGGACCTCCAGGGCTTGTCCATGCATTTGTTGATAATGTTTTCTACCAGCTGGCTCAGGGCGGCGGAAATGGCCTTGTCGCTGAGTGTGGCGTCAAAACCGGCCGTTCCGCCCACGCCCAAAGTCTGTTTAGTGGTGGTTTCGGCATATCCTTTGGCTTCGTCGGAATAGATAATGAGGCCGGTTGCGGCTTCAACAAGCCGGATGCTGACCCCGGCTTCCACCGTCTGCGTCTTGGTGGAAGAGAACACCTTCTGCTGGCCCTCCGCCTTGCGGCCATACTCCGTGATGGAGCCCAGGATGATGTAATCGGCCCCAATCTTGTTCATGTCTGCTCCGGCCTCCGCAACCAGCACGTCAAGGTCTTCCCTTTCCAGGAGGATGAACTTTTCGCTGGCGGCCAGTTTGGCCGACAGGATATCCAGCGCCTGCTTTCTCATCGGGTCATTCTCCTTGTCGTAGAAAAGCCCTTTGGCATACTGCGTCTCATTGGTGAAGCGGCCGATGGCCACCTTCCTCTTGATGGTCTTGTCCTGGGCTGCGGAAGAAAGCGGAGCCGCGAGAACGGCAACAGCCGCAAGTAAAACGGAAAGTTTGGTTATATGCTTCATATTATCAGAATGTTATACACTTTCATTGAAACGTAAATACTTATTCCTCCGGGGCGAACATCGGGTCCCAGGCGGGAAGCAGGACGGGCTTCTGCTTCATCTGGGTCATCACATCGGCCGGGACGTATTTTTTCTCCACCACCAGGCGGAACATGTATTCGTTAAACCACTCGTCCGTCATGATGATATTGCCCTTGTAGCCGCTGTCGGCGCCCCAGCTGTTCTCCACCATCCACTTGACGGGCTTGCCGTCCTTGATGTCCACGGCAATCAGCGTCATGGCGTGGGTGGAACCGCTGGCGTATGTCTGGATGCGCTCCTTCTTGTTCATGCCGAAGGAAACGCCCAGCAGGGAGCCGTAATCGAAGTTGCCCAGGTCTGCGATGCCGCGCTTGCGGTCCAGGAACTTGCCCACGTCGCAGGAGAAATACAGGGCCGTGTTGTCTTTGATGGAGGCAATGGCCATTTCCTTGATTTTTTCGATGGGAAGATTGAGGTAAACCCAGTTCTGCCCGTCATAGACATGCCTGTCGTATTCAATCTCATACACCTTGCCATATTCCACGGCCGGGTTGTTCATCACCATGATGTAGTTGTTCTCCAGGTCTTCGCCGATAAACTCCTGATAGAAAGACTTGGGCGTATAGTTTTTTTCGCTCACGAACTCTCCCTTGGAGTTATAGCGGGCCCAGCTGAACTCGGTGGGAGGCACGCCCAGGCAGAGGGCCAGGATGCGATATACTTCCTTCAGCATCTGCAGCTTCATGGCAGGCCGGTCCTTTGCCTTGGCCGCCCGCAGCCGCAGGCCGTCTTCCCGCAGTTTGGCGGAAATGTGGCTGCTCATCTGCGAAGTGTTGTTGGCGGCATAGGTTTCCGGCATCACATTCGAGGGCACCACGCCGTATTTCATCACCAGGTTGGAAACGCCGGTGAACTGGCCTCCGTCTCCGATGGGATGGGCAAAGAGCCAGTCCACCGTCCTGTCTTCCAAGGGTTTATCGGCCGTGTCTATAATGCCCTGTAGGAACAGGTTGGCCTTTTCCAGCTGGTCGTAGAAAAAGAGGTAGTTCTGGGAGAAGGTGAAGGCGCCCAGGTCATGCTTTTCAATCATGCGGGCACGGAGCACGTTCAGGCCCGTGAAAAGCCAGCATCGGCCCGACGAAAGCTGGTTGGTCCTTCCCTTGGTCTTTACCTCGTCGCTGAAATGGGTGTCAATCATGGCTATTTTGTCGGCCGATGCGGCCAGGACATTGATGGGCGCGGCGTTGAGCGCATTGCGGAGGGCCTTGTCGGTCCCGTTGCCTTGGTAAGAGCCGGCCAGCTCGGAGAGCATTTGGGCGGAAATGCCGCCTTGGGGATTCTGGGCGAAGGCTCCGACGGAAAGCAGCAGCGCTGCCAGAAGGAAGGTCTTTTTCATATTCGGACTGTTTCTAAATTTTATTATTTTTCGAAGTTACGAATTTTTTTTGAAGATTCCGAAAATCGGCTTAATTTTGCAACCCGTATTTATCAAACTGCACTTTTATGAAATACGGGTTCGACAACGAGAAATATCTGAAGATTCAATCTGAGCACATCAAGGAGCGCATCACCAAATTCGGCGACAAACTCTACATGGAATTTGGTGGAAAGCTTTTTGACGATTTCCACGCCAGCCGCGTGCTGCCGGGCTTCCATCCGGACAGCAAGATGCAGATGCTCCTCCAGCTCAAGGAAGATTTGGAAATCATCATTGTCATCAGCGCCGTTGATATTGAAAAAAATAAAATAAGGAGCGACCTGGGCATCACCTACGACATGGACGTGCTCCGTCTGCGGGACGAGTTCATGGACCGGGACCTGAGCGTGAATTCCGTGGTGATTACCCACTTCAACGGACAGGCCAGTGCAGAGGCCTACCGCAAGCGCCTGGAGAACATGGGCATTACCGTCTATTACCACCATACCATTGAAGGATATCCCCACAATGTGGCCCTGATTGATTCCGACGAGGGCTTTGGCAAGAATGACTATGTGGTGACGTCCAAGCCCCTTGTGGTGGTGACGGCCCCCGGCCCCGGCAGCGGAAAGATGGCGGTGTGCCTGAGCCAACTGTATCAGGAAAACAAGCGCGGGATGAAGGCCGGCTATGCCAAATTCGAGACTTTCCCCGTTTGGAACCTCCCCCTCTCCCATCCCGTGAACATGGCCTATGAGGCCGCCACGGCCGATTTGGAAGACGTGAACATGATAGACCCCTTCCACTTGGACGCCTATGGCGCCACCGCCGTCAATTACAACCGCGACATCGAGATTTTCCCGGTGATGAACGCCCTCTTCGAGGACATTTACGGGGATTCTCCGTACAAGTCGCCCACGGACATGGGCGTGAACATGATTGGCTACTGCATCAGTGACGACGAAGTATGCCGCGAGGCCTCCCGCCAGGAGATTATCCGCCGATACTACCACGCCCTCTGCAATTTCGCCGACGGCAAGGCCACGGAAAACGAGGTGAACAAGATAGCCCTGGTGATGAAAAAGGCCCGGATTTCCACGGAAGACCGCAAAACCACCGTGGCGGCCCGCGAGCGCCTGGAAAAGTGCGGCGTGGCCACGGCCGCCATCGAATTGGAAGACGGCACCGTCATCACGGCCGAAACCAGCCCCCTGCTGGGCCCCAGCGCCGCCCTGCTGCTCAATGCCATCAAGCACCTGGCGGGCATTGCCCACAACGTGAAACTCATTCCCCAGCAGATGATTACCCCCATCCAGAAAACCAAGGTCACCTATCTGCACGGCCACAACCCCCGCCTGCATACGGACGAGGTGCTGGTGGCCATTTCCATGATGAGCCTCATAGACGAGAACTGCCTCCACGCCCTGGACCAGCTTCCCAAGCTGCTGGGTGCCCAGGTGCATTCCACGGTGATGCTCAGCGAGGTGGACCGCAAGACCTTCCAGAAGTTGGGCATCGGCCTCACCTGCGACCCTATCCGCAAGATTAAGAAGAAGAAGCAGTAGTACAGGCGTTTACCAGATAGACGATGGAGCGGTAGGTGATGCCCCCGTTGGTGGAAAGGCCTATCTCGCAGGTGCGGCTGTTGGAGTATCCTTCCTTGATTCCATGTTCTTTCAAGGCCGATTTCAGCTTCCTGAGCGCATAGGCGTTCAACTCCGGATGCGTCATGCCCTTGTCTCCGGCATAGGCGCAGCAGCCAATCTCTTCCGGCACATACACATTGTTGGAGCATTTTCGGGCCAGTTCCACCAGGCTGTCCTTGAGCCCCATCAGGCGGGTGGAGCAAGTCACGTGTACGGCCACGGGCGTATCGGTGGGATGGAATTCCAGCCGGGGTGCCACAAAGCGCAGCAGGAATTCCGCCGGCTCATATAAGTGCATGGTTTTGATTCCCTTGCGCATCCTATGTAAACAAGGACTTTGGTCACAAAGCACCGGATATTCCCCCTGGGCCGATGCTTCCCAAAGGGATTCCTCCAGCTCCCGCAGCTTCTTGTCGGCTACTTCGGGCATGCCCTTGCTTTCCCAGATGGTGCCGCAGCAGAGCTTCTCCATCCGGGGCGGGAAGATATCCTCAAAACCGGCTTTGCCAAGCAGTTCCACCGTCTCTTCCACAAGGGGCTTGACTGTATCGGCCGGGGCCTGGGCCATGGTCTGATTGAGGCAGCTGGGGAAATAAACCACCTTGAGCGGGCTTTCCGGGGAGGCCGGCTTTCTCATTTTCAGGGGAAGCGGCGTTTCTGGGGTCCAAAGCGGGAGCCCCATGGCATGCAGTCCCTTCCCTACTGCCCCCATGAGCGTATTGCCCAAGACCAGGTTGGCGGCATGAGCCACGCCCAGGGTGCCGCGTACCAGGGTTTTGGTGCCCCTGAAATGCTCGGCCACCCAGGCTCCCAGCCAGTTCCCGGCGGCTCCCAGCCGCTCTTGGCGGAGTTCGTGGGTCATGTCTCCCACGTTGATGTGCATGGGACAGGAGGTGGAACACAGGCCGTCTCCGGCGCAGGTGACCTGTCCGGGGTACTTGAAGGCTTTTTCAAGAGCCTCCCAGGGCTCTCCGGCGGCTTTTCTGCGGGCAATCTCCCGCTGTACTACGATTCTTGTCCGTGAGCTCAGCGTGAAACCGCAGCTTACGCAGTTCACCTCGCAGAAGCCACATTCTATACACTTGTTAACGCCTTCGTAAGGCAGTACGGGCATGGTTTTGAGGTTCTTCAGGTAGCAGTCCCGGTCTTCGTTGAAAATTACGCCCGGATTCAGGATGCCCTCGGGGTCCAGCAGCTTTTTGATGCGTCGCATAAGGCCGAAAGCCTCCTCTCCCCATTCCTGCTCCACAAACGGCGCCATGTTGCGTCCGGTGCCGTGTTCCGCCTTCAGGGAGCCGTCGTACTTGCCCACCACCAGTTCCACCACGTCCTTAATCATGGCGTCGTAGCGCAGGATGTCTCCCCTTGTCTCAAACGCCTGATTGATAATGAAATGGAAGTTTCCTTCCAGAGCGTGTCCGTAGATGCAGGAGTCCGTATAGCCGTGCTTGTCCAACAGGGCCGACAAATCCGCCGTGGCGGCGGGGAGGTCTTCTATATGGAAGGCTACGTCTTCAATCAGGCAGGTGGTCCCCTCTTTCCGCATGCCGCCCACCGTGGGGAAGATACCTGCGCGGATGGCCCAGTACTGTGCCACTTCGGTCGGGTCCGAAGAGAAGTTTACCTCCACCTGGAAGGGATTGAGTATATTGACGATGGCCTCTATCTGCTCATGCAGTGCTTCCGGTGATTCTGCCTGCGTTTCCGTCAGCACGGCCGTGAGGTCCGGAACATCGGCCTTCAGATGCGGGTCGTTCACGGAAGCCAGGCTCCGCTTGTCCAAGAGTTCGGCGGCCGATACCTGTGCTCCCTTCATGGCCACCACGGCCTTGGCGGCCGTTACCATGTCCGGGAAATAAATCATGGCGCTGGCCTTGTACGGGGCGATGGGAAGGGTTTTCATGCTCACTTCGGAGAGGAATGCCAGCGTTCCTTCGGAGCCCACCATCAGGTGGGCCAGCATCTCGAAGGGGTCTTCGTATGCCACAAGGGGCCTCAGATTAAGGCCGGTCACGTTCTTGATGCTGTATTTATAGCGGATGCGTTCTGCCAATTTTTCGTTGGCCATGACCTCTTCCCGGAGCTTTTTCAGTCCTTCAACAATCTCCGGATGCACCTTCAGGAAGGCCTCCCGGGAGTCTTTGGAAGCGGTATCCAGGACGGTACCGTCGGCCAGAACCAGGCGGGCACTCACCAGCATTTTGTCCGAATTGGCGTGGGTGCCGCAGCTCATGCCGGAAGCGTTGTTGGCCACTATTCCGCCCACCATGCAGCTGCCTATCGAGGCCGGATCCGGGCCGAAGTGCCGGCCGAAGGGTGCCAGGTGCTGGTTCACCCTGGCCCCCACAATTCCGGGCTGCAGCGTGACGGTGGTGTCGTCGTGGTATTCCCATTTCTCCCAGTGTTTGCCGGCTACTACCAGGATGTTGTCCGTGATGGCCTGCCCCGAAAGGGAGGTTCCGGCTGCGCGGAAAGTCACCGGCAGGCCCATTCCATGCGCCAAGGCCAGAATCCGGGAGACTTCGTTCTCATCGGCCGCCCGCAGGACCACCTGGGGCTTCAGTTTGTATTCGCTGGCATCGGCCCCCCAGGCCAGGGTGCGGAGTTCGTCCGTATAAATGCGGTCCTTGGGCAGGATGCCCTTTACGGCTTTCAGAAATGCGTCCATCATAGTCCGGAAAAGTATTTAAGGAGGGGAGAAATCATTAGGGACTGGATGAGCTGGTTATCCTGGAGCAGTTTTTTCACCTCCTGCTCTTCCAGCAGATATACTTCCAGTTCTTCCGTGGCGTCCAAATGCGGCCGGGCAATCTTTTCCACGCCTTTCGCCAGGAAGCAGTGCGTGAAATTGGACATGGAACTGGGGTTGGGCGTAATCTCCATAATCTCCTGCCACTCCCCTTTTCCGTAGCCCGTTTCTTCCATCAGCTCCCTTTTGGCGGCCTCCAAGGGCGTTTCTCCGGCTTCCATCACCCCGCAGGGCAGCTCGTAGCATGTCATGCCCACGGCATGCCGATACTGCCTCTCCATCACAAACTTGCCTTCTGTGGTTATGGCAATCACATTCACCCAGTCCGGGTATTCCACTACATAGTATTCGGGATTTACGCGGCCGTCCGGCAATTGCACCTTATCCCTTCTGGCCGTGAGCCAGGGCCGGCGAATCAAGTATTCCGTGGACAGGATTTTCCACTTTTTCGTATAGTCTTTGGCGTTCATTTCCTCTATGCGGTTCAATCTTTCAAATTTCGCAAATTTAATTGGATTATCCTAAAAAATGAGGTATCTTTACATGTAGAATATGTTGGATTCACTTCTTATCGCTTTTGCCTTGGCCATGGACTGCTTTGCCGTGTCTGTGGTGTGCGGGGTTGTTGTCCGCAAGTACGAAGGCCGCACCATGCTGTCCCTGGCCTTCTTCTTCGGCCTGTTCCAGGCTCTGATGCCCCTGATCGGCTGGTTTCTGACAAGCCGATTCAGCGCTTATCTCCAGGCGGTGGACCACTGGATTGCCTTCGGCATGCTGGCCTTCATCGGCGGAAAAATGATTGCCGATTCCTTCAAGCAGGAAGAAGACAAGTCCGTCAACCCCCGGCTTCTGAAAACCCAGCTCATCCTGGCGCTTGCCACCAGCATCGACGCCCTGGCCGTCGGCATCACCTATGCCTGTACAGGGTACAACACCCTTTCCCAGCTCGGCTCTCCCCTGCTTCTGATAGGCCTGGTGTCCTTCCTCCTCAGCCTTTGCGGCTTCTGCGTCGGCGTCCGTTTCGGAGATGTCGTCAACCGGAAAATGCGTCCGGAGCTCCTGGGAGGCATTATCCTGCTTGGAATCGGCATCAAAATCCTGGTGGAGCATCTTTCTGCATAAAACTTTTGCAAAAAGTTTGCAAATTCCAAAAAAAGACTTACCTTTGCATTCCCAAACGATGGTGCTGTAGCTCAGATGGTAGAGCAATGGACTGAAAATCCATGTGTCGGCAGTTCGATTCTTCCCAGCACCACATAACAAGCTGAAAATCAGCTATTTACAAATTTACGTACAACTTTTACGCATAATGGGCAAGAAGTTGTGCGTTTTTTGTGGCTTAAAAACAGCCGTGTTGCTCACCTGACGCTATGGGTCCATTCGAATGACATGGTATAAGCGTTAGAGGCGTTTTTTGGCACATCTATATCAGCCCCATATCCTTGACTGTTGAGGTAAGCTCGGCCGTGTTGGCAACGTCAAACTTGACGAGGAGTTTCTTCCTGTACCATTTGACTGTTTCCGGGCTTAGGCCCAGGCCATCGGCAATTTGCGGCGTAGTGTAGCCCTTCGTCAGAAGGTCAAGGATTTCTTTTTCCCGGGCCGATAGTTGGATATCCCCTGCCCCGGCCGGTTTGATTTCCCGCAGCGTTTCTTCCATGATGGCAGCAGTTTCGGCCTGCTCTTTTTTACTGAGGCGAAGCTTCTTAATAAGCATGAACATGCCGGCGGAAAGCACAATCAAGAGTATTAGCCCTGCTATCAGCCCGATGAGGATATTCCGCTCCTGCATCAGCGCCTGGGAAATATACTCGTAGTTTTCCTTTGTAAAAGTCAGTTCTTCCTTGTCGTGGGCCGAAAAATACGCATCGGCCTGATGCAGATACCTGAGAGCTTTCCAGGTCTTTCCCTCTTCCATATACACACGCCCGAGGCCTTTCTGCGCCATGGCCACCATGAGGGAATCGCCCTCCGCGTAGCCCAGGGCCTTCTCATAAGCCTGAGCCGCCTTCCGCAGACTCCCCTGCTCCACCCAGGTTTCGCCGATGTTATAAAAGAGGATGGCATTGCTCTGCCGCCATCCATATCTGTCGAAAATGGCACCGGCCTTCCCATACCACTGCATGGCCTGCGGGATGGAATCCATCATATTGTAAAGATTGCCGATGGCTCCGTAAAGGGCCGACCGAGTGTCGTCAACATCCCTCTCCGAATAACCTTCCGGATTAGTGGGAGATGTAGCACCGCCTGCCATCCTCTCCACGGCAGAAAGCGCCTTCCGGTAATAGAAGAGCGAACTATCGTACTGCTCTTCGGCCCAGAAGCACTGGCCGATATAGCGGCAGGCATCGGCATTGGCCTCCTCCCAGCCCCTGGGTTCAGAGATGGAAAGCGCCTTGCGTGCATAGAACACGCATTTCTCGCTATTCAAGGCACTGTAGCCGAGCATGAGGTCCCGGTAGGCCCGGTTAAGGGTCACCAGGTCTGTGTCAGAGGCCTTGTCAATCGCATCCGGAGTCCAGCGTGCAACGGTGCGCTCAAGTGAATCCAGGTTATGGCCGCGATAGTCGTTGTACGCGAAAACCTGCATACCCGACAAAACTGTCAGCAGCAATATTATGCCGATTCTTCTCATATCGACAAAGATAGTAAATAAAAACCAACCATTTTCAACCCTTTAGAGTGGAGTACGCCACCCGAAAGGGTGGTGTTTAAGACGTTGAAATAGACGAAATTTGCAAAAACAAAAACCACAAATGGGCGAAACCACTGAAAATAACATCAAACTGACCCGGCGGGAAATGTCCATCCTGCAGGAAGTTGCCATCGGCCGGACCACTCCGCAGATTGCGGCAGACCTGGGGCTGAGCCCGGAAACCGTGAAGTGGTACCGCAAGCAGCTTCTGGTCAAGTTTTCTGCGACCACTTCCGCCGAGGTCGTCAGGAAAGCAATCGTGAACAATATCCTATAATGCCATGAAAAGATTTTTTGCTATTTCAATCGTCGCGTTGCTGGCATCTTGCTTTGCCGCAAATGCGCAGAGTTTCCTTGACAGGCTCAAGGACAGGGCTAAGGAAGCCGCAGAGCAAAACATTTCCAACAAGGTAGAGAAGGGCGTGAACGACCTTCTTGACGGAAATGTCGGC
>CADBHY010000041.1 GCA_902794615.1 uncultured Bacteroidia bacterium
GCTTTGGCCACCTCGGCCTTGGAAGTGCCCTGCGTGGTGGTATATTCCGTGGGATTGCGGAAACCCAGCAGGAAGCTGCGCACGTCCATGCGCTTCTTGCCGCTCAGCTGCAGGTCCTTGATGGCGATGGCACCGTCCTGCGTGGCAATGGCAAAGTAGGTTTTGCCGTCGCTCAGAACCGTTCCGGGGGCGGCATGAAGGTCGGTCCGGATTTCCCCGAAGAAGATTTTGAGCTGGACGGGAGCTTCTTCGCTCCGCCCTGCATGGCAAAGCTCCGTAAAGGCGCAGGGGAAGGGGGAGAGGCCGCGGATAAGGTTGTACACGTGCTTGGACGTGTCGTTCCAGTCGATGTGCTGGAGCTCGCGGGTGAGTTTGGGGGCGGGCTTGAGGAGTTCGGAGCCCTGGATGAAGCTGCGCTGCACGCGCAGTTCCACGTTCTTCTGGATGATGCCTTCCACCGTTTCCACCACCAGCGTGGAGCCCAGCTCCATCAGCTTGTCGTGAAGGTCTCCGGCCGTGTCCGTGGGTTCCACCCGGCACTCGGAACGCAGGATGATGCCGCCCGTGTCTATCTTCTGGTCTATCATGAAGGTGGTTACGCCGGAGATGTTCTCCCCGTTAATCACCGCCCAGTTGATGGGAGCGGCCCCGCGGTACTGCGGCAGCAGGGCGGCGTGCAGGTTGAAGGTGCCCAGCTTGGGCATTTTCCATACCGCTTCGGGCAGCATGCGGAAGCCCACCACCACAAACAAATCGGCCTTCAGGGCGGCCAGCTCGCTGAGGAACTGCGGGTCCTTGAGCTTTTCCGGCTGCATCAGGGGCAGGCCTTCCGCCACCGCGTATTTCTTGACGGCGCTCTCGCTCAGCTTGAGCCCGCGGCCGGAGGGCTTGTCCGGGGCGGTTACAACGCCCACCACATTGAAACCGGCTTTCCTCAGGGCCTTGAGCGGTCCCACGGAGAATTCCGGCGTTCCCATATATACAATCCGAGTCTGTCTGAACATACGAATAATTTTACTCTTGAATTTCCTGTACCAGCTCTTCACCAAATTTATGTGCAGCAGGCTGGCGTCCTGGATGGCCTTCACCGTCAGGAAGCCTCCCAGCGGGCCCAGGACAAAGGCCGATATGAATTTTCCCACAAAGGCGCTGGTCTGTCCGTTGTTGGCCAGCCGCTCCCCGATGATGTCAATCACCCAGTATAGCACGAAGAACAGCATGGAGAAGATGGCGGGTGTACCCAGGCCGCCCTTCTTGAGCAGGGCCCCGATGGGGGCGCCGATGAAAAAGAGCAGCATGCAGGCAAAGGCCTGGGCGAACTTCTTCCAGATTTCCACGTCCGTGCGGTAAATCAGGCGGGTATAGTCGGCCGAATCCATAATCTGGCTCTGGGCGACGCTCTGGTACTGCCGGGCATTGGAGGCGGCATTGTCGTAGGCTCTTTTTTTGTCGCTGATGCTCTTCCAGGGGCCGTCCGGGTGCGGCTCCATCACGGTGGAGGATACGCTGCGCCAGGAGCTGTCCAGCTGTTTGCGCCTGTCCAGGATGTTTTGCCGCAGGAAGTCTTCCACATGCCGCTTCGTTCCCTTGTCCACCAGGGCCTGGAGGGAGTCGTGCCCGTGCCGGAGGGATTTCAGGTTCATGGAACGCACCTGTTCTCCGTAGCGGGCGCTGTCAGACTGGTGGTAGGCGTAATTCTCCAGCGGAATCACCAGTTCCTGTGTCTGGAAGGCCACCCGCTGCAAGGCCAGGGTGGTGTCGCGGTACTTGCGGGAGTTTTCCTCCTGGTAGTTTACGCCGTTATATAAGGAGAAGGTGAGGTAGTCCTTGGCCTTGGACATGCGGATGATGCCGCTGTCGGCCACCGTGAGGCGGGTATTGCCCTTGCCGGCCGAATGGTCATACACCTGGATGCCGTGCATCATTCCCGTTTCCTTGTCGCGGGAATCTATCCGCAGGATATAGCCTTCGATGCCGTCGTAGAAGGTTCCGGTGGGGATTTTGATTTCGCTCTTGGTACGGCCGATATCGTCCCGCATGGTGTAAATCTGGTTGATGGAGTAGGGGACCAGCCGGTCTCCCACGAAGAAGGCCACCACACAGATGAAGCCGCAGACGATGGTCATGGGAAGAAGCACGCGGGCCAGGGAGATGCCGGAGGCCTTCATGGCCGTGAGCTCGAACTTCTCTCCCAGGTCTCCGAGCGTCATCATGGAGCTCAGGAGGGTGGCCAGGGGAATGGCCAGCGGCAGCACCGTGCCGCTGCCCCACATCAGGAATTCCAGGATTACCTTGAATTCCAGGCCCTTGCCCACCAGCTCGTCAATATATACCCAGAGGAACTGCATGACCAGTATGAAGACCACAATCGCCAGGATCGCCAGAAACGGTCCCGCGAACGATTTGACTAAATACTGGTCAAGTTTTTTCACGCAATAGCAACTTCCACCATTTTGTCCAGGGCCTGGGGCAGGCCTTCTACAAGGCGTCCGCCGGCCGTAGCCAGGCCGGGCTGTCCGCCGCCGCCGCCCTGGATGAACTTGGCGGCTTCGCGGATGTCCTTGCCGGCATTCTTGCCCTTTTCAACCAGGTCGGCCGAGTACATCAGCACCAGGTTGGGCTTGCCATCGAAGGCAAAGGCGCAGGCTACCACCAGGTTCCGGGCTTTTTTCTGCAAAATCAGGGCCATGTTGCGGGCCAGGGCCGGGTCTATGGACGTGTCGAAGCGGACGACGCGGATGCCGTTCATTTCTTCGGCCTGGGCATAGAGCTTTTCGGCCAGGGCCTCGGCCTTTTCCATGGCGATGGCTTCCAGCTGTTTGCGGGCGTCGGTATTCTCGGAGAGCATTTTTTCGATGGCGCCGGTAAGGTCGGGAACGTTGTTGAAGAGGCCCCTGACCGTCTTGAGCATGTCTTCCACCGCCTGGATGGCCTCTTCGGCGGCGGCGCCGGTAATGGCCTCGATACGGCGGACGCCGGCGGCCACGGCGCTCTCGGCCCGCACTTTGAACAGGCCGATGGTGCCGGTGGAACGTGTGTGCGTACCGCCGCAGAGCTCGATGGAGTCTCCGAAGCGGACCACCCGCACCACGTCTCCGTATTTTTCTCCGAACAGGGCCATGGCGCCCATGCTGCGGGCTTCCTCCATGGTGGCGTCGCGCTTTTCGCAGAGGGGTTCATCGGCCCGGATGAGCTGGTTCACGCGGTTCTCTACGGCGCGGAGTTCCTCGTCCGTCACCTTCTGGAAGTGGGAGAAGTCAAAGCGGAAGTAGTCCGGGCCCACGAAGGAACCCTTCTGCTCCACATGGGTGCCCAGAATCTCGCGGAGGGCCTGGTGCAGCAGGTGGGTGGCCGTGTGGTTGTTCATGATGCGCTGGCGGCGCTCGCCGTCCACCGCCAGGGTGAAGGTCTGCTCACCGTTCTGCGGAAGCTTTTCCGCCAGATGGATGCTCAGGTTGTTCTCCTTCACGGTGTTCAGGATGTTGATGCGCTCGCCGTCGGCCCCTTGGATATAGCCGGAGTCTCCCACCTGGCCGCCCATCTCGGCATAGAAGGGCGTGCGGTCGAAGACCAGCTGGAAGTATTCCTTGTTCTTCTGCTTGACGGTGCGCTGCTTCAGGAGCCGGGCGCCTTCCACCTGAAGGGTGTCATAGCCCTCGAAGACCACTTCGTCGCCGTCGGCAAACAGCGTCCAGTCTCCGAACTCGTTGGCGGTGGCGTTGCGGGCGCGTTCCTTCTGCTTCTGGAGCTCCACGTCAAAGCCTTTCAGGTCAACGCTGTAGCCCTTTTCGGAGGCGATAAGCTCCGTAAGGTCGATAGGGAAGCCGTAGGTGTCGTACAGCACAAAAGCGTCCGTTCCGGAGACCACTTTGCTCTCGGCGTTCTTGGCCATGTTGTCTTCCAGCATGCGGATACCGCGGTCCAGGGTGCGCAGGAAGGCGTTTTCTTCTTCCCGTATCACGTTTTCTATCAGTTTCTCCTGGGCCTTCAGTTCCGGATAGGCCTCGCCCATGTCGGCCACCAGCTGGGGGATGAGCCGGGTGAGGAAGGGCTCGGTGAAGCCCAGGAAGGTGTAGCCGTAACGCACGGCGCGGCGCAGGATGCGGCGAATCACGTAGCCGGCCTTCACGTTGGAGGGCAGCTGGCCGTCGGCAATGGAGAAGGCGATGGCGCGGATGTGGTCGGCAATCACGCGCATGGCCACCTGCACGTTGCCGCCCTCGGCGTATTTGTGACCGGAGAATTCTTCCACCTTGCCGATGAGGCCGGAGAAGACATCGGTCTCGTAGTTGCTCTTCTTGTTCTGAAGAATCATGCACAGGCGCTCGAAGCCCATGCCGGTGTCGATATTCTTGGCCGGAAGGGGCTCCAGATGGCCGTCGGCCTTGCGCTCATACTGCATGAACACCAGGTTCCAGATTTCAATCACATCGTCGTTGTCCGTATTCACCAGCTCGCGGCCGGGAACCTTGGCAATTTCCTCGTCGGGGCGCAGGTCTATATGAATCTCGGAGCAGGGGCCGCAGGGACCGGTGTCACCCATTTCCCAGAAGTTGTCGTGCTTGTTGCCGGTGAGCACGTGGTCTGCCGGCAGGTGTTTGAGCCAGGCGGCCTGGGCTTCGGTGTCCAGCTGCGTTCCGTCTTCGTCCGAGCCTTCAAACACGGTGGCGTAGAGTTTGGTCTTGTCTATCTTATATACTTCGGTGAGCAGTTCCCAGGCCCAGTCGATGGCCTCGGTCTTGAAATAGTCTCCGAAACTCCAGTTGCCCAGCATCTCGAACATGGTGTGGTGGCGGCCGTCGTGGCCCACGGCCTCCAGGTCGTTGTGCTTGCCGCTCACGCGGAGGCACTTCTGGCTGTCGGTAGCACGGGGGTATTTGGGGGCTGCGTTGCCCAGGAAGATGTCTTTGAACTGGTTCATGCCCGCATTGGTGAACATGAGCGTAGGGTCGTTCTTAATCACCATGGGAGCGCTGGGAACCACGGTGTGGCCCTTGGAGGCGAAGAAGTCCAGATATTTCTGGCGGATTTCCTTGGATGTCATATATATATGTTTTGAGCCTGCAAAAGTACGCAAAATTCCACGAATATCCTTGTGGCGGGCATAAAAATTGCTACCTTTGCAGACTCCATGCAAGTTTTATGGCCAAGGGAAGGAAGAAATATGTACTGAATCCGGAGACACTCACCGTAGATGTCCAGGAGGAGACCCGTATCTACGGCTGGCAGGTGGCGCTGGTGGCCACGGCCGGCCTTGTCCTTTTCCTTCTTTTCATGTGGCTGCGGGTGGGGGGAACCTATCAGGATTTACCCAAAACCGCCATCCTGCGGCGTCAGAATGCAGAATGGAACACCCGGATAGACCGGATGTCCCGGCAGCTGGACCGCTACGAGGAGCTGCTGGGCATGATGGAAGAAAGGGACGACCGGGTCTATCGGTCCGTCTATGGCCTGGACGAGATTCCCCAGGCCGTCCGCCGTTCCGGCCTGGGCGGGGGCAAGCGCTACGCCAACTTGGAAGGAACGGCCGTGAAGCAGATTGTACGCCGCCTGGACCAGCTGGAAAAGCGCGTGTTCATCCAGTCCAAGTCTTTTGACGATGTCTCTATCCTCCAGCGGACGGCCGGCGACATGGCCTCCCACATTCCGGCCATTCCGCCGCTGAACACGGATCCGTCCACCTATCGGCTTTCCAGCGGCTTCGGTTACCGCATTCACCCTGTTTTGGGATATGGCAAGCGACACACCGGAATGGACTTCGCCTGCCCGCCCGGCAACCCCATTTACGCCACCGGCGACGGCGTGGTGGTGAAGGCGGTCCGGGATCGTACCGGCTACGGCATCCATGTGGAGATAGACCACGGCTTCGGTTACAAAACCCGATACGCCCACATGTCCCGCATGGATGTGACCTTGGGCCAGCGGGTTTTCCGCGGAGACTGCCTGGGCCTGACAGGGCGCAGCGGCCTGGTGTCCGGGCCGCACCTGCACTATGAGGTGATTTACCGCAAGGAATACGTGAATCCGGCTTTATACATGGACCTGACCATTCCTGCGGCCGACTACGCCGCCCTGGTCAAAAAACCGCAGAACTGATGGCAGCGAAGAAAAAACCCAGCAAGGGAAAGCGCCTGGTGATGGCCTTTTTCCGCTATACGGTGGCTTCGGTATCGGCCGCCATCTTTCTGTATGTCATCTTTGCGCTGCTGTTCTCTACCTCGGAGGAGAAGCGTCTCCAGAAAGAAAACCGCCTGTACAGCAATATGTACGGGGCCATGGTGGCCAAGACGGAGCTTATCGGGGACGTGCTGGACGGCCTTCTGGAGAAGGACGACACCATCTACCGGACGCTCTTTGACACCCCGCCGCCCTCTTTGGAGGATATCGGAGGCTATCGGGCTGAGAAGGAAGACTCGGAGGCCCTGCCGGAGCGTTATTATGTGAAAACGGCCTCGGAGCAGTCTGACAGCCTGATGCTGCTGGCTGCCCGGATAGACGCCCGTTTCGATGAGATTTTCCGTGCGCTCCAGGAAAAGGCCGACAGCGTTCCGCCGCTGTCCCTGCCGCTCCGGAACATGTCCTATGTGCAGGTGGGCGCGTCCATCGGCATGAAGCACAATCCGGTCTATGACCTGACCGTCCGGCACGAAGGGCTGGACCTGGTGGCGCCGCAGGGGGCCAAGGTGTATGCGGCGGCGGCGGGCAAGGTGTCCCATGTGGTGCGCTCCCGCAAGGGCCTGGGGAACGAGGTCACCATAGACCACGGCAACGGATACGAGACCAAATACAGCCTGCTGGGAGACATTTCCGTGGTGCAGGGCCGCAGCGTGAGGCAGGGCCAGGAAGTGGGCACGGTGGGTATTTCCACCTCCGTGGCGGCGCCCCATCTGCATTTTGAAGTAAGGTATAAGGGGGAGGTGAAAGACCCCATCGACTATTTCTTCGCTTCCCTGAGTCCGGAGGACTATGCGCGCATGCGCTTCATGGCCGCCAAAACGGGCCAGTCGATGGACTGACGTCCAAAAAGTCTTCGACTTATTGGTGAGAGGACTCCCCAAACCCCTCCCGTCGCTTCGCTCCAAAGTCACTTGATTCACGCTAGTACCCGGAACGGTCTAGCTCCCGGCGGATGTCTTTTTCCTTGATGCTCTGGCGTTTGTCGTACTCCTTCTTGCCTTTGGCCAGGGCAATCACCAGCTTGGCGTAGCCGTTGTCGGCTATAAACAGCTTCACGGCCACGATGGTGAGGCCTTTTTGCTTGTCGGCCTGAAAGAGATGCCTCAGTTCCTTGCGATTGAGCAGGAGACGGCGGTCCCGCACGGGCTCATGCTGGCCCCAGCTGCCCCAGTGGTACTGGGCAATGTTCATGCCCCGCACGAAGAGTTCTCCGCCCACGAAGAAGCAGTAGGCGTCCTGCAGGGAGCATTTGCCCGCCCGGATGCTCTTGATTTCCGTTCCCACCAGCTGGATGCCGGCGGTATAGGTTTCCAGGAACTCGTAGTCAAACGAGGCCCGGCGGTTCTTGATTTGTATGCTGCTTTTGGCTTTGGGCATAGGAATGCAAAGTTAACACATTTTTTTGGCGGATTCAAAAATATATGCTACCTTTGCCGTCCCGTTTGGGGTATGTGGATAGATTTGGCTGCTTGCAACCACGTTAAAAAATGCTAAAATTACATTTCATATCAGTGTTTTGTGTTTTTAGCCTCCGCATACATGCCCGGGGCTAATTTTTTTATACCATGAAGAATTATTTGTTCACATCCGAGTCTGTAAGCGAGGGCCATCCCGACAAGGTGGCCGACCAGATTTCCGACGCCATCCTGGACGAGTTCCTGCGTCAGGACCCCGAATCCAAGGTGGCCTGCGAGAGCTTCTGCTCCACCGGCATGGTGGTGGTGATGGGCGAGGTTAAGTCCGAGGCCTACGTAGATATCCAGAATACGGTGCGCAGCACCATCCGCCGTATCGGCTACACCAAGGCCGATTATATGTTCGACGCCTCTTCCTGCGGCGTCCTGAGCGCCCTGCATGAGCAGTCGGCCGATATCAACCGGGGCGTGGAGCGCGCCACGGAGGAGGAGCAGGGTGCCGGAGACCAGGGCATGATGTTCGGCTATGCCTGCCGCGACACCGAGGACTACATGCCCCTTCCGCTCTACCTGAGCCACAAGCTCCTGGAAGTGCTGGCCGATATCCGCCACAACGAGCTGGAACTGATGCCCTACCTGCGTCCGGACGCCAAGAGCCAGTTCACCATTGAATATGACGGGGAAACCCATCGGCCCGTGAAAGTGCATACCATTGTCCTGAGCACCCAGCACGACGAATTTGTGCCCGCGAGCCTGGGGAAGATGTCTTATGAAGACGCCGTGAAGCAGTTCGGCCAGGCCAAGGTGGACGAGGCCATGCAGGGCAAAATCCGCTTTGACGTGGAGAAGATTGTGATTCCCCGCCTGAAGGCCTCCCTGCCTCAGGAGACGGCCGCCCTTATCCACAGCTTCATCCTGCATGTGAACCCCACGGGCAAGTTCGTGATTGGCGGCCCGCACGGGGATACCGGTCTTACCGGCCGTAAGATTATAGTGGACACTTATGGCGGCAAGGGTGCCCACGGCGGCGGCGCCTTCTCCGGGAAGGACCCTTCCAAGGTGGACCGCAGCGCCGCCTATGCCGCCCGCTACATTGCCAAGAACCTGGTGGCCGCCGGCGTGGCCTCCGAATGTCTGGTGCAGCTGGCCTATGCCATCGGCGTGGCCAGGCCCGTGAGCGTGTTCGTGGACACTTACGGAACGGCTGCCCAGGGCCTCTCCGACGGAGAGATTGCCGCCAAGGTGCAGGAAATCTTCGACCTGCGCCCCGCCGCCATCATCCGCCGCTTCGGCCTCAAGAACCCCATCTACAGCCCCACGGCCGCCTATGGCCACATGGGCCGCAAGCCCTACACCAAGATGGTGAAGGTGCAGGGCTGCGAGCGCATTGTCCAGTTCTTTGGCTGGGAACTCCTGGACAGTGTGCCGGAGGTGAAGGCTGCGTTCGGCCTGTAAAAAATTTTTTTCGGGAAAAACGCCATTGGAGCACGCTGTAAAAAGGGTGCTCCATTCTTGTTGTATTTCCTCCGGAAAATCCCTTTTTATTGTCTGAAAATTGTCGTATCTTTGCGACGGATTTGGTTGGCGAAATACTGTTTAGTATCAATATTTATTCTTATCAAAACCTTTATGAAAAAAGCTTTTAAAAGCCTTCTGCTCGCTTTCACTACGTTGATTGCGGGCACTGTCGCCTATGCTCAGGTGACCACCTCCTCCCTTTCCGGCCGCGTGGTGGACCAGAGCGGCGAACCTGTCATCGGCGCTGCCGTGATGGCCATGCACGAGCCCTCCGGTACCGTCTATGGCGCAGTTACCAATGCCGACGGCCGTTATACCATCCAGGGTATGCGTACCGGCGGTCCCTACAAGGTGGATTTCTCCTGCCTCGGTTATCAGGAGACCACTTACACGGGAATCACCCTCCAGCTGGCCGAAACCTTCAGCCTGAACGCCAAGATTGCCGAGTCCTCCGAATTCCTCGAGGCTACGGTGGTGGTGGCCGACGCCGCCTCCAAGTTCGCCGCCCAGGAGCGCACGGGTGCCGTCACCAATATCGGCAGCGCCCAGATTACCTCCCTGCCTACGGTGAGCCGCAGCATCACGGATGTCACCCGCCTTTCCCCTTACGGCGGTAACGGCATGAGCTTCGCCGGTTCCGACGGCCGCCTTGCCAACTTCACCGTTGACGGTGCCGACTTCAACAACAACTTCGGCCTGTCCTCCAACCTCCCTGGCGGCGGCAACCCCGTCTCCATCGACGCCATCGAGGAACTCCAGGTTGTGATTTCCCCTTACGACGTGCGCCAGACCAACTTCATCGGCGGCGGCGTGAACGCCATCACCAAGTCCGGTACCAACACTTTCAAGGGTACGGCCTACATCTATCATAAGAACGAGAACATGCAGGGCGACGCCGTGGACGGTGAGCAGATTCCCGGCGCCCGCGCCAAGGACCGCACCACCACCTACGGTCTCACCTTCGGCGGCCCCATCGTGAAGAACAAGCTCTTCTTCTTCGTGAGCGGTGAAATGACCAAGAAGCCTACTGTCGTGAACCGCTGGAGAGGCTCCGTGGACGGTGTTTCCGACCCCGACAACTACATCTCCCGCACCAAACTTTCCGACCTTGAGAAGGTTTCCAATTTTGTGAAGAACGAGTATGGCTACGACACCGGTTCCTGGACGGACTTCCCCGCCAACGAGAGCAACTACAAGATTCTGGCCCGTCTGGACTGGAATATCACCAACAAGCATCACCTGGCCCTCCGTTACAACTATACGCTGAACAACGTCTGGAACAACCCCAACGCCACTTCCATGGACGGTGGTACCCGCGCATCCAGTGGCCGTATTTCCAAGAACTCCATGTCCTTTGCCAACTCCATGTATTCCATGAGAAACCTGGTGAACACCTGGTCCCTGGATTTGAACAGCCGCCTTACGGACAACCTGTCCAACCAGTTCCTGGCCACCTTCTCCAAGCTGGACGACATCCGGGGAACCAACTCCTCCGAGTTCCCCTTCATTGACATTCAGGACGGAGCCGGTGACAACTACATGGCCCTGGGTTACGAGCTCTTTACCTGGAACAACGCCGTGCACAATACCGTTGCCAACGTAAAGGACGACCTCACCTGGTACCTGGGCAAGCACAAGATTACCGGAGGTATCAACTTCGAGTACCAGATGGCCGACAACGCCTATATGCGTAACGGTACCGGTTACTATCGTTACAGAACCCTGGACGACTTCCTTAACAAAGCCGCTCCTGAGGTTGTCTGCCTCACTTATGGTTATGATGGTGAAACGAATCCCGCCGCCCGCGTACAATTCTACAAGGCCGGCATCTATGCCCAGGACGAGTGGAACGCCACCGACAATTTCAAGCTCACCTACGGCCTGCGTTTAGACGGCCTGTTCTTCAACAACAAAGACCTGCTCACCAACAACGCCATCCTGGCCCTGAGTTACTATCCCAAGGCCAACAACTACCAGGAAACCCATATCGACACCGGTAAGTGGCCCTCTGCCAAGATTACCGCTTCCCCGCGCGTAGGTTTCACCTGGGACGTGCTGGGCAACCGCAGTCTGAAGGTGCGTGGCGGTACCGGCCTGTTCGTGGGCCGTCTGCCCCTGGTGTTCTTCACCAACATGCCCACCAACGGCGGTCTGGTGCAGTATCAGGCCCAGATCAATGCCAAGAATGCCGCTGCCAAAGGCTTCAGCATGGATACTTTTGTCGGCGGTCTGGTGACCGACGCCGAGGGCAAGGCTACGCTCTCCGCCCTCCTGAACAAGCTCCAGGGCCTGGGCTATCCCACCACCGTTTCTTCCGACATGGGCACCGTTCCCTCCGCTGTGAACGGCGTGGATCCCAAGTTCCGCATGCCGCAGGTGTGGAAGACCTCCCTCGCCATCGACTATACCTTCCCCACTTCCTTCCCCTTCAGCATTACGGCCGAGGGTATCTTCAACAAGACCGTTAACGCCGTATCCATCTCCGACTGGAGCATGAAGGATGCCAGGGGCTTCGCCCGCTTCAACGGCGCCGACAACCGTCCCATCTATCCGGAAGACTTCCGTACCGGCACCAAGGCCTTCGTCCTGGAGAACACCTCCAAGGGTTATGGCTGGAGCGCCAATGTGACGGTGAACATGCAGCCCATCGAGAGCCTGAGCCTCATGGCCGCCTACACCCACACCGTGAGCAAGGAAATCACCGGTATGCCCGGCTCTGCCGCCGAGTCTGCCTTCACCTATGTGCCCACCTCCATGGGTCCCAACTACATCGGCCTGCACAATTCCCAGTATGTGACTCCGGACCGTGTGGTTGCTTCCGCTACTCATCATGACAAGTGCGGCAACCACTTCTCCCTCATCTACGAGACGGCTACAACTATGACTCCGTCTTCATCCCTACGGACGAGCAGGTTGCTAACGGCGAATTCCGCTTTGTTTCCGCCGATGACCAGAACCGCTTCATGGACTATGTGCACAATGACAGCTACCTGTCCAAGCACCAGGGCCAGTATGCCGAGGCTTACAGCGTGTACAGCCCCTGGATCCACCGTCTGGACTTCAGCTACAAGCACGACTTCACCGTGAAGATCGGCCAGACCAAGAACACCCTGCAGCTCAGCCTGGATGTGAAGAACCTCCTGAACCTGTTCAACAACAGCTGGGGCGTGGCCAAATACATGAATCCCGCCATTACCGAGGGTAAGATTCTCAAATACGAAGGTGTTGACGACAAGGGTTATGCCACCTTCTCCACTCCTTCCTACATTTCCGGCAGCACCCAGACCTGGACCGCCAGCCACACGCTGGCCCAGTGCTGGTATGCTTCCATCGGTATCAAATATCTGTTCAACTAATTTCAATCGGCACATCTTATGAAACTCAAGTATATTTTTGCTTCCATCGTTGCCACTCTGGCTCTGGCCGTGAGCTGCACCAAAGAGGCCGATCAATTCCTGAACGAGGTAAAGGTTTCCTCCTCTTACCTTGCCTTCCCCGCCGCCGGCGGTTCTGTAAACGTTACTGTTACGGCAACCGACAGCTGGAGCATCAGCGAACTTCCCGAATGGGTTAGCGCCAGCACGGCATCCGGTTCTGCCGGTGAGGTGAATGTTACGTTTACCGCTCCTGCTGCTGAGTCTACTCGCGAAGCCAGCTTCAAGATTGTCTGCGCCGGCAAGACTCAGCTGATTAAAGCCCTTCAGGTTACTGAAGAGAAGGAACCTGAGATTATCTCTGTGGCTCAGGCTTTGGCTGCCATCAAGGCGGTTGACAAGGGTGACGGCGGCACCTACAATTTGAGCGGCACCTATTATGTAAAGGGTATTGTATGCCGCATCCAGGATATCAGCACCCAGTATGGCAATGCTACTTATTGGATTTCCGATGACGGTAAGTATAGCGCCGACGGTGTCCTTCAGGTGTATAGAGGTTTGTGGTTGGAGGGCGGCGCCTTCACCAAGGGCGATGAGTTTGCCGTTGGTGACGAGCTCACCATTGCCGGTCAGCTGATGAGCTATAAGGGTACGCCTGAAACGGCCGAGAAGACCGCCTATGTGGTGTCTATCTCCAAGTCCCTTATCGGCATTGAGGGTGTAGAACTCCTGGATGTGGAAGAGGGCGAAGGTATTACCGAGTTCCCGCTGGAAGGCGGCAGCATCAAGGTCTCCATCATGACAAAGGGCAATGGCTTCCACGTGGAGATTCCCGCCGAGGCCAAGAGCTGGCTGCACATTGACGATTTTGGCTCCGACTATGTTACGCTGGCTGCCGATGCCAACGAAGGCGGAGACCGCAGCGTTTCCGTAGCCTTCACTACTGAGGCTGACGGTACCACCTACTCCTGCGAGCAGGCCTTCACCCAGAAGGGCGCCATTATTGCAGCTACCGTGAAGGAGTTCCTTGACGCAGCCGTGGGCACTACCCTTTACAAGGTTACCGGCGTTATCACCAGTGTGGCCAACGCCGGTTATGGCAATGTGAACCTCAAGGACTTCAGCGGTGAGGTTTATGTCTATGGCATCGGTGCCAAGGGCGACTTCGAGAAACTGGGCCTCAAGGAGGGAGACATTGTTACCCTGGTTGGCCAGCGTGGCGAACACAGCGGCTCTGCCCAGATGTCCAAGGCTCAGTACGACAGCCATATCGCCGTGACCGAGGTAACCATTCCCGAATTCCTTGCCGGTACCAACGATACCTATTACCGTGTCAGCGGAACCATTAAGGAGATTGCCAATGCCACATACGGCAACATGACCATTACCGATGGTACCAATGACCTGTATGTTTACGGCTGCTATCCTGGCGTAGGCGCTACGGGCGACAACCGCAAAAATCTGGTTTCAACTCTGGGTATTGAGGTAGGTGACGAGATTACGGTATTTGGTCCCAAGGGAGTGAAGAATGACGTTCCCCAGGTGAGCACCGGCTTTTTCTGGAGCCTCAAAAAAGGCGGAAGCGGTGACTCCGGTGATGAAGCGAAGGGCAATTATTCGGCGGTTACTTCTGCTATGACCAATTGGGCTGGAACGTATCTTATTGTATGGGACAACGGAGCCAATGGTACAGCATCCGGTAAAGATCTTGCCAAGACGGCAGACGTGACAATCTCGGAAGGTGTCATTGCCTCCTCCGATGCGGTGAATGCTGCCGCTGTTACGGTTGCTGCCATGGAGGGTGGATATAGCGTTAAGTTGGCCGGTGGTAAGTACCTTACGTTCACCACCAATGGAAATCAGTGCACCTTTGCCGACGAGGCGGCTCCTATGAATTTCGAGTATACTAGTTCTGGTATCAAGGTTTCCGGAGTGGACGCTGGCGGCAATACCCGCTATTTGATGAAGAACCCCAATAACGGTTCCGCTATTTTCCGGGGATACAAGGAGTCCAGTTTCATCAAGGAAGGTTCTTGGGTGGAAGGTTGGGAGTATCCCACTCTTTACAAATTCGTTGAGGCAGAATAGTATTCCATCTACTCTTATAATTAGCGCGACCCTTCCCGGGCCGCGCTTTTTTTATGGCAAAAACTTTCCTATATTTGTACTTTGTAAATAACACACGAAACGATGAAAATCAAGACCGTCACCCTTCTGATACTACTCGCTGCAGTCATCTCCGTGGCCTGTGGCAGTAAAGACAATCCCATTACGCCTTCCATCAGCTTCAGCGGTGTGTCGAACCCGCTTAGCGTTGCCGCAAAAGGCGTAAAACAGTCAGTCAGTCTCAATTCAAGCCTTTCCTGGGTTGCATCGGCCGATGTGTCCTGGATTAGTGTTTCGCCCACCTCCGGAACAGGTGGCTCCGGCATTCAGGTAGAGGTGAGCGTGGCGGAAAACACCGGAGAAGCCCGTGAAGGAAAGGTAAGCTTTACCGTGTCCGGTTCGTCCGTTTCCAAGGTGCTTACCATCAGGCAGGAGCGGAATGCGGAGATGCCGGAGGCCAATACCCCGGCCACTATTTTGAGCCAGGATTTTACCAAGGGATTGGGCGCCTTTACGGTTCAAGACAAAAACAAGGGTGGTTTTTCCGGTTCCATCTGGAAGTACGAGAGCGGCGACAATGCCAAGTACGGTGCTCAGGCATCGGCATCCGAAGGAAGCGGCGGAGCAAACCATGCGGCCGAAAGCTGGCTTGTCTCTCCGGAGATAGACCTTACCAACTATACAGATGCCAATCTGTACTTTGACCATGCCTTCGCTTTTGTCAAAAGCGGAGAACCCAAGAACAGTTTTGCGGTGAAGGTGTCTGAAGACGGAGGCGTCAACTGGACCTCCCTGCCCATCCCCAAGTGGTTGGCGGCCCACAGCTATTTTGAGCTGGCCCAGTCCGGCAATGTTTCTTTGACTGCCTACAAGGGAAAGAAAATCAAGTTTGCCTTTGTATATACAAGCACGACGGAGTCTGCCCCTACCTGGGAAATCCTGCATGTCACGGTGTCTTATACCCCCCAGGAGGTTCTCCCGGACGATGCCGGAGACCAGTACATGAGTGTTCCCGGCTGGATGGAACTGCCCCAGGTGAAGAATCCCGATAATTACTATATCCATACGGCCATCCTTCGTTTTGACAGGGTGCGCAACTATTCCTTCTCTTATAACCCCGACTGCCATGTCTCTGACTGGGTTGCCTATCCCTTATACGACCAGTTCACCAAGAGCCGGACAACTCGATACGACAAGATTGTCAAAACCAATGAGGCCTGGCGGAAGGACCCCTTTGTGGAAACCACCAATGTAAGTTCAGGCGGGAGCTACAAATGGAGTACTTATGCTTCCGGCATAACCCTCAGCCGGGGGCACCAGATTCCTTCGGCCGACCGTTTGGGCGGAGCCATGGTGAACATGCAAACCTTCTACACCTCCAATGTCACTCCGCAGGAGTCCAAGTTCAACGGCGGTATCTGGGACAATCTGGAGAATGCCGTACGTGATTGGAGCTCTTCCAGCAACAGTACGGACACCCTCTACGTTGTTACAGGTTGTGTGGCCGATGCCTCCTGTGAGAAGGTCAGCGACCATGATGGAACGATGACATCTATCCCCAAGGCCTATTACAAGGCTCTCCTTCGTTTGAGCAAGGGCAGCTACATAGGTGCGGGCTTCTATTTTGACCACGTGATTCACGACGGGGCGGTGGAGAAAGTGAGCAGCGGAGACTTCAAGAATTACGCCATGTCCCTGAAAGAGCTGGAAGAAAAGACCGGACTTACGTTCTTTGCCAACCTTCCGGCCGACAAAGCGGCAGCCATCAAGGCGGAGAACCCCAAGAACGTCGCCTTCTGGAACTTGAAATAAGGATTCCGTCATATATGAGAACCCGGGAGCAAAAACCAGCCTTTTTGCCCCCGGGTTTGGTTTTTTCTTTGTGACGGGGGTGGAATCGGCCCTTTTTGCCCCCGCAAACGCGATAAACGCAAAATAATCACTATCTTTGTATGATTACAAACAAGTTGCGTATGAAAAAAGCCATCCTGGCCGTACTGGCCGTCATGCTGCTGCTGCCCCCGCAGGGTTGTGCCAAGAAGAAGGGTGCCAAGCACGTCATCGGGTTCTACAACGTAGAGAACCTGTTCAATACCACCCATGACCAGGGCAAGAACGACTACGAGTTCCTGCCGGACGGTGCCAACGAGTGGACGCCGGACAAATACGCCTCCAAGCTGCACAACATGGCCCGCGTGATTGCAGACATGCGGCAGGACAACGGCGTGTGGCATACGGTGCTGGGCCTGGCCGAGGTAGAGAACCGCGAGGTGGTGGAAGACCTCGTCGCCCAGCCGGAGCTGGTGAAGGCCGGCTACAAGATTGTGCATTTCGAGAGCCCGGACCGCCGCGGCATAGACTGTGCCCTCCTGTACAACCCCGCCCGCATGAAACTGGTGGAAAGCGAGGCCATTCCCTACGATTTCAACACCTCCATCAAGATTACCACCTACAACAAGCAGGAGCAGGAGGATTTCCGCACCCGCGACGTCCTCATGGCCCACGGCATCATCGACGGCGAGCATTTTGCCTTCTATGTGTGCCATTTCCCCTCCCGCAGGGGAGACAAGGGCCAGGACCTGCGGGCCCGCGCGGCGGAGATTGTGTACCAGCACGCCATGCAGATGCAGGGCAGGTACCCCGGCATCAAGTGCGTTGTGATGGGAGACATGAACGACAATCCGGCCGATGCCTCCCTGTCCCGCTATCTCCATGGCCGCCGGAATCTGGCCGATGTCAAAAAAGGAGACTTTTTCAACCCTTTCTGGCAGATGCTGGACAACGGAATCGGCTCCCTCTATTACAGGGGAGACCCCAATATCTTTGACTGCATTTTGGTGAGCGACGCCCTGGTGAACGGCAAGGGCCTCAAAATCAAGAAGCAGGGGAAATACTATGGAACGGTGTATTCCAAGCCCTACATGACCCAGCAGAGCGGCCAGTACAAGGGCCTGCCGCACCGTACCTTCTCCAACGGCAAGTTCATTGACGGTTATTCCGACCACTATCCCACCTTCATCCTTCTTGGCAAGTGAGAAAGCTGCTGCTGACAGTCCTCGGCCTTTTGCTGGCCACCCTTTTGTGGGCCCAGGAGACCGGCGTTAAGGGAAAGGTGCTTTCCAGGGTGGGCCGATACCCCGTGGAAAACGCCCGTGTACGCCTGTACAAGGGCGCCCGGAGCGTGGCGGAGACCAAGTCTGACAAAAAGGGGGCGTTCCGCCTTACCGGCGTGGAGGCAGGGGAGTACAGCCTGCTTATCCAAAGCCCGGAATACATGGAAAACCGGGTTTCGGTGCATGTGAGCGCGGGCCGCGTCAAGGATGTGTTCAACGTGATGCTCCAGTCCGTTCCCCATACGGCGGCCGTACAGCCGGAGGCGTCCCACGGCTCGTCCGATGTGGTGAAGAACCTCTCTGCGGCCTCCTTCCCCATGCAGCGAAACGTCCGCGGAGAACAGCGTGACTATTACCTGGCCGGAGTACACCTGGATCAGCGGACCCTCTGGCAGACGGGCCTTTCGGAGGCTCTCCGAGCCAACAAGACGGTGGACGGAGCCGCCATGGACGACGTCTTCGGCGGCCTGTATGGCACCTCCAGCCTGGACGGGACGGCCGCCTCGCTGCGGAGCGGCTTCCGCACCAACCTGAGCACCAACAATGCCCAGTACCACTTCCGCGGCCAGGCCTCCTACTCAAGCGGAGACAAACTGGCCGACGGCTGGGTTGTAGCGGCCGATGCCGCCTATCACACGCCCGCCCTTTCCCGCCTGGTGCGGGGAAACGCCGTATCGGCCTATGTGGGGGCCGACAAGCAGTTGGACTCGGTCGGCAGGCTCAGTGTGGCTTATCTGCACACCCATGCGCCCATAGCCTTCCTCAAATACAGTTACAAGCCTTCCAAGCGCATCAGCGCCTATTTTACGGCCTTGGGGCAGTTTGGCAGGGGAGATGAGCGCCTGCATGCCGCCGGCGGCTTCCAAAGCACGGTGGGCCGGCACTGGACCCTTTCCGGGGCGGCGGACTTCCAAGTGGTCTTGAACGGCAATGCCGGCCACAGGGCCGAAACTTGGTTCGCAGGCCGATATCAGGTGAAGCGCTGGTCTTTCCGGGCAGCCCTGCAGGGGCGCTATCAGCGCCTGAGCGGCGTAAACCACTTTACCTGGCAGGGCAAGACCGAAGTGCAGTACCAGATGAAGAATTCCAAGGCCTGGATGAGTGCGGGCCTGTTCCAGTTTCCCACGGAGCAGAAAGCGCGCTGGTCGGCCGACCTGAACTGGAGCTACAGCTCCAACGGCATCAATGTGCGTGCCACCGGCTACCTCCTTTCCAAGCGGGGGCAGGTGAAGCCGGGCGCAGAACTGGGCTTCCGAGTGCCCGTCTTCATCATCCCCAACGTCTCCCTGCAGGGAGTGGCCCTGGTGGGCCCCGTCCAGCGTTTTTCGGGCGGCTTTTCCTGGAACAAGGGAGCGGCGAGCGTATCGGCCGATGCCCTGTACTTCCTGAAGGCCGCCTCCCTGAACTTCCAGGGCGGCTATTCCTGGAAACTTCCCCGCGGCGTCCTGGGCTTCTCTTCCGGCCTTCGGGTACGCCTCAGCGAGGTGGAAACCCGCTTCCACCTTCCCAAATGGAATTACCTGCTTAATTTATACTACAGGATATGAAACGTTTAATTATCTTTTTTGCTGCATTTGCCATGCTTACAGCCTGCAAACAGACACCTGACAACATTTTCCTTCAGGAGTGGGACACCCCCTATGGGACAGCACCCTTCTCCAAGATTACTGCAGACCAGTACCTTCCCGCCTTCAAGGCCGGTCTGGAAGAACAGAAGGCCAACGTGGAGGCCATTGTGAAGAACCCCGCTGCGCCCACCTTCGAGAACACCATCCTGGCCTATGAGAATGCCAGCCCCATCCTGGACAAGGTGCAGGGCGTGTTCTTCAATGTATCCGAGAGCGATTCCACGCCCGAGATGCAAGCCATCGAAGAAGAGGTTCTGCCCCTCATCACGGACGCCTCCAACGAGATTATGATGAACGAGGACCTCTTTGCCCGCGTAAAGGCCGTTTACGAGGCTTCTGAGGGCCTCACGCGCGAGCAGCAGATGGTGGTTAAGAAAATCTACGAAAGCTTCATCAGAAACGGCGTAGGCCTTGAGGGAGACGCCAAGAAGCGCTTTGCGGAAATCAACACCCGCCTGGCCACCCTTTCCCAGAAGTTCGGCCAGAATCTTTTGGCCGAGAACAACGCCTTCAAGGAGAAGACCGGTATCACCGTGAGCGAGTATTACGATTTCATGGGCTCCTGCGAAGACCGAGAGAAGCGCAAGGAGGTATTCCTGGCCTATTCTTCCCGCGGCAACCACGGCGACGCAAACGACAACAACGCCATTGTGCTGGAAACCCTCCGCCTCAGGGCCGAGATGGCCCGCCTGCTGGGTTATCCCAACTTTGCCAGCTATCAGCTCTCCAACAAGATGGCTGGCACCCCCGAGACCGTGGACGGCTTCCTGCAGCCCATCATGGATGCCGCCATCCGCAGTGCCAACGCCCAGGTGAAGGAGATGGAAAAGATTGCCGGTCATCCCATCAAGGCCTGGGACTGGAGCTATTATGCCGAGAAGCTCCGTGCGCAGAAATATGCCCTGGACGAGAGCCAGACCAAGCCCTATTTCCAGGCCGACAGCGTCCTGAAGGGCGTATTCACCGCCGCCGAGAAGATTTACGGCCTGCACTTCGAGGAAGTGACCGGCGAGGTGGAAGTGTACCAGCCCAGCGTACACGCCTACAAGATTACCGATGCCGACGGCTCCCTGATTGGCATCTTCTACCGTGACTACTATGTGCGCCCCACCAAGCGCGGCGGAGCCTGGATGAACAATTTCCGTGAGCAGAAGGCGTGCGTGCGTCCCGTGATTGTGAACGTATGCAACTTCCCGGCCCCCGGCACCGACCCTACCGAGCCCAAGCCCAGCCTCCTTACCATCGACAATGTGCAGACGGCCTTCCACGAGTTCGGCCACGCCCTGCACGGCTTCCTGAGCCAGTGCAACTATGTTACGGTGAGCGGCACCAACGTGGCCCGCGACTTTGTGGAGATGTTCTCCCAGTTCAACGAGAACTTCGCCTTTGTGCCGGAGATTCTGGTGAACTACGCCAACAACTGGGAAACCGGCGAGCCCATTCCGGCCTCCCTGGTGGAGAAAATCCGGAAGAGTCTCAAGTTCAACCAGGGCTTCATGACCGGCGAGCTCTGCGCCGCTTCCATCCTGGACATGAAGTGGCACGAGCTGTCCCTGGAGGAGCTTTCCACCTTCACGGATGCCCAGAGCGTGCGTGACTTCGAGTCCAAGGTGTGCGATGAGATGGGCCTGATCGGCCAGATTATCCCGCGTTATCGCACCACCTACTTCAACCACATCATGGGCAGCGGCTACAGCGCCGGTTACTACGGCTACCTCTGGAGCGAGGTGCTGGCCGTGGATGCCTGGGAGAAGTTTGTGGCCGACGGCATCTTCAATCCCGCCACGGCCAAGGCCTTCCGGGAAACCTTCCTGGAGAAGGGCGGCTCCGAAGAGCCCATGACC
>CADBHY010000042.1 GCA_902794615.1 uncultured Bacteroidia bacterium
TCGGCGGCCTGGGCGTCGTCCTGAAGAGCCACCAGACGGGCGCGGTAATTCTCTACGAAAGACTGGTTCCAAGCGTTGAATTCGGCCAGTTTCTCTTCTTCGGTCTTGCCTTTGCAGCTAACCATGCAGGCCAGCACCACGGCGGCCAGCAGCAAAAAATTCTTTTTCATACAGTTCGTTGTTTGTTTCCAAAGTACAAAGATAAGAAAAAGCGGCCGATTCCGGTCGCTTTTCCTAAAATATTGCGTAATCGCTTGCTTATCGGCGCTCTCCGCGGCCTTCACCGCGACGGCCGCCACGGCCACCGCGACGCTCTCCGCGGTCACGACCGCCTTCACGGCGACCGGCGCCGGGGGCGGCGGAATTGGCGGCGAAGCCGGCGTTGGGGCTCAAATCCTGCTTGCCGTACTTCTCACCGTTGCAAATCCACACCTTGATACCCATGGTACCCATCTGGGTGTGAGCCACGGCAAGGGCGTAGTCGATGTCGGCACGGAAGGTGTGCAGCGGGGTGCGGCCTTCCTTGAACATCTCGGAGCGGGCGATTTCGGCGCCGCCCACGCGGCCGCTGATCTGGACCTTGATGCCTTCGGCGCCCACGCGCATGGCGGTGGCGATGGCCATCTTGATGGCGCGGCGGTAGCTCACGCGACCTTCGATTTGGCGGGCGATGGAATCGGCCACGATGGTGGCGTCAACCTCGGGGCGCTTTACCTCGAAGATGTTAATCTGAACATCCTTGCTGGTCACCTTCTTGAGCTCTTCCTTCAGTTTGT
Source organism: uncultured Bacteroidia bacterium (assembly GCA_902794615.1). GTDB lineage: Bacteria > Bacteroidota > Bacteroidia > Bacteroidales > UBA932 > Cryptobacteroides. The sequence goes on from CADBHY010000042.1 coordinate 777, forward strand.
CCACTTCCTGACCACCTTTGCCGATGATCACGCCCGGACGGGCGGCGTGGATGGTGACGGTGATGAGCTTTAGGGTGCGCTCGATGATGATGCGGGAGAGGCTGGCCTTGGCCAGGCGGCTTCCCAGGTATTTGCGAATCTCGTAGTCTTCGGCAATCTTCTCGGCGTAGTTACCGCCTACCCAGTTGGAGTCCCAACCACGGGTGATACCGATACGGTTGCTGATTGGATTGGTTTTCTGTCCCATAGTTTATTCCTCCACTGCTTTTTTGGTGTCCAGGATGATGGTAACGTGGTTGGAACGCTTGCGGATACGTCCGGCGCGGCCCTGCGGGCAGGGACGGATGCGCTTGAGCGTACGGCCTTCGTCTACCATGATGGTTTTGACAATCACCTTGCCCTCTTCCAAATCTTTGGTCTGCTCCGGGTTCTTGGCTTCCCAGTTGGCGATGGCGCTCTTGAGGAGTTTCTCAAGGTATGCGGAAGCGTCCCTCTTGGAATAGTGCAGAAGATCCAGGGCGTGGTTTACTTCCACTCCGCGGACGGTGTCTGCCACCAGGCGCATTTTCTGCGGGGAGGTAGGAACGTCGTTAAGTTTTGCGATAGCGGTCTGCTTCTTGGCCTCTTTCAGGCGCTCGGCCATCAGTCTTTTTCTCTTTCCCATAATGTCAATCCTTTAAACATTATTTCTTATTGTTGCCTGCGTGGCCTCTGAAAGTTCTCGTGGGAGCAAACTCACCGAGCTTGTGACCTACCATATTCTCAGTAACATATACCGGAACAAACTTGTTGCCGTTGTGAACGGCGATGGTGTGGCCGACAAAGTCAGGGGAAATCATGCTGGCACGGGACCAAGTCTTGACAACCTCTTTCTTCTTGCTACCGTCATTCATAGCAAGAATTCTGTTCTCCAGGGCTTCCTGGATGTACGGTCCTTTTTTAAGTGAACGACTCATAATCTGTTAGTTTATTCCGTTATTTCTTACGTCTTTCAATAATGAACTTATTGGACACGGCCTTCGGGTTGCGGGTCTTGTAGCCCTTTGCAGGCAGACCCTTGCGGGAACGCGGGTGTCCACCGGAGGCGCGGCCTTCACCACCACCCATCGGGTGATCATGAGGGTTCATCACAACACCACGGTTGTGAGGACGACGACCCTGGTGACGGGTACGTCCGGCCTTACCGTCGGATTCCAGATTATGATCCGGGTTGGAAACAGTACCTACAGTAGCGCGGCAGGCTACGGGGACCATGCGGGTTTCTCCGGAAGGGAGGCGCAGGATGGCGTAGTTGCCTTCGCGGGCGGCGAGCTGGGCGTAAGTGCCGGCGGAACGTGCCATGGCGGCACCCTGGCCGGGACGGAGCTCGATAGCGTGAACGAGGGTTCCCACAGGAATGTTGGCGAGCGGCAGGCAGTTACCCATATCCGGGGATGCCTGAGGGCCGCTTTCCACTACCTGACCCACCTTGAGTCCGTTGGGAGCGATGATGTAGCTCTTCTTGCCGTCTTCGTACTGAATGAGGGCGATACGGGCGCTGCGGTTAGGGTCGTACTCGATGGTGAGAACGGTGGCCTTGAATTCGTCGCGGCTGCGGACGAAGTCTATGAGGCGGTACATTCTCTTGTGGCCGCCGCCACGGTAACGCACGGTCATCTGGCCGGTGTTGTTACGTCCACCCGTGCTCTTGAGCGGGGTGAGGAGCGGTTTGTAGGGCTTCTTCGCGGTAATCTCATCGAAGGAGCTGATAGCTTTGTTGCGCTGACCGGGGGTTACCGGCTTGTACTTCTTGATTGCCATAACTTATTCTCCTTCTTAGATATTGTCGTAGAAATTAATCTTGTCTTCACCTGCAAGCGTGACATAAGCCTTCTTGAAGTGATTCATGCGGCCGCGCAGAAGGCCGGCCTTGGTGTAACGCTGCTTGCGTTTTCCGTGGTAATTGAGGGTGTTCACGTCTGCGACGGAAACGCCGTACATCTGCTCCACAGCGGCCTTGATTTGAATCTTGTTGGCGTTGCGGTCCACGATGAAACCGTAACGGTTGAGCTTTTCGCCCTCAGCCGTCATTTTCTCGGTTACGATTGGCTTAATTAAAATACCCATTTTTCTTTCTCCTTTACTTTACTCTTGCTGCGAGGATGTCCTGCACGCCGTCCACAAGCACCAGAGAATGGGCATTCATGATAGCGTAGGTATTGATCTCGTCAACGGTGATTACCTGCACGGAAGGCAGGTTGCGGGATGACAGGAAAATATTGTTGGAGTTCTCCGGGAGAACGAAGAGAACCTTGCGGTCTCCGGCCTTGATGTTGCTCAGGATGTTCTTGAACTCCTTGGTCTTGGGGGCGTCCATGGCAAAGGGCTCCACGAGCACAATCTTGCCTTCGGCTGCCTTGTAAGAGAGGGCGCTCACGCGGGCCAGCTGCTTCACCTTCTTGTTGAGCTTGAAGCGGTAGTCGCGGGGCTTGGGGCCGAACACATTGCCGCCACCCACAAAGATACCGGCCTTCAGGGAGCCGTGACGGGCACCGCCGCCGCCCTTCTGGCGACCGAGTTTCTTGGTGGAATAGGCAACTTCGCTGCGGTCCTTGGTCTTGGCCGTGCCCTGACGCTGGGCAGCGAGATAATTGAGGACGTCCAGGTAGATGACGTGGTCGTTGGGCTGTACGCCAAAGACCTTCTCGTCAAGGACAACCTTCTTTCCGGATTCAGTTCCGTCAATCTTATATACAGAAAGTTCCATAGCTTAAGCCTCCAGAATAATGTAAGAACCTTTGGCTCCGGGGACGGAACCCTTGATAACGAGCAGATTGTTCTCGGGAATAACCTTGAGAACTTCCAGGTTGAATACCTTCACACGCTCTGCGCCCATGTGGCCTGCCATGCGCATGCCGGGGAAAACGCGGGAAGGCCAGGAGCTTGCGCCCATGGAACCGGGGTGACGCAGACGGTTGTGCTGACCGTGGGTCTCACCGCCTACACCGGCGAATCCGTGACGCTTCACGACGCCCTGGAAACCTTTACCTTTAGAAGTACCGACCACATCAACGAATTTGACGCCCTCAGTGAAGACATCGGCCACGGTGATGGTGTCTCCGAGCTTGAGCTCTCTCTCGAAGTCTGCCTCGAATTCCACGAGTTTCTTCTTGGGAGTAGTTCCAGCCTTTTCGAAATGGCCCTTCAGAGCCTTGCTGGTGCGCTTCTCTTTCTTTTCGTCATAGGCAAGCTGCACGGCGGAGTAACCGTCGGTTTCTACAGTGCGAACCTGCGTGACAACACACGGACCAGCCTCAACGACAGTGCACGGGATATTCTTCCCGTCGGCACCGAAGACGGAAATCATTCCGACTTTCTTTCCAATTAAACCAGGCATTGGTGTTTGTTAATTAATTGTTTATAAATGCTTTAGCCGTGAAAAATGACGGCCCGCACACTTTTGCGGACCGCAAAGATAGGGATAATTCCCTGATTTTCCAAAACTTTTAGCAGTTATCAACAGGTTTTTTCACAGCCTCTCAATATCGGCCCAACCAAATCTGGCGGGGTAGAGCCAGGCCCGGGAGGTGTGCTCCATGACACCGTAGTCCAAGGACACCTTGGGGCACTCCGCATAGGCGCTTTCCACGAAGGCACGCTCTCCGATATGCTCTTCCCAGCCGCGGAAAAGCTCTGTCACCTCCGGGAGGTATTTTTCCATCTCGGCACAGATGGTGGAGGCCTTCCAGATGAAGATACCGCTGTTCCAGAAGAACTCTCCGGTGCGCACGAAAACCTCGGCCAGTTCCCGGGAAGGCTTCTCCGTAAAGGTTTTCACCTGCAGCGGACCGGCCATCAGGTGGGCGTCGCGGCCTTCCTTCACCTGGATATAGCCGAAGTTGGTGTCGGGCGCCTTGGGAACGATGCCCAGCGTCATGAGGACGTCGTTTTCCTCCACATAGCGGAAGGCCTCGTCGATGGTTTGGGCAAAGAGGGCCTCGTCCCGGATATAAAGGTCCCAGGGGGTGGCCACGATAACGGCCTCCGGATCTCGGGTAAGGAGGGTATAGGCCGCATAGGCCATGCAGGGGGCCGTCTTGCGGGCGAAGGGTTCTATCAGAAGATTGCCCGGAGCCAGCCCGGGAAGGGTTTCCCGGGCCATGGAGGCGAACCCCTCCAGCGTGACGATAAGGATATTTTCCCGGGGGAAGAAGCGCGCAAAGCGTTCATACGTGCTCCTGAGCTGGTCCGGAGTGCCGGAACCATCGGCCATGATTACACAGTAACGATGCTCATTCATAGGCTAAACATACATGGGAATCCACGCCTGGGGAAAATAACGGACAACCGTCTCCCCTCCGTCAAACAGGACGGAAACAATATCGAAGAACACTTCCTTCCCGCCCAGGTTCTTCTTGCTGAGATACTGGACGGCAGCGGCCGATATTCTATTCTGCTTCACTTTGTTCACCTGGTCCGTCACCGTGGAGGTAACGGGGGCCGTGCGGGCTTTCACCTCTACGAAGTGCACGCCGTCGGGGGCTTCGGACACAATGTCCAGCTCCAGGTGGCCGGCCCTCCAGTTGCGGTCCAGAATCTGGTGACCGCGGCTTTGCAGGAAATCGCAGGCCATCTGTTCTCCGGCTTGTCCTATCCTGCTGGTTTTTAGAACGTTCATGGTTTTAGTTTTAGTCAAATTTCACTACCGTCACGCCGGAGCCACCCATTTGGATGTGCTCGTCTGCGGCGGAGCTTACGCCGGGCACGGTGCGCACGTACTTCTGGATTTCCTCACGCAGGGCGCCCGTTCCTTTTCCATGCAAAATCCGCACCGAAGGAACGCCCAACATGATGGCATCGTCAATATAGCGCATCACTATTTCCAGCGCGTCGTTCACCCGCTCCCCCCTCACATCCAGCTCCAGCTTGAACTGCGCCTTGCGCTCGCTGATGGCGGCATCGTACACCTGACGGGGCCTCTCGGCCGGTTTTCCGGCCACGGCCTTGTATTCGCCCGCCGTTATCCGCTCTACACGGTCCAGCGGCAGCTTGGTGGTAATGCTGCCCACAATCACGCTCACGGCCTTGGTACTTATCTTGGAAACCTCCCCTACCATCCCGTTGTCCTTGATACGGACCTTCTCCCCCACCTTGAGCGGAGCGCTGCGGAAGGCGGCCAGGGCAGCCTCCTGCGACTCCTTCTCCTCCAACTGCCGGAGCGTCTGCCCGTCGGAGCGGCGTTTTTTCCGGGCCTGTTCCCTTTCCTTGCGCTCCCTGACGGCCTGGAGCTTCTTGTCAATATAGGCGTCCCGCCGCCCTCGGCCCTCGGCCAGGGCCCCCAGGAAGCCTTGCAGCTCGGAGCGGGCCTCCTTGGTCTCCTCCCTGGCGGCCTGGGATTCCCGGATGGTCCGGATGGTATTTTCCACCTGCCGATTGGCGTCCTTGATAATCTTCTGCGCCTCTTCCTGGGCTTCTTCCAGGATGCGTCGGCGCATCCCCTTGATGTCCTCAAGCTCTTTTTCGTACCGGTCCGTAAGGCCTTCCAAGGTCTTGTCCGTCGCCCGGATTTTGGTAAGCTTCTCGTCCAAGGCCCGGCGGCTGCGGGCAATTTTGCGAAGATTCCGCTCTATGCCCACGAACTGCTCTCCGGCACGCTGCTCGGCATCTTGCACAATGGCCTCCGGCAGGCCCATCTTGCGGGCCAGCTCAAAGGCGAAGGAAGAGCCCGGCAGGCCCTGTTCCAGCACAAAAAGCGGCGCCACGGTGGCCGCATCAAACTGCATGGCCCCGTTGATTACGCCGGTCTCCGCTGCGGAGGCATATAATTTAAGGTTGGTATAGTGGGTGGTGATAACGCCGTAAGTACCGCTCTTGTCCAGCTGGTGCAGGATGGCCTCCGCGATGGCACCGCCGGCGGCAGGCTCCGTTCCGGAACCGAACTCGTCTATCAAGACCAAGGTCTTGGAGCCGGCCGCCTCCAGCATGGCCTTCATGTCCGTAAGGAAGGAGCTGTAGGTGGAAAGGTCGTTCTCCAGGGACTGGTCGTCTCCGATGGAGACCATGATGCGGTCGAACACCGGCAGCTCGGACGTCTCCGACGTGGGCACCAGCATGCCCCATTGGAACATATACTGAAGCAGGCCCACCGTCTTGAGGCACACGCTCTTGCCTCCGGCATTGGGGCCGGAGATAAGGAGGATGCGCTTTTGGGGCGTAAGGCTTACCGTAAGCGGCACAATCTGACGGCCTTCTTTCTTGAGGCTCTTTTCCAGAAGCGGATGCCGGGCCTTCCGGAGCCGCAGCTCGCCCTCTTCCGACACCACCGGCATGCCGGCAATGTAGTCCAACGACAGCTGGGCCTTGGCCATGATGAAATCCAGCTCTCCCACAAAGCGGGCTCCGTCCATGAGCTCCGGCACAAAGGGACGCAGGAATTCGGCAAATTCGTAGAGGATGCGGGCAATCTCCCGCGTCTGGGCAAAATGCAGCTCGGCAATCTCGTTCTGCAGGGCCACAATCTCCGCGGGCTCCATGAAGGTGGTCTTTCCCGTGGCACTTTCATCGTACACAAAGCCCTGGAAGGCCTTTTTTTTGGCCGATGCCACCGGAATGAGCATCTTTCCGTCACGGATGGAGACACTGGCATCGGCCTCCACCAGCCCCTCCTGCTGGGCCTGGCGCAGGATGGCGTTCATCCGTTTGGAGACGCTGAGCTCCTTGTCCCGGATGCTCCGGCGAATCTTGTACAGCTCGTCGGAGGCCGTGTCCTTGATTTCTCCGTGACGGTCCAGGACGGCGTCTATCCGGCTCATCACCTGGGCCGGAGCGCTGATGCCCGAAGCCATGTGCTGCAGGTTGGGATAAATGCCCTCCTTCACGGTATGGAAAAAATGCAGCGCCTTGCGCAGGGTTTCCAGCAAAGTCCGGAGTTTCCCCAGCGACAGCACATCTATGGACGCATTCCGGCCGATGGGCTCCAGGAACGAGAGAGCGTCTATATATCCGGAAGTGGGGAAATTGTCCTCGAACATGAGGATGAGGCGCATCTCGTCCGTCAACAGATGCCGGTGATGGATTTCACGGGGGTCCGTGCAGAACTCTTCCTGCTCTACACGCCGGGTGGCATATTCCGTAGAGCAGCGGGCCGATATGGCCTCCCGCACCTTGTCAAACCCCAGCTTGGCCTCCAGTCTCGCGTCCATTTACTTTCCTCCCTCCGAAACCATCACGGAACCCAGCAGCTGCCGCAGTTCCTTCATATCCTGCACCGTGCGGATTTCCCCTCCCCGCACGAAACTCACGTTGCCCGTCTCCTCGGACACCACCAGAATATCGGCATCCGTATCTTCACTGAGGCCTATCGCCGCGCGGTGGCGCATCCCGTAATGGGCGGGGATATCCGTCCGGTTGGTCATGGGAAGCTGGCAGCGGGCGGCGGCAATGTGGTCTCCTACGATAATCATGGCGCCGTCGTGCAAGGGGGAATTCTTGAAGAAGATATTCATGATGAGCCGACGGTTGATATCGGCCTCGAAACGGTCTCCCGTTTCCATGTACTCGTCCATGGAAGACTTGTGCTGAAGCACGATGAGCGCGCCCGTCTTCTCGGCCGACATGGCCCTGACGGCCTCTCCCAGCTCCTCGGCGCTGTGGCTGCCCATCTTCTCCTCCTTGATGCCCAGGATGCGGTTGAACAGCTGGCCGGTGCGGCGGGTAAGGCCGGACTGCACGGCAAAACGGTTGAGCATGTGGCGGATTTCCGGCTGGAACAGGATGATAACCGCCAGCACGCCCACATCCAGCAGGGCGCTCAGCAGGGCCGTCATCATCCGCATGCCCAGGGCCGATACCAGGGCCTGCAGCAGCAGGAGCACCACCAGCACAATCACGATATTGAAGACGGTGGAGTCTCCCCGGATACTTCTGACAATGAAGAAGATAAGCAGACCCATCATGAAAATGTCCAGAAGGTCCACCCAGCCGAAGCTCAAGAAACCGAATATGCCAAGCACATTAGTCACAGTTTGCAAATATACTAATAAATATTGGCCCGGACAAGTTTGCACCTTGGTCGCTAACTTGCTATCCCACAGCGCCTTGCATACTATTCCTCGTTCAAAAATTGAACGAGGAATATACTATAACGCGCTATGTATCAATAGTTTATTGACCGCCTATGGGCGTTTCTTGTAGCAGTACCCCGCCTGTTCCCACAGCGGCATCTCCCGGGCAGCCACAATGCTGTAGAAACGGTCGAAGTCTTCCCGGAAGGCCTGCTCCGTGGGCCAGGACGGACGGCTGTTCCAGGCACGTTCCCAGATGCCCAGGGCTTTGGGAAGCATCTGGTAGGTGGCGTTGTCAAAGCAGCGCAGGTTCTCCGACCACAGCAGGGCCTCGGCCCCCACAATGTTCTCCGGGCGCTCCAGCTTCACCTCCTCGCAGATATTCCAGGGCTGGAGGGAGAAGCTGCTGATTTCGTTCACATACCCGCCCCAATGCAGGCCGATGTCCCCCGGGTCGTCGGAATAGGCCAGGTCTATGTAGGCGTGCTGGACATTGGAAAGCAGCACCGGAATGCCGTCGTTGGCCAGCTGATAGCTAAGCCGGGCATTCTCTCCCAGCGTGCTCCAGGCATTCACGAAGAGCAGCTGGGGCTTCAGGGCCTCCAGGGTTTCCGGACGGATGCCCTGCACCAGCTCCTGCCAGCCCGCCAGCTTCACGCCCTTTTCCCGGGCCAGGTCCAGCATGCGGCGGGTGAACAAGTCCTTGAGGGCATGTTTGTCCTGCCCCGCCCAGGCGCCGTCCGGAACCTCGTCTCCGCCAATGTGGATGGCCTTCAAAGGCACGCCGGCTTCCGCGTGCATGCGCTTCACCTCATCAAAAACCAGCCCGTAGAACTTGTAAACGCCCGGCAGGCCGATACTCAGCACATTGTCCTTGAAATCCTGGGCGCTCCAGTAGCGGGAAGTATCGGCAGAGTCCTGCAGGCGATAGCTTTCGTCTCCGCTGCGGCGGATATAGGCCTCCACCGACCGGATGGCCGCCCGGGAATGGCCGGGGGCGTCGAACTCCGGCACCACGGCTATCCCCTTGGACCAGGCGTAGCGCAGGATTTCCTTGTATTCCTCCTGCGTGTAATAGGTGTCCACACCTATCCGGCCGCCGGCCTGCGGTTTGAGGCCCCGTGTTTCCTTCAGGTCCCAGTCCGGGAGCTCGTGATGGGCCCCAAAGGAGGTAAGTTCCGGAATCTGAGGTATTTCCAAGCACCAGGACTCGTCATCTCCCAGGTGGAAATGAAGGAGGTTCAGCTTGTAGGAGGCCATGATGTCCAGCACCTTCAGAACCTCTTCCTTGGGGCGGAAGTCCCGCACCACATCCAGCATGAAGCCCCTCAGGCCCAAATCCGGCCAATCTTCGATGACTACGTCCCGCGTTCCTTCCGGAAGCTTGGCCAGGGTGACGGCGGCATGGCGGGCTCCGTCTTCATCGGCCGATTCCACGGAAGGTTTTCCCTCGGCATCGAGGGTGAGCCGATACCAGCCCGCCGGGCGCTTTTCCGGCGCCGCCGTCGCGGGGGCCTCTCCGGAGCTTACCCGCTTGGGGATGGGGATGAGGTCTGTGGCCTGTACGGGATAGCTTTTGGCAAAGAAGGCAGGGTCCGGCTGCGTTCCTTCCCAGTCGCGGAAGGTATAGCTGGCGGCTATCGGCCGGTCTTCACGGCCTTTCACCTGCAGCACAAAGCCCTCGGGAGCCCAGGAGCGGCGCGGCAGCGGGCGGCCTTTGTATTGGACGGTGAATTCTCTTCCGGCACCCTCGGGAACGTCGAACCAGAAGGTGGTGCCCTGGAAATGGTGGATTTCGTTCACGGGACCTTCCACCATCTCGTGGTTGTCAAACATTTCCTGGAACCAGATGCGGGCCCCAGCAGGCATGTTTTTCAAGGTCAGGGTCTGGACGGCCCGCCCGTCGGCCCCGGTGGGACCTTCCGTCCAGGAAATTTCAGGAGAGCATGCGGCAAGGAGGGAAAGGGTGGCCGCAAGGGCCCAAATTTTCTTCATAGCAAGAGTCTGTTTTCGCAAACTTACACATATTTTTTGTAACTTGCACAAGTTTTAAGAAGAAACATCTATGTTAGTTGCAGTAGTAGGTGCCACCGGACTGGTGGGGACCAAAATGCTCCGGGTGCTGGAGGAGCGTAACTTCCCTGTTACACAGCTGCTTCCAGTGGCCTCTGAGCGCTCCTGGGGCAAGAAAGTGAGTTTCCGGGGGAAGGAATGGACGGTAATGAGTGCCAACGAGGCCATTGCCCGCAAGCCCGCCCTGGCCCTTTTCAGTGCGGGCGGCGCTGCGTCCGGAGAACTGGCCCCGCGCTTTGCGGCGGCCGGATGCCGCGTAGTGGACAATTCCTCTTTCTGGCGCATGGACCCGGCGGTGCCGCTGGTGGTGCCGGAGATTAACCCGGACGCCATCGGCCCGGAAAATTATATTATTGCCAACCCCAACTGCTCCACCATCCAGATGGTGCTGCCCCTGGCCCCGCTGCACAAGGCCTATGGCATCAAACGGATTGTGGTGAGCACCTACCAGAGCGTAACGGGTGCCGGGCAGCGCGGCATCGAGCAGCTGGAGGCCGAAAGAGCCGGCGGCAGCGGCTCCAAGTTTCCCCATCCCATCGACCTCAACATCCTGCCGCACATTGACTCCTTCCTCCCCGACGGCTACACCAAGGAGGAGATGAAGATGGTGAATGAAACCCGTAAGATTCTGGGAGACAGCAGCATAGCCGTATCGGCCACCACCGTGCGGGTGCCGGTGAAAGGCGGCCATTCGGAGAGCGTGAACGTGGAATTCCTCAAGCCTTTCCAACTTAGGGACGCCGTGCAGCTGATGGCCGATATGCCCGGAGTGGTGATTCAGGACAAGCCCGAAGAGAATCTTTACCCCATGCCCCTGACGGCCTGGGAGAAGGACGAGGTGTTTGTGGGGCGCATCCGCCGCGACCCTTCCGTGGAAAACGGGCTCAACCTCTGGTGCGTGAGCGACAATATCCGCAAGGGAGCGGCCACCAATGCCGTTCAGATAGCGCAGCTGCTGCTTGAAAAGGGCTGGATTGCTTAATCCAATAAATTGGTAAGGGCCACGAAGTCCTCTACGGAAAGCTGCTCCGGGCGCCGGGAGAAGATGTCCTGAGAAAGGATATCGGCCTTGCCGCG
>CADBHY010000043.1 GCA_902794615.1 uncultured Bacteroidia bacterium
ATAGACGTCGCGCACTACGTCGTCCCAATTGAGGTAAAGGTCTTTTCGGGCGGCGGCGCTCACGCGGGCATAGGCGTCTTTATCGGCCAGGATGTCCAGGATGGTGCGGGCGTAGGCTTCTTCCGATGCCTCAGAAACATAGCCGTTGACGCCGGGCTTGACGGTGGCGGCGGTGCGGGCGCCCTGCAGAAAGACGGTGGGCGTTCCCTGGCACGCGGCTTCTATCTGCACCAGCGAATTGGCATCGTAGAGGGAAGGGAAAAGAAAGAGCGAGGCGCGGGAATACAGTTTCTCCAGCATGGGCTTTTGCGTGAGGCCGCACATGACCACTTCCTGCGTAAGGCCCAATTCCTGCACCAGGGCGGCCAGTTTGTCCTCATCTTGTCCTTTTCCGGCAAAGAGCATGCGGAAGTTCTTCAGGCCCAACTCCTTGGCCCGGGCAAGGGAGCGCACGGTAAAGTCTATGTTCTTGATGAAGTTGATGCGTCCCACAAAGAGGAAAACGGTGGCATCGGCCGGAATGCCATACTTTTCGTTCACTTCGCGGGCGGCCTCCGCCGGATCCGGTACCGGAACATGGTCCGTGGCATTGAGCCGCACCTTGCAGGGTGCCGTGAGGCCGTATTCCTTCTCATACAGCTGCTTGATGCCGTCGTTCACCGCCCAACACTCGTCACAGCCGTTGAACACCGTCATAATTCCGTCCATGGCAATGTCGGAACTCAATTTCAATTTCAGGTTCTTCTCAAAGTCCTGCCGATACTGGCTGTGCAAGGTGGCAACTGCAGGCAAATGATGGATTTTGGCAAACATGAGGCCTGCGGCTCCCACGGTAAAGGGTGAATGGATATGAACCAGGTCTATGCCGCTTCCCAGCAGCTTGGCATCGAAAACAGGGTCCAGGGCCGATACGGGCAGGGAATAGTCCATACTGGGAACAGGAAGGCTGAAACACCGGTCCACCTCATACGGCAAAGCCTTGGGAGCATGGCCCGCATCCGGGCAGAACACCACCACCTCACAGTACTTCACCAGACGGCGGGCATAATTGTCCACCACCTTGATGACACCATCCACCATCGGATACCACGTGTCAATGAACAAACCTACTTTCATGCCTGCAAAGGCGCTTAAATCACCTCGATATCCGCCGCCGGAATCCAGCCCTGGCGGCCGTCTCCCAGCTCGATGTTGGCAAAGGAGCCCACGTTGTCCAGAATCTTGACGCGGGTGCCTTCGTGCAGGATGAAGAGGTCTTTGGCCCCGTCGGCCGATGGCGAACTCTTCACGCTGGAAACGGGCCGCATCACAATGGCGCGGTCTTGCGCAAGGGCCTCCTGGCGCTGCCAGCGGGCAAAGTCCCAGCCCAGGAAAGCGAGCAGGAGACAGGCGATGCCGGCAAAGAAGCCCAGACGGCGCCGGCCGGAGCTGCTGCCCAAGAGGTACAGCAGCACGCAGGCTACGGCAAGGGCCAGAAACACCAGCGAAAGGGCCGCCCAGGTATTGGAGGGCAGAAGGTAGCACAGGGCATGCCCCCACTGCTCGAAGAAAATCTCCGGCACTTCCTCTATCTTGTCCTGCGTGAGGTTGCGGGCATATTCCAGATTGTAGCGCACATCCGCGTCGGACGGGTCCAGCTTGAGGGCACGCTCATACCAGAGGATGGCCCGGGCCACTTCCTGGTTCTTGAAATACGCATTGCCCAGGTTGTAGTACAGTTCCTTGGACATGAGCCCGGTGGCCTGCACGTCTTTCCAGTCTTTCAGGGCCTGGGTATAGTCTCCGGCCGTATAGGCTTCCACGCCCGCCTTCCACAGGGAATCCGGGTAGTTCATGGGAGCGGCCTGCAGGCCCATAGGCAGGGCCATCAGGAGCACAAGGGCCAGCACAGTGCCTTTGAGGGGTGTCTTTTTCATGGAAGAATCGATGGCAGTGATGGTGGAAACAGCCTTCTCGTAATGCTCGTTCATGGCGTCGTGGCCGGCGTCGGGGGAGTAGCGGGCCTCTTCGCAGGCATCCATGAGCGCCACGAAGTCCGTCACCGTGGCATCCGGAACGCCGCCGGCGGCAAGGGCGGCCGATATGTTCTCCTTGTTCTGGTCGGCCATGTCCATGGAGAGCTTGTCTCCCACGAAGCCTGCCAGGGAGCGGTGCAGCTCCTCATAAAACGCCGTGTAGAGGTTCTTGTCCAGGAAATCCTTGGCCTGGGCCAGCCGTTTGAGCGCCTGGCGGGTGGCCTTGCGGTTGCGCGTGCCGGCCACATCGGCCCTTCTCTCCGCCACCTTGCGGAAGCCCAGCCAGAAGCCCAGGCCGGCAAGGAGGATGAGGCCGATACCCGCGAACCAGCCCTTGGAATACACCAGAAAGCCCTTGTCCGGGCTCAGCGAGGTCTTGGTGCGGATAAAGCGGATGTCCTGTCCCAGGTTCTTGACGCCCTTGCGGTCCACCACCAGGGTGTTGCCCGGGTCGGCCTGGCTGCCGCCCTGCGAAGAGGCGGAGCGGGCCACGGCCAGGGGCAGGGCCGCCGTGGAGAGCGTCTGGTACTTGCGCTTGTTCACGTCGTAGTAGCTGTAGTGCACGGGGCCTATCTCGAAGGCGCCCGGGCTGCGCGGAATGAAGGGATATTCGAAGGTCTTGGAGCCGGAGGTGCCACTCTTGTCCGTGTTCACGCCGGTCTTGACGTCATAGACCTCGAAATCCGGCGGGAAGTTGAGTTTGGGCGCTTCCAGCAGGGCCACGTTGCCCTTTCCGGACACCGTGACAATGAGGGAGGCCGCATCGTGCGTCTTCAGGGAATCCTTGCTCAAGTGGGCCGATACCTTGAAGTCTCCCACGCCGCCTCCGAAGGAAGCCGGGGCCCCGGCAGGCAAGGCTTCCACATGCACCTTGGCCGCCTTGGTGGTCACGCGCTGGCGGATGGTCACATAGTCGCTGCCGAAGAAATCGTCGAAGACGGAGCCGGTGGAGCGGCGCTGCTGGATGTTCACCAGGCACACTACCTCGGCGGGTTCGATACTCTGGTCTCCTGCCTTCTGGGGAATGAGCACCCAGCGGCGGAGCACGGCAGCATTGTACATGGTGCCGTTCACCTGCTCGCGCTGGAATTCGATGTTGGAGGGCGATTCCACTTCCTGGCTCCAGAAGCCGCCGAAGGAAGGAAAGCGGGCGTTTTCAAAGCCCTGCAGATTGGCCCGGTGATAAATCTTGAGGGTGGCCGTGACGGGCTCTCCCACCACCACGGAGTTGCGGCTCAGGCTCAGGCGCATGAAAATATCGGCATTGGAAGAGCTCTGCTGCCGGGCCTGTGAGCCTTCGCTGCCGGAAGAAGCGCCCCCGCCGGCGGCGGAAGAGGAGGAGGCGCCGTCGTCCACTACCTGCACGGTGGCGGAACGGGAGCGGAGTTCTGTTCCCTTTACCTTGGCCACGGCCGCCGGAAGGGTGAGCGTTCCGGTCTTCCGGGCCTGCAGGATATAGGTGTAGGAGGTCTGGGAAGAGCGGGTGGTTTTTCCGTTAATCATCTGGATGCTGGTAGAGGAGCCTTTCTGCGGGCCCCATACCACGGTGACGTCTTCCGGCGCCTCCCAGCGGAAGTCCGAAGGGGCGTGCTCGCCTTCTACGATGAATACCAGGTTAAAACGCTCGGAGAGTTCCACGATGTTGTGAACCTCTACCCGGATGCTGCCCTGGGCCCATGCGGCCATGCCCGTGAGGAGGGCGGCCATGATTGTAAACAGTCTTTTCATCTTCTCTACCAATTCTTTTCCTTCTGGCGTGATTTGAGGGCATCGGCCTTCTTCTCTTCCACCTTTTCCTGGGTCTTCTTTTCCTTGTCCTGGATGGCTTGCAGCAGCTGTTGGGCCTGCTGGGGGCTCAACTGGGGTTGCTGCTGTTGTTGTTGTTGCTGCCGGTTCTGGTTTTGGTCTTGATTCTTATCCTGATCTTTGTTCTGCTCTTGATTCTGCTGCTGGTCCTGATTCTGGTCCTGCTGCTGATCTTGGTTTTTATTCTGATTTTGGTCTTGATTCTGGTCTTGATTCTGATCCTGATTCTGATTCTGGTCCTGGTTCTGCTGCTGGTCCTGCAGCTTGTTGCGGGCATAGAGGTAGTTTTCCTTGGCATCCAGGTCCTCCGGAGTGCGGCGCAGGCATTCCTTGAACATGTTCACGGCCGTCTGCCAGTCTTCCTTGGCTATGGCCACGTCCCCGCGGTTGAAGTAATAGTCCGGGGCGAAGGGCGCCTCCGAGGCGCTCATGGAAACGGCGTCCAGCTGTTTGGCGGCTTCGTCAAAGTTCTCCTGCCGATACAGGTTATTGGCCAGATTGTAGTAGCCGGCCACCAGCGAGGTGTCCTGCATGATGGCCTTGCGGTAGCTGATATCGGCCGCGGCGTAGTCTTTTTTCTTAAACTGCCGGTTCCCTTTGCGAAGGTCTGCCTTCTGGCCGAAAACGGCCACCGAGCATCCCAGCGCCAGGATTACGCACAAAAACTTTCTCATACTTCAAACAGTTTGCGGCGGGGTTTTCGCTCGCCGATGAGCATCTCAATCACAAGCAGCAGGAGGGCGATGCCCAGGAAGTACATGAACTGCTCGTCGTATTCTTCAAAGACGATGCTGCCAAATTCCTCGTCCTCCATCTTGCGGATGTCGTCCACAATGGGGTTCAGGCCGAATTCCTCCCCTCCGGCGTGGATGTAGGCGCCACCGCCGGCCTTGGCGATGGCCCTGAGGGTATCTTCATCCAGGCGCGTGACCACAATCTCTCCGTCCTTGTCCCGCATGAGGCCTCCTTCCACGGGGATGGGCTGGCCCTCGGCACTGCCCACGCCGATGGTATAAACCTTGATGCCCAGCTCGGCGGCCTGCTTGGCGGCGGCCACAGGGTCGTCTTCGTGGTTCTCACCGTCGGAGATGACCACAATCACGCGGCTCTTCTCGCTCTGTGCGCTGAAACTCTTGATACTCAGATTGATGGCGTCTCCGATGGCTGTTCCCTGCACGGGGATGGAACCGGTGTCTATGCTGCCCAGGAACATCTTGGCGCTCACATAGTCCGTGGTGACGGGCAGCTGCACAAAGGATGTTCCGGCAAAGATGACCAGGCCGATACGGTCCTCCTGCAGGCGGTCCGTCAGGCGGGAAATGGCCAGTTTGGCGCGCTCCAGGCGGTTGGGGGAGTAGTCTTGGGCCAGCATGGAGTTGGAAACGTCCAGGGCCACAATAATCTCCGCCCCCTTGGCGGTATGCTCGGACAGGCGGGCGCCCGTGCGGGGCCGGGCCAGGCCGATGACGAAAAAGGCGAAGGCCAGGCACCAGAGGGAAATGCGCACCCAGCCCTTGGACCGGGAGCGGGAAGGCATCAGGGCCTCCGTGAGGGCCGGGTCTCCGAAGGCTTTCACCCGGCGCCTGCGCAGTTGCCTCAGAACGGCGTAACCCAGCAGCACCACGGGAATGAGGAGCAGCAGGTACAGGAATCTTGAATCGGCAAACATCAACATTACGGGAGCCTCCTTAAAAATGCGCTCAGGAGCAGTTCTGCCAGCAGGCAGATGAGGGCTGCCAGGGCATAGCTCTTGAACAGTTCTTTGTAAACGGGGAAGGAATCCACCGAGGTGCGGGTTTTTTCCATCTGGCCGATTTCCGCGTAAATCTCGCTGAGCTTGGTGTTGTCGGTGGCGCGGAAATAGCGGCCGCCGGTGCCGTCGGCGATGCCTTTCAGGAGGGCCTCGTCAATCTCTACGGGAATGTTCTGGAGTTCGATGCCCCAGGGCGTCTGCACCGGATAGGGCGCCGTTCCGTTGGCTCCTACGCCGATGGTGTACACGCGGATGCCGTAGGTCTTGGCAATCTCGGCCGCCATGGAAGGGTCTATCTCTCCCATGTTGTTCACGCCGTCGGTGAGCAGAATCACCACGCGGCTCTTGGCGTCGGAGTCTTTCATGCGCGCCACGGCGGTGGCCAGGCCGTTGCCGATGGCCGTACCGTCCTCGATAAGGTCTGTCTGCACGTCCTTCATCAGGTTGATGAGGGTGGCGCGGTCCGTGGTGAGCGGGCACTGGGTGTAGCTTTCACCGGCAAAGACCACGATTCCCATGCGGTCTGAGGGCCGCTGGGCAATGAATTCGATGGCAATGTCCTTGGCGGCGGAAAGGCGGTCGGGGTTGAAGTCGCGGGCCAGCATGGAGGTACTCACGTCCATGGCAAAGACAATGTCGATGCCTTCCGTGTCCACTTTCTCCACCTGGGAGGAGGAGCGGGGCCGGGCGATGGCCATCACCAGCAGCACCAGGGCGGCGGTGCGCAGCACAAAGGGGATGTGCCGCACAAGTTCCATGACGGAGCGCCCGCCGGCCGTCCAGGCATCCAGCGTGGACACCCGCATGTGCGGACGGCGGTCTTTCCATTCTATATACAGGTATCTCAGTACCAGGAGTACCGGAACGGCCAGCAGCCAGAGGAGATGGGGATATTCAAAATACATTACTTTTCCTCCTCTTGTTTTTCACCGGAGCCGTTTTCGGCCTCGTCGGCAATCTCCTGCTGGTAGGTGGAGGTCACAAAGCGGACGGCCTGCGGCAGCACCTGCGCGTTTTCCTCGTCGGTGGCGGTGAACTTGGCGAATTTTACAAAATCGGCCCTTTCGAAGAGCGTTTTCATCTCTTCATAGAGCTCCGGGGGGATATCGGCCCCCTTGAGGTCTTCGAAAATCTCGGCCGTGGTCATTTCCAGGGCGCCTACGCCGTAACGGGCGGCCATGTATTCCCGCAGCGTGTCCGTGACGCCGGAGTAGAAGGCTTTCTGGTTTTCCGGCTTCCAGAACTTGTCTCCGCGGTATTTGTCCAGCTTGCGGAGGGCCCGGATATGGGCCGGTTCCTTGATTTCGTTTTCCTTGGCTTTCCTTTCCCGGTAGCGGAGCCAGAGGATGAGGGCGGCGATGGCGATGAGCAGCATCACCGTGCCGTAAATCCAGGGGAAAAGCTCGGCCAGAGTGTAGGGGAACTTCACCTGCGGCTTGATGTCGTGGGGCTGGAAGGTCTCCATGTCGATGGGCAGTTCCTTCACTTCCAAGGGCTCCTCGGGGGCGCGGAACAGCAGGGTGTCGGCGTTCAGCAGCACGGGGATGTCAGGGAGGGTGTAGCTGCCGCCCATGAAGGCGGTGACAATGAGGGAGGCCTTGATGTCATAGCGGGCGGGCTTTTCCCTGCGCCGGCTCACGCGGGTGGAGTCCAGCTGCCAGCCGCCCAGGATTTCCAGGGGGCTGTCTTTCTCCGGCTTCATCTCCGGCAGGGCCAGGGGCGTACCCTCCGGCACGTTCTCCAGCACGATGCCGTAGCGCAGTTGGTCGGCCACCAAGACGGAATCCCGCTTCTGAATGGGCTCCAGGAAGGTTTCTCCGCCCTCCTTCCGGATTCCCTCAGCGCTTAGGAGCGTGGAAATGAACAAGGCCGATATGATAAGTACTTTTCCCTTCATACTATCTTCTGTGGAATAAGGAAAGAAGGCTGCGCACGTAGTCTTCGGAAGTAGAAATGTCCACATGGTCCACCTGGTAGCGCAGCATCAGGCGGTCGGCCGCGGCGGTGGTGCTGCGGAACCACTGCTCGTAGGCGTGGCGCACGGAGGCCGATGCCGTATTAATCCAGCGGGAAGCCCCGGTTTCCGCATCCTTGGCATGCACCAGGCCCACATTGGGGATGCTGCGCTCGCGGGGGTCCGTTACGCGGATGACGGAGACGTCGTGCCGGTTCACGGCCACTTTGAGGGCGTCTTCGTAGCGGGGGGTGCCATCGGCCTTTACATCCAGCATGTCGCTCAGGATGAAGGCCGTGCATTTTTTCTTGATGGCGCCGGTGAGAAAGCGCAGAGCCTCGCCGATGTCCGTTCCCTGGTGCTGCGGCTCGTATTCCAGGATTTCCCGCACGATGTGCAGGAAGTGGGTGCGGCCCTTGGCCGGGGGGATGAACTTCTCCACGCGGTCGCTCATGAGGATGCAGCCCACTTTGTCGTTGTTGAGGATGGCGCTGAAGGAGAGGGTGGCGGCAATTTCCGCAATCTGCTCCCGCTTGGTCTTCCCCTGCGTCCCGAAGAGGCCGGAACGGGAAATGTCCACCAGCAGCACCACGGTGAGCTCGCGCTCCTCCTCGAACACTTTCACGTACGGAGCCCGCATACGGGCCGTCACGTTCCAGTCCATGTTGCGCACGTCGTCTCCCCACTGGTATTCGCGTACCTCGCTGAAGGCCATGCCGCGTCCCTTGAACGCAGAATGGTACTCCCCGGCGAAAACCTGGTGGCTCAGCGCCTTGGTGCGGATTTCAATCTTCCGTACTTTTTTTATCAGCTCTTCCGGTGTCATTCTGAGCGAAGCGAAGAATCTTCCTACGGCACAATTACCGCGTTGATAATCTTTTCAATAATCTGCTCGGGGGTGACATTCTCCGCCTCGGCCTCATAGGTAAGGCCGATACGGTGCCGCAGCACCTCGTTGCAGACGGCTCTCACGTCTTCCGGAATCACGTAGCCGCGGCGCTTGATGAAGGCGTAGGCCTTGGCGGCCATGGACAGCGAGATGCTGGCACGCGGGGAGCCGCCGTAGGAAATGAAGTTCCCGAGCTCCTTGAGGCCGTATTCTTCCGGGGTGCGGGTGGCATAGACAATGTCCACGATGTAGCGCTCAATCTTCTCGTCCATATAGACGTCCTTCACCACTTCGCGGGCGCGGACAATGTCTTCCGGCTTCACCACGGCCTGGGCCTTGGGGAAGGTGCCGCTGTTGTTCATGCGGATAATCTGGCGCTCCTCCTCCTTCTTGGGGTAGGAAACCACCACCTTGAGCATGAAACGGTCCACCTGGGCTTCCGGCAGGGGATAGGTGCCTTCCTGCTCGATGGGGTTCTGGGTGGCCATCACCAGGAAGGGTTCCGGGAGTTTGTAGGTGTTGTCGCCGATGGTGACCTGGTGCTCCTGCATGGCTTCAAGCAGGGCGCTCTGGACCTTGGCCGGGGAACGGTTGATTTCATCGGCCAGGACAAAGTTGGCGAAGACGGGGCCCTTGTGCACCTCGAAGCTTTCGTTCTTTTGGGAGTACACCAGGGTACCCACCACATCGGCCGGGAGGAGGTCCGGGGTGAACTGGATGCGGCTGAACTTGGCATCTACGGCCTGGGACAAGGTATTGATGGCCAGGGTTTTGGCCAGTCCCGGAAGGCCTTCCAGCAAGATGTGGCCGCCACTTAGCAAGCCAATCAGGAGGTTGTCCACCAGCTGTTTCTGCCCTACAATCACTTTGCCCATTTCCAGGGAAAGGAGGTCTACGAAAGAACTCTCTTTTTGAATGCGCTCGTTTAATTCACGGATGTTTACGCTTTCCATATATTTTCTTACATTTGCATATGCGTTATTTCCTTTGCCTCTCTTACGACGGTTCCGCGTTTTCCGGCTGGCAGATTCAGCGGGGCGTTCCCTCGGTTCAGGCCTGCCTGGAAGGGGCTCTTTCCCGTCTTCTGGACCGCCCGGTGGCCGTTACTGGTGCCGGCCGTACAGACACGGCCGTCCATGCTTCCGGCTACGTGGCCCACTTTGACTGGGAGGGTGAAGTGCCCTTCGAGGCATCCGATTTTACCTACAAATTAAATGCCATTTTGCCTCGGGAAATCGTGGTTCATTTGCTGGCCCCCGTGGCCGATGACCTGCATGCCCGTTTCAGCGCCCGCCGCCGGGAATATACCTATTTCATCCACAGGCACAAAGACCCTTTCATCCGAAACTTTTCCTGGCAGTGCGGCTACCCGCAGATGGACTTCGAGGCCATGAACCAGGCCTGTCAGTATCTGCTGGGCACGCATGATTTCAGCTGTTTCGAAAAGACCGGATCCGACAACAAAACCTCCGTCTGCACGGTCTTTGAGGCCTTCTGGAAGCCTTATGTCCCGTCCCATATCCAGGTGATGGGTGAGCCGGAAGGAGGAAGAAGGGCTCCGGGGGACTCCGTTCCGCTTCGCTCCACTCCGGCCCCTCCCACTGCCTTCGGCAGCGGGCCCCTCCCCCTACCCTCGTGCGGGGGTGCACAAGCCCCCGGAGCCCTTCTTCCTCCCTCCGGGGATTACTGGTATTTCCGGATATCGGCCGACCGCTTCCTGCGGAACATGGTACGGGCCACGGTGGGCTCGCTCATCGAGGTGGGCCGGGGCAAACGCGCTCCGGAGTGGATAGCGGAACTGGTGGCCGGCGGCACCCGTGGCGATGCGGGCGAATCCGTCCCCGGACACGCCCTTTTCCTGAACCACGTTTCCTACTGAGTAAAGCCCGGCGCAAGCGGGGAGGGTGGTATGTCAGGAATTATTCGTACCTTTGCGCCTGCTATGAAAATTCTTTTTGTAATCAACAACTATTATATTCCGGGAAACGGGATTTCGGCATCGGCCCGCCGGACGGTGGCGGCCCTGAGAGCCATCGGAGAGGATGTACGTATCCTGGCAGGTCCCAATCCCGACCCCAACGGCCCCCAGCCGGATTTTCCGCTGAAGGAATTCAAGTTTCCCATCTTCCAGCCCATTATCGAGTCCAGCGGCTTTTCCTATGCCGACGGAGACGTAAAGGTGATTGAGGAGGCCGTCCGCTGGGCCGATGTGGTCCATTTGGAGGAAACCTTCGTGCTGCAGTGGAAGGCCATCAAGGCGGCAAAAAAGTATGGCAAGCCCCTGACGGCCACTTTCCATATGTTCCCGGAGAACCTGATTTACTCGCTGGGGATTGGCCCGCTCCGCAATTGGAAATGGCTCAACCGTACCCTCCTCAAGGCATGGAGAAAGCATATTTATAACGAATGCGCCTTTGTGCAGTGCCCTACCGAGACGGTGCTGGACCGCCTTCGCCGCTATCATTTCAAAGCCAAGCTGGGCGTTATTTCCAACGGAATCATCCCGGACGAATGCCGCAGGCCGCAGACTCCTCCGGAGAATTACCTGGACCCGGAGCGTCCTTTCGAGATTCTGTATATCGGCCGCCTGTCGCATGAAAAAGACCAGCCCACACTGATGGAAGCCATGCGGTACAGCAAATATGCCGGGCGGATTCGCCTGCACTTTGCGGGTAACGGTCCGCAGGGCAAGCGTTATAAAAAGAAGGCCGCCAAAATGTTCAAGGAGGGCGTTTTCGGGTACGAGCCTGTCTTCAGCTTCAATACACGAGACGAGCTGCGGCAGATGGCCGCCACGGCCGACCTTTGCCCCCACTGCGCTCCCATCGAAGTGGAAGGCCTTTCCATCATGGAAGCCATGCAGCAGGGTGCCTGCCCCATCATTGCCGTGAACCGCTACAGCGGAACGTCCCAATTTGCCCTGGACCGCCGCTGCAAGTTCCCGGCCCAGAATCCCGAAGCCCTGGCCCAGCGCATAGACTACTGGCTGGACCACCCCCAGGAGCGCTGGGAGATGGGGCTGCGTCACGCCAAGTCCATGGAACAGTATGATATTGAGAAATCTGCCGTCGCATTCCGCGACGCCCTGGCCGCTACGCTGAAATAAGCCCCCACAGCACCACGCCCACGGAAACGGAAACGTTGAGCGAGTGCTTGGTGCCCCGCTGGGGAATTTCCAGAGAGAAATCGCAGGCATCGACCACAGACTGCTGTACGCCCTCCACTTCATTGCCGAAGACGAGGGCGTATTTCTTTCCGGGCTCCCGGCGGAAGCGGTCCAGCTTGACGGAGTGGACCGTCTGCTCCACGGCGGCCACGGTGTAGCCGTCGGCCTTCAGGCGGCCCACCAGGGCCACCACATCTTCCACATGCTCGAAGGGAACCACTTCCTCTGCCCCCAGGGCCACCTTCCGCAGTTCCGGGGAAGGGGGAACAGGGCAGATTCCTCCCAGGTACAACTTGTCCACCCCGAAGGCGTCCGCCGTACGGAAGGCGCTGCCCGCGTTGTGCGCGCTGCGGACATTGTCCAGCACCAGCACCATCTGTCTTTCATCGCTGCAAAGTTAGTGTTTTTCCAAGGAAAAAAGCCTATATTTGTAAACCAGAAAGAACAGATAACCACATATGAAAAAAGACCTCCAAATTTTCGACCTTATCAAAAAAGAGCAGGAACGTCAGTCTTCCGGCCTGGAACTCATTGCCTCCGAGAACTATGTGTCGGAGCAGGTGCTTGCCGCCATGGGTTCCGTCTGTACCAACAAGTATGCAGAAGGATATCCCGGCAAACGCTATTACGGCGGCTGCGAGGTGGTGGACCAGATAGAGCAGATAGCCATAGACCGTCTCTGCGCCCTGTTTGATGCAGAGTATGCCAATGTGCAGCCCCATTCCGGCGCCCAGGCCAACATGGCCGTCACCATGGCCGTCCTCAAACCCGGAGACACTTTCATGGGCCTGGACCTTTCCATGGGAGGTCACCTTACCCACGGCTCTCCCGTCAATGCTTCCGGCCTGCTGTATCATCCGGTGGCCTATGGCCTGAACCCGGAAACCGGCATGGTTGACTACGATGAGATGGAGCGAAAAGCCCTCGAGTGCAAGCCTAAACTTATCATCGGCGGAGCATCGGCCTATTCCCGCGAATGGGATTACGAGCGCATGCGGGCCATTGCGGACAAGGTGGGCGCCCTCCTCTGGATAGACATGGCTCACACGGCCGGCCTCATTGCCGCCGGGCTCCTCAAGAACCCCGTGAAATATGCCCACATAGTCACCTCCACCACCCACAAGACGCTCCGCGGCCCCCGCGGCGGCATTATCCTCATGGGCAAGGACTTCGACAATCCCTGGGGCCTCACCACGCCCAAGGGGGAAATCAAGAAGATGAGCGCCATCCTTAATTCCAGCGTGTTCCCGGGCATCCAGGGCGGTCCGCTGGAGCATGTGATTGCCGCTAAGGCCGTCGCTTTCTACGAGGCCTCCCAGCCGGAGTTCAAGGAGTACCAGCAGCAGGTTGTGGCCAATGCCGCCGCCATGTGCCGGGCCTTCGTCAACCTGGGTTACAAGATAATCTCCGGAGGCACGGACAATCACCTCATGCTCATAGACCTCCGCACCAAATTCCCGGCCTTGACGGGCCGCGTGGCAGAGAAGGAACTGGTCAGGGCCGATATCACCGTAAACAAGAACATGGTACCCTTCGACAGCCGCAGCGCCTTCGCCACCAGCGGCCTTCGCGTGGGCACGCCGGCCATCACCTCCCGCGGCTTCGAGCAGAAGGACATGACCGTCATCGTGGACCTGATTGAGGCGGTCCTGTCATCGGCCAACGAGCATTTTGACGCCATCACGGCCAAAGAGCCCAGCGAGGCGCAGAAGGCCGAACTCAAAGCGCACAGCCAGGTTCTGGAAGAAGTCAGACGCAAGGTCCATATGATGACCGCCGGAAGGCCGTTGAACCGCTACTAAATAATGAGCCTCCCACAGCGGGAGGCTCATTGTTTAATCCAAACTGTGGATGGCCAGGCCGGAGCGGAGCTTGGGCTCGAACCAAGTGGTTTTGGGCGGCATGATGTTGCCGGTATCGGCAATGCGGATGAGCTGGGCCATGGAGACGGGATAAAGGGCAAAGGCCACTTTCATCTCTCCGGAATCCACGCGGCGGCTCAGTTCTCCCAGGCCGCGGATACCTCCCACAAAGTCTATGCGCTTGTCTGTGCGCAGGTCCTTGATTCCCAGAATCTTGTCCAATACCAGCTTGG
Source organism: uncultured Bacteroidia bacterium (assembly GCA_902794615.1). Taxonomy (GTDB): domain Bacteria; phylum Bacteroidota; class Bacteroidia; order Bacteroidales; family UBA932; genus Cryptobacteroides. Next base: position 13,679 of record CADBHY010000043.1, read on the forward strand.
ACAGGATGGTGACGTCCAGTACGCCGATAGGGTCGGAGTCATCGTATCGGCCGGGCTTGGCGGTGAGGCTGTACCACTTGCCTCCCAAGTACATGGAGAAGTTGTGCAGGCCCGTGGGGTTGTAGGGCTCGGAGGCTGCGGACAGCTCGAAATCCTCTTCCAGAGCCTTCAGCAGGCCTTCTTCCGTGAGGCCGTTCAGGTCTTTCACCACGCGGTTGTAGTCAATGATGGCCAGCTCGCTCTCCGGGAAGCACACGGCCATGAAGAAATTGTATTCCTCGTCTCCGGTATGGTGCGGGTTCTGTGCTTTCTTCTCCGCACCTACGCGGGCGGCGGCGGCCGTGCGGTGGTGACCGTCGGCCACATAGAAGGCATCTACCTGTGTGGTGAAGATTTCCGTGATGCGGGCAATAGTGGCATCGTCGTCTATGACCCAGAACGTGTGCGTGAACTTGTTCTCGTCCACAAATTGGTACTCGGGCTTTCCGGCCGTGGTCTTGGCCACGATGGCCTGCAGCTCCGCGTTGTCCTTGTAGGCGAAGAATACCGGTTCAATATTGGCGTTCTGGATGCGCACGTGTACCATGCGGTCGTCCTCTTTGTCCTTGCGGGTGAGCTCGTGCTTCTTGATTACGCCGGAGGCGTAGTCGTCGGTGTGGGCGCAGAGCACCAGGCCGTACTGGGTGCGTTTGCCCATGGTCTGGGCATACACATAGTACTTTTCCTTGTCTTCACGGACAAGCCAGCCGCGCTCTTTCCAGAGCTTGAAGTTCTCTACAGCCTTGTCGTAGGTGCGCTGCTCGTGTTCTCCGGCGATGGGGGAGAAGTCAATTTCCGGCTTGGTGATGTGCAGCAGGCTCTTTTCTCCGGCCATGGCCAGGGCTTCCTCGGAGTTGAGGACATCATACGGGGGAGCCGCCACTTCAGTGACCAGGTCTTTGGGAGGGCGGATGGCGGCAAAGGGTTTTACACGTACCATACTATTTGTTTACTTGGAATTTACGGTTTCCGGTGGCAAAGAAATCGACAATCTGGCGGGCGGCGGCCAGGCCGGCGTTCACGTTGGCTTCGGCCGTCTGGGCGCCCATCTTCTTGGGCGTGGCAAAAACGCGGTGGCCGAAGTTCTTGGTGAGCACGTCGTAGCTGTCGGGCATCACGTCGGCCACGTATTTGAGGTCCGGACGCTCTTCGAGGGCCCTGAACAGGCCGTCTTCGTCAATGACTTCCTTGCGGGCGGTGTTCACCAGCGTGGCGCCCTTGGGCAT
>CADBHY010000044.1 GCA_902794615.1 uncultured Bacteroidia bacterium
CACATACTCGGAAATCCATACCGGCACCTTCTCCCCGGTCACGGGGTTGATGCCGTAAGCACCCGAGAAAACGCCCGTGACGGCCTTTCCGGCCATCCTTTCGCGCTCGGTCTTCTTCTTCACCTGTTCCAGATAGGCTTCCACTTCCGCCTTCTGCGAGGCCGACGTGAGCTTGGCCACCCACTCGCTCTCCGGAGCCAGTACCATGAACGTAACCCCGAAGATGGTATCGGCCCGGGTGGTGAAGATGGTGACGTCGTACTTCCTGTTGTCACATTCTACCGGGAACACCATTTCCGCTCCCTCGCTGCGGCCTATCCAGTTGCGCTGCATCTCCTTGAGGGAGTCTGTCCAGTCCAGCTTCTCCAGCCCGTCCAGCAGACGGCCGGCATAGGCGCTCACCCGAAGCTGCCACTGCGTCATTTTCTTCTGGAACACCGGGTGGCCGCCGCGTTCCGAATAGCCGTCCTTCACCTCGTCGTTGGCCAGCACGGTGCCCAGGGCGGGGCACCAGTTCACGGTGCTCTCCCCCAGGTAGGCCAGGCGGTAGCGCATCAGGGCATCGGCCTTTTCCTTTTCTGAGAAGGCCTTCCATTGGGCCGATGTAAAGGCTTTTCCCTCGCTGCAGGCGGCATTCACGGCCTCGGAACCGCCCTCCTCGAAGGCTTTTACCAGCTCCTCAATGGGACGGGCTTTTTGGAGGCTGTTGTCGTACCAGGAGCCGAACATCTTCAGGAAGGCCCACTGGGTCCACTTGTAATAGTCGGGGTCCGAGGTGCGGAATTCACGGTCCCAGTCGAAGGAGAAGCCAATCCGGTCCAGCTGGGTGCGGTAGCGGGCCACGTTGTCGTGGGTGGTCTTTTCCGGATGCTGGCCGGTCTGGATGGCATACTGCTCGGCGGGAAGGCCGAAGGCGTCATAGCCCATGGGGTGCAGCACGTTGAAGCCCTTCAGGCGCTTGTACCGTGCAAAGATGTCGCTGGCAATATAGCCCAGCGGATGCCCCACATGCAGGCCCGCACCGCTGGGGTACGGGAACATGTCCAGCACATAATACTTGGGTTTGGAAGAATCCACCTCCGCCTTGTACGTCTTGTTGGCGGCCCACCAGGCCTGCCACTTCTTTTCGATTTCTAAAAAATTATATTCCATCAGTTGATTTTTATTCCGTTGATGCCAAAGGAGCCTTTCTTCTTGTCCAGTTTGAAGTCCACGGCTGTGGTCAGGATGGTTTTCACCTTCTTTCCGCGGTGACGGCCGGGGCGCCACTTGGGCGAAGCGCTTATCACCCTGACGGCCTCCTCATCCAGGGAGGAATGGATGCCGCGGGTAATCTTCACGTCCCTTACCTCCCCCTTCTCGTTCACCACAAAACTCACCAGCACGCGGCCCTGGATACCGTTTTCCTGGGCATACTTGGGGTATTTCAGATATTGGTACACCCAGCGCTCCATGAAGGTGCGGGGGTCCTGCGAATTCAGGAACAGGGGCTTTACATCCACGTCGGAGTAGGCGTACACATCGGCCGGAACGCTTTCCTTCACCACCGTGTCGTTCCGGAAGAGGGGTTTCTGCCCGTTGCAAAGGCGCTGGACATAGCTGTAGATATATTCCAACGAGGCTTCCATGCCCTCGAAGTCAATGATGTCATAGCTGTCCTTCCCCGTTCCGTACTCCGGGAAGGAGCCGGTGGTGAAGAGGACCGAGGGAATCTCCCGGTCATAAAAGACAATGTTGTCCGAGGGATAGGGCTGGCTCCGGGCCGATTCCGCCTGCACGGGCAGCAGCTCTCCCTCAAGGGCATGCATGATGGTATTGAGGTCTTCATTGGCCGATGTAAAGGCCGACAGCTTGTGGGCCCCGCCGCCCAGCACATCCAAGTCCACCATGGCGTCAATCTTGTCCGCGTCCTTCTCAAAAACACGGTTCAGGAAGTACCAGGACCCGGCAAACGAGTGCTGCGAGGCTCCGAAGCCCACGAAAATGACGCTCCTTCTGAGGAGGGTGCGGGAGTAGGATAGCTTCCGGGCCAGTTCCAGCATCATGGCCATGCCGGAGGCGTTGGAATTGGCGCCGTAGTAGATGCGGCGCGTCGCTTCCCCGTCCACCATGAGCGTATCCGTTCCCAGGTTGTCCATCCGGGCGCCAACCACGATATAATGCCGGTTCATGGCCTTGTCCCAGCCTTCTATCAGCCCCATCACATTGCGGGAATGAAGGGTGTCTGGCTGCGCGGCCACGCCGAACTCCCTGCCGCCCGTCAAAATATCCAGGCCGTATTCCCTGAACTTGGCTTCCAGGTAATCGGCCGCCATTTTCTCCCCTTCGCTTCCGGCCTTGCGGCCCTCCAGCTGGGCGGCGCTGAGGGTGGCCACGTGCTCCTTCAAGGTCCGGACGGTTTCGGAGTCGTCCAGGTCTTGCAGGGTGCTGCGGTACTGGGCATGAAGGCCTGGCACCCACAAGAGCATGGCAGCCCAAATGTTCAGCAGTCTTTTCATTACGAATTAATCAGAATCCAACCGTCCTGCGGGCAAACCTCGGTCCCGCGAATCTCCTTGAGTTTGCGCAGCGTCTCGTCCAGGCTGTTGGACGGGCAGATGGCCACGGCCAGCAGTCCGTTCCGGAAACTGATGATGGTGGCCGTGTAGCCCACTGCATTGCAGGATTTAAGCTTGTTCTCCGCATTGGAGCGGGTGCGGAACGCTCCCACCACGATATAGTACTTGTTCTCCAGTTTGGTGGTGAACAGGCCGCCCAGCTTGGAGGGATTGAGCACCGTTCCCTGCGACTGCGTGAGCGAGTCCAGCAGGTGTTTTTCCAGGGCTTCCAGGGAATCGGCCATCTGTTTTTCCACACGGGCCATGGAGTCCAGGGTGGCCTGGTGGCGGGCTTCCTCCTGCCTGTTGCGCTCTGCGCGCATCCGGTCCAACTGGGCCTGGGTAGGTCTTCCGGCCAGGGTGCGGACAAAATCACAGCTGCTCACCGCCAGAACGGAGAGCGCCAATAGCATGATGAGGGTCTTTTTCATAATCTAATCCTCCTTAACCTACAAAAATACGCTTTTTTCCCAAATTATGCCAAATTAAAGTGGTATATTTGCGTCCGTATGAAGAAAACCATTACGCTCGAAGCCATCGACCCCATAGAAATCTATGGTGCAGGCAATAAGATTCTTACGGAATTCTGCTCCTACTTTCCCCACCTGAAGGTGGTGGCGCGGGGCAATGAACTCATCCTGGAAGGCCGCGAGAGCGACATTGCGGAGTTCAACATCCGCTTTGCCCAGCTCATAGACCGCCGGCACCGGAAGATGAACCTCACCGCCTACGACGTGGAAGACATCTTCACCGGCAGCGGCGAAACCTCGCGCCCCACGGCCGATGCCATCATCGTGCACGGGACGGACGGCAAACCCATCCGCGCCCGCAACAAAACCCAGCAGGACCTTATCAAAGCCTATTTCGAGAACGACCTCATCTTTGCCGTCGGCCCCGCCGGTACCGGCAAAACCTATATGGCCATCGCCCTGGCCGTGCGGGCCCTCAAGAACCGGGAAATCAAGCGCATCATCCTCACCCGCCCCGCGGTGGAGGCCGGCGAGCGCCTGGGCTTCCTGCCCGGAGACCTCAAGGACAAGCTGGACCCGTATCTCCAGCCCCTCTACGACGCCCTCTCGGACATGATTCCGTCCAAGCGCCTGCAGGAATTCATGGCCGACGGCACCATCCAGATTGCCCCGCTGGCCTACATGCGCGGCCGCACCCTGGACAAGGCCTGCGTCATTTTGGACGAGGCCCAGAACACCAACCTGGGGCAGCTCAAGATGTTCCTCACCCGCATGGGCTCCAGCGCCAAGTTCATCGTGACCGGAGACGCCACCCAGATAGACCTTCCCCGCCGGGAAGACAGCGGCCTGCTGGCCGGAATCGCCCTTCTGGAGGGCATCAAGGGCATTGCCACCATCCGCTTTTCCACCCACGACATCGTCCGCCACCCCCTGGTCACAAAAATTGTCCGGGCCTTCGAAAAGACCCGGACAGATGATGATTCTCAGGAGTAAGGCTTACTGGGCTTCAGATACAATCTTGTCCCACTTGTTGTAGGCTTCCTGGAACTTGGGATCCACGTTGCGGAGGGTGAAGGTGAGGCGCTTGAGGAAGTCTGCGGCGGAAGCCTTCACGGCAGGGTTCTGACTCACCTCGTAGCACTTCTCGAAGGGCTCTACGGCACCTTCGTACACCTTGGTCACCTGCTCGTTGAGCTCGTCGTACTTCTTCCACTCGCGCACATCCAGGGCGTCACGCTCTGCAATCAGGTCTTCGGCCTTCTTCAGGGCCACGTTGCCCATGCCGTAGTAGGCAAAGTCGTAGTTGGGCTCAATCTCCAGGGCTTTCTGGTAGGCGGCGTTGGCCTTGTCATAGTTCTTCACGCCCGTGTAGATATTGCCTTCCACATAGTAGAGGGAAGGATTGTTGGGCATCACCTTCTTGGCCTCGTCCAGCAGGTCCACAATCTTCTCGGGATTCTCGTTTGTCTGGAGATAGAGGTTAATCAGGCTGGTGAGGATGGCCTCGTTGTCGGGGAACTGGGTAAGACCGGTGGCCAGGTAGTTCTTGGCGGCCAGGGTATCGGCCTGGGCCAGGCTGCACTGGGACAGGTTGGCGAAGATGTTGCCCTCGGAGGTGTAACCGTTGGCCAGGCACTTGTTGAAGTACTCCTCGGCCGTCTTGTAGTCCTTGGAGGCCGATGCCGTGAAGGCGGCGTTGTAGGCGGCGTCGTAGTTGGGAACGGTGCAGGGGGCGGTCATGGAGATGTCTGCGGCGCCCTTGAAGAGCTTGCTGGCCTTGGCCATGTTGCCCAGCTGGTAGGCATTGTAGGCATCCTCATAATAGCGGTTCACAATCTCCTGCAGCTTGGGGTCCACCTTCTCGGCCTTTTCACCCAGCTCGAAAGCCTTGGTGTAAGCCTTGGCGGCCTCTCCCAGGAGGTCTCCCTCAACAGAGGGGGCGGTTACGTCGGCAATCACCAGCATGCCGGCCTCGTTGAAGTAAACGTCCACGTCGGAGAGCTGAACCTTCTCATAGTTCTTTCCCTCTATCTGTACCTGGGACACAGGTGCGTCCTTCTCCTTGTTCATCATGGAGAACGTGGCCTTGTCTATACCCGGAGTAATGTTGACAAGCGGGTTGTTATAGGCAGCCATGTAGGCCTCGCCCAACTTAATCCAGGTGCCGGGCTTGGCAGCCTTCTTGGCATCTTGGGTGGCGGTAAGGGCCTTCTGGACATTCTTCTGCATTTCTGCAGCAGGTTTCTGTGCAAACGCGACCTGCAGCGAGCCGGCCAGCGCAAGAACGGTAAATAGCTTTTTCATGGTGTATTAATAATTGATTATTCTTCTGCTGCGGAGCCTTCTGCGGCCTGGCTCTCCTCTTCCTCGCTGTGGGCGACCACGGAGATGGCGGCAATGGAGTCTCCTTCCTTGATATTGATGAGCTTGACGCCCTGAGTAGCACGTCCGGCAACACGGATGGTGTTGACAGGCATACGGATCGTCATTCCGGAGCGGCAGATGATCATCAGGTCATCTTCGTCGGTGACATTCTTGATGGCCACCAGGCTGCCCGTTTTCTCCGTGATGTTCAGGGTTCTCACGCCCTTGGCGCCACGGGAGGTCTGACGGTAGTCCATGGGGTCTGAACGTTTGCCATAACCCTTTTCGGAGACGGCCAGCACCTGGTGCTTTTCAACGTCCTCTGCCTGGGGATCCTGGCAGACGACACCCACTACATAGTCTCCTTCATCAAGATTGATGCCACGGACGCCGGTGGACGTGCGTCCCAGCGGCCGGGCCTCTGATTCATCGAACCTTACGCATCTTCCGCCGTGGGCCGCAATCATCACGTTGCAGCGGCCGTTGGTGAGGATGGCTTCCAGCAGCTGGTCGTCCTCGCGGATGTTGATGGCGTTCACGCCGTTGGTGCGCGGACGGGAATAGGCCTCCAAGGAGGTCTTCTTCACCACGCCGTTGCGGGTAACCATCATGATATAGTTGTTCGTGATGAACTCCTCATCCTTGAGGGTTTTCACGTTCACGTAGGCGCGGACGGCGTCGTCGGGTTCTATCATGAGGATGTTCTGGATGGCGCGTCCCTTGGAGGTGCGGTTGCCTTCCGGAATCTCATATACCTTGAGCCAGTAGCAGCGGCCCTTCTGCGTGAACAGGAGCAGGGTGCTGTGCGTATTGGCGATATAGATGTGCTCGATAAAGTCTTCGTCACGGGTGGCGCTGCCCTTCATGCCCACGCCGCCGCGGTTCTGGGTGCGGAATTCCGTGAGCGGGGTGCGCTTGATATAACCCAGGTGGCTGATGGTAATCACCTGGTCTTCATCGGCATAGAAGTCCTCGGGGTTGAATTCGTCATCGGCCAGGGTAATCTCCGTGCGGCGGGGGTCTCCGTAGCGGGCCTTGAGGTCCTGGGTTTCGGCCTTCACCACGTTGAACTGCTCCTCTACGGATCCCAGAATCTGGAGGCAGCGCTCGATGAATTTCATCAGCTCGTCGAACTCGTTCTTGAGCTTCTCGCGGTCCAGGCCGGTGAGCTGGCCCAGGGTGAGGGCGATGATGGCCGATGACTGAGGCTCGGAGAAACCGTAACGGTCCTGCAGCATCTGTTTGGCTTCCTCACGGTCCTTGGTTTCGTAACGGATGATGTGGACAATCTCGTCGATGATGTCCATCGCTTTCAGCAGACCTTCCAGGATATGGGCGCGCTTCTGGGCCTTCTCCAGTTCGAACCGGGTGCGGCGGACCACCACCTCGTGGCGGAATTCCACAAAGTTGCCGATGATTTCCTTCAGGCTGAGGGTGCGGGGACGTCCCTTCACCAGGGCCACGTTGTTGAAGGAGAAGCTGCTCTGCAGGGGGCTGTACTTGAACAGGAGGTTCAGGACCACACCGGAGTTGGTGCCCTGCTTGAGGCGGATGATCACGCGGGTTTCTCCGCGGGAGCTTTCGTCGTTGATGTAGGAGATACCCTCCACCTTCTTCTCGTCGGCCAGCTGGGCAATCTTCTCGATCATCTCCCGCTTGTTCACCATATAGGGGATTTCCGTGACCACGATGGTTTCACGGCCCTTCTCGTCTACTTCAATTTCTGTCTTGGAACGGATGACCACGCGGCCGCGGCCGGTTTCGTAGGCTTCCTTGATGCCGGCCTTGCCCATGACGATGCCGCCGGTGGGGAAATCCGGTCCCTTGATGTACTGCATCAGCTCATCCGTGGTAATCTCCGGGTTGTCGATGTAGGCGCAGATGGCGTCGCAGCACTCTCCCAGGTTGTGGGGAGCCATGTTGGTGGCCATACCTACGGCAATGCCGGAGGCGCCGTTGAGCAACAGCAGCGGGGCCTTGGTGGGCAGGACGGTGGGTTCTTCGAGGGTGTCGTCGAAGTTGAGGGTCATATCCACCGTGTTCTTGTCCATATCGGCCAGAACATCCTCTGCCATCTTCTGGAGTTTGGCCTCCGTGTAACGCATGGCTGCCGGGGAGTCTCCGTCCACCGACCCGAAGTTGCCCTGGCCCTTCACCAGCGGGTAGCGCTGGTTCCATTCCTGGCCCAGGCGCACCATGGCGTCATATACGCTGGAGTCTCCGTGCGGGTGGTACTTACCCATCACCTCACCCACGATACGGGCGCTCTTCTTGGTTTGGCCGCCGAAGGAAAGGCCCATATTGTCCATGCCGAACAAGACACGGCGCTGGACGGGCTTGAGGCCGTCACGGGCATCCGGAAGGGCACGGGAAACGATGACCGACATAGAATAGTCTATGTAGGCCGTGCGCATTTCGTGGTCTATCTCCACTTGCTCGATGTACCCCGTCTCCTGGGGCTCCTCGAGCGGATTCTTCTGCTCGTTATTATCCATTCTTTTCTTTGTTCCTTATAAACATACAAAGATAAGGATTTTTGCCGAATAAAAAAAATCTAAGCTTGCGCCGTGGTTTGGCGCAAGCATGACCTACCTTTGCATCAGAAAACAAAATGCAAACGATATGAGAAACACCGAGTACAACATCGACGCCCTGGGAAACATGATTTCCTCCAGCACTTCTTTCAAGGCCCTCCAGGATTTGGTCGCAGACCTCGAACTGGAAATGGAAGACGCCCTGGCCATCTGACGCAGAGCCGTCCCTTACTGGTCCTTCAATTCAACCACGGTGGATTCCCTGTCCGGAGACAGGGCCACGCGAAGGGTGCGGAGGGCGGCATCGGCCTTCTTCCTGGACGCCAGAATCCGGTCGGAGATAATGAACTCCGACACAGGGTCCTCCACATAGCGCGTCACGGCCCGGCGGAGCGGACGGGCGCCGTAGGCGGGGTCGTAGCCGGCATCGGCCACCAGGCGCTTGGCCGCGGGGGTGATAATGAGCTTGTAGCCGGCATCCAGGGCCCGGGCGCGAAGGTCCTTCAGTTCGATGTCTATGAGGTCTGCGATAGTCTCCCGGCTCAGGGAGTTGAAGTACACCTGCTCGTCCACGCGGTTGATGAATTCCGGCGGAAAAGCCTTCTTCACGGCTTTTTCCACCACGCTCCGGCGGTCCACCTCCACATTCTTTCCGGCTGTGGCAAAGCCAATCCCGCTGCCATACTCCTGCACCTCGCGGCTGCCCACGTTGGAGGTCATGATGACAATGGTGTTCTTGAAGTCCACCGTGCGGCCGTTGGAGTCTGTGAGGCGTCCCTCGTCCATCACCTGCAACAGCAGGTTGAAGATGTCCGGATGGGCTTTCTCAATCTCGTCCAGAAGCACCACGGCGTAGGGCTTACGGCGCACGCGCTCGCTCAGCTGGCCGCCTTCCTCGTAGCCCACATAGCCGGGAGGCGCACCAATCAGGCGCGACACGCTGAACTTCTCCATGTACTCGCTCATGTCTATGCGGATGAGGTTGTCTTCGCTGTCAAACAGATACTCCGCCAGCGAGCGCGCCAGCTGCGTCTTGCCCACGCCGGTGGGCCCGAAGAACAGGAAGGTACCGATGGGCCGATTTGGGTCCTTGAGCCCGGCGCGGTTGCGCTGGATGGCCCGCACCACCGTTTCGATAGCGTCATCCTGGCCGATGATGCGGCCGCGCAGCCGCCCGCGCATCTTCACGATGCGGTTGCCCTCGCTCTCGGCCACCTTGTTCACGGGAATGCCCGTCATCTTGGAAACCACGGTGGCAACGTCCTCGGCCCCCACCACTTTCTCGCTGCCCTTGCGTCTCAGCAGGGCCTGGCGCACCATGGAGCCGGCCTCGTCCAAGGCGTCGATGGCCTTGTCCGGCAGGGATTTATCCGTCACGTAGCGGTCTGTCAGGCGGACGGCCTGCTCAACGGCCTCGTCTGTATAGGTGATGCCGTGGAACTCTTCGTATTTGGGCTTGAGCTGCTGCAGGATGGCGATGGACTGCGGAACATCCGTCGATTCCACCACAATCTTCTGGAAGCGGCGGTCCAGGGCTCCGTCCTTTTCCACAATCTTGGTGAATTCGTCCAAGGTGGTGGCCCCGATGCACTGGAATTCTCCGCGGGCCAAGGCGGGTTTGAGCATGTTGGCGGCATCCAGGCTGCCGGAAGCCCCGCCGGCACCCACGATGGTGTGGAACTCGTCTATGAACAGGACCAGGTCCGGATTCTCGCTGGCCTCCTTGATAATGGACTTGAGCCGCTTTTCAAAGTCTCCCCGGTATTTGGTGCCGGCCACCACGGAGGCAATGTCCAGGGAGAGGATGCGCTTTTTGGCCAGGGCGGCCGATATGTCCCCGGAGGCGATGCGCTGGGCAATCCCCTCCACGATGTCCGATTTTCCCACCCCGGGCTCTCCGATGAGCATGGGATTGTTCTTCTTCCTCCGGCCCAGAATCTCGATGACGCGGGAAATCTCGCTGTCGCGGCCCACCACCGGGTCCAGCTTGCCCTCGCGGGCGGCGCGGGTAAGGTCGTAGGCAAACTCCTCGATGTCCAGTTTCTTCTCTTCCGGCTCTTCCTCCGGCCCCTGGGAAGGCTGCTGCTCGCGGGCCTCCTCCTTCGGCCGCAGAAGGCCTTCGTCTTCCATGTAGGCCAGCAGGCGGCCGTAGTCTATGCCATGGCTCCGCAGATACACCTGCCCGTAGCTCTCCGTGGTGCGGCAGAGGGCCAGCAGCAGGTGCTGGGGCTGTGCCAGGGGGCTTTTGAGGCGGGAGGCCTCCATCACGGTGATGCTCAGGACATTCTGCGCCTGGCGGGAGAAGGCAATGTGGTCCAGCTGCTCATAGGGCAGGGTTTCCCCGGTGAAGATGCGCTGGTCGATGAAGGTTTTCAAATCGGCCGGTTCCACACCCAGGCTCTGGAGGGCACGGAAGGCGGCGTTTTCCTCCTGGCGGATGATGCCCAGGAAAAGATGGTCGGGGCCTATCCCGTAACTGCCCGTGCGCATGGCCTCTTCGCGTGCGTATTTGATAACGAGGTTCAGGTCCTCGGATACTTGTAATTGCATAGGAATGTTTTATCGGCCAAATTTACAATAATTGCGCCAGTTTGGCAAACTGACAAATTGTCGCTACTTTTGCACGGTATTTGAAGAGCACTGACATTGCCATGAAAAAAATTTTTGTTAGTTTGGCGCTCATGGCCCTCGCATTCGGGGCCGGCGCCCAGGATTTTGAAGGACAGTTTACCCAAGCCAAAACCCTCCTGTCCGGGAAGGTAATCAAAAGCGAAGGGGACATTACCTATACCGCCCCGGACCAGCTGGCCATGATGTACACCAAGCCGGAAGGGGATTATTTCATCATCGACGGAAACAACCTCCGCATGGACATGCGCGGGGTGAGCCTGGACGTGAACACGGAAAGCAACAAGACGGTGCGGGCCCAGCGCAACGCCATCCTCTATTCCATGGCCGGAAAGTACGAAGACATTGCCAGGGAAATGGATGCGGAGTGCAACGTGAGCGCTGGCAAGGCCGGTGGCAAGCACGTGGTCCTGAAGATGCGCAGTCCCCTCCCCAAGGCCTATTCCGGCATGGAACTGGACTATGACAAAAGCGGAAAACTCACCCGCATGGTCCTGAAGGAGACCGTGGGCATCTCCACCGAGTATCTCATCAAGTAGCCGCTACACATACAGCGCGTGCGTGTTCTTAATCTCGTCCATCACAAAGGACGAGAGGATGGAACCGATGGAATCTATGCTGCCCAGCACATTGATGATGAATTCATTGTAATACTTCATGTCCGGGGCCTGGATTTTCAGGAGGTAGTCGTACTCTCCGGACACGTTGTAACATTCCGCCACCTGGGGGATGTCCCGGATGACGGACACGAAATCCCGGGCCACCTGCCGGTTCATCTGCTTGAGCTTCACCGAACAGAACACCATGAAGCCCCGGCCCAGCTTTTCCGCATCCAGCACGGCCACATATTTCTTTATCCACCCGCCTTTTTCCAAGCGCTTGAGACGCTCGAACACCGGTGTTGTGGACAGGTTCACCCGCGCCGCCAGTTCCTTGGTGGTGAGCCGGGCATTTTCCTGCAGGGCCCGCAGAATCTGCAAATCCACTGCATCCAAGCCAACTTCGTTCATAAGAAAACTATTCTACTGCCAAGTT
>CADBHY010000045.1:0-3623 GCA_902794615.1 uncultured Bacteroidia bacterium
GGGTTCCATCTTCGTGGGCGGGTCCGTGGTGCAGTGGCTGCGGGACGGTCTGGGCATCATCCGTTCCTCTTCCGAGATTGAGGCGCTGGCGGCCAGCGTTCCGGACAACGGCGGGGTGTACTTTGTCCCGGCCCTCACGGGCATGGGCGCCCCTTATTGGGACCAGTATGCCCACGGAGTCATCTGCGGCATCACCCGCGGAACCACGGCCGCCCACATAGCCCGTGCCGCCTTGGAGGGCATCGCCTTCCAGACCATGGACATCGTGCGGGCCATGGAAAAGGATGCCGGCGTGCCCCTGGCCGAACTGAAGGTAGATGGCGGCGCCTCCCGCAACAACCTCATGATGCAGTTCCAGGCCGATATCCTGGGCGCCAAGGTGGTACGCCCGGTGGTGACGGAAACCACCGCCATGGGAGCGGCCTACCTGGCGGGCCTGGCCGTGGGCTATTGGGGCTCCCTGGATGAAATCAAGGCCCAGTGGCAGGTGGAGCGGTGTTTCACGCCCACCGGGGCCGATGTTTCCGCTGTCAAGGACGGCTGGGCCGATGCCATCGGCAGAACTGTTACAAAGTAGCGTCATGTGCGGCCAGACCGGGCATTTTCAAACCCTTTTTAACTATGACACAGTATCTTTTTGAGTTTATCGGCACCTTGGTTCTAGTGCTTTTCGGAGACGGGGTATGTGCCGCCTGTTCCCTTAACAAGTCCAAGGCCCAAGGCGGCGGCTGGGTGGTGATTGCCCTGGGCTGGGGCCTGGCCGTCATGATGGGCGTGCTCATTGCCGGCCCTGTTTCCGGAGCGCATCTGAACCCCGCCGTCACGCTGGGCCTGGCCCTGGCCGGCAAGTTCGGATGGAATCTGGTGGCTGGCTATATTGTGGCTCAGATGCTGGGCGGCTTTGTTGGCGCATGCCTGGTGTGGGTGTTCTACAAAGACCACTACAAGGCTACGGCCGACCAGCCCGACACCATCCTGGGCACTTTCTGCACCATGCCGGCCATCTGGAACCCCTGGCGCAATTTCCTGAGCGAGTTCATAGCCACTTGCCTGCTGGTGTTCCTTATCCTGGCCATCGGCACGCAGGGGAATGCCTTTGTTGCCGCCGGTCAAAATGCCTCTACGGGTGCCCTGGGCGCCTGGCCTGTGACCTGTGTCATCATGGCCCTGGGTATGTCCCTTGGCGGAACCACCGGTTACGCCATGAATCCGGCCCGTGACCTGAGTCCCCGCTGCGCCCATGCCGTCCTTCCCATTGCCGGCAAGCGTGACAGCGGCTGGTCCTACAGTTGGGTGCCGGTCTGCGGCCCCATGCTGGGCGCCGCCCTGGCCGCCGGACTTTACTTGTGGCTTTTTTAGCTTGGCAACTAAGTTGCTGACTCACATTGCGTTATACTACATTCCTCGTTCAAATTTTGAACGAGGAATACTATATAAGTATATGAGCGACAATTAGTTAGCAACCAAGCCGCGCGCGGTGACAGCGAACAGCCTGTCCCGTAGGCGTTGTCCTTTGGATGTCGCAGATGAAGTGGTTTTGCGTCGCAGGTCCCCGTTTTTTGGCTGGCCTGCGACGTTTTTTTCAGTATAGTAAAGTTTTCCGTCGCGGGTCGGCCGATTTTTGGGGACCTGCGACGGAACTTTCCTCTACCTGCGACGGAACCCTTCCTTAGTGGAGCCCGTACTTGTTCAGGATGGCCAGGACGGCCTTTTCGATGGAACGGGCCCAGAGCGTGTAGCCGTAATTGGAGGGGTGGGTGCCGTCCACGGAAGTTTCGTGGTCCGGGGAAGTGGCGTCCGGGGCAATGTAGTACACATCCGGGTACTTAGCGCAGGCTATAGCCATGAGGCTGTCTACCAGTTGGATACGGGATTCCTCCTTACGGGCCGATGCAGCATTGAAATTCCGGCTTTCCCGGTAGATGGTGCGCTGGAAAATGAGCGGTTTGCCGGGATGCGCCTTACTCATCTTCTCGATGAAGGGGAAGAGGCGTTCACGGATTTGTTTCTCCGAGGGGTTGGAGAAGGTGTCAAAGATAAAGCCGTCCACGGGGGCGTCGGCAAGGGCATCGGCAAAATAGGGCTGCATCTTGCAGTTGCCGCTGCAGCCCAGGCTGAGCAGTTGGATGCCGGTGCTGCGGGAGAACTGGGCGGGGTAGGTCATGCCGCTGCGGGAGGTGCTTATCCCGTGCGTGAAACTGGAACCGTAAATGCCTATCCGGTGCCGGAAGGGGTTGGGAAGGGCTGTAAGCCGGCTGCCTTTCCGTACGCCGATTTGGATGGAATATTCTTCGCTGAGGACGGGTAGGTACATCAGAAACTCTTTTTCGCCTCCTTCCAGGGCCGATACAAGCGTCACTTCCGACTCCTGCTTGTTCTGGGCGGCCGCCCCGGCCCAGAGCCATCGGCCCTCCCGGCGGATGTAAAGGTCGTAGCCGTAGGCGCTGATGCCCATGGTATTGACGGGCGTCTCCCTTTCTCCAAAAACGGTTTTCACTTTGATATCCGGGCTGTCGGTAGCAAAGGCCACGGCTATGCCGGAGGACTCGCGTACCTGCCGGTTTTCCCCCTTGGTGAAGCCCTTGTATTTCACGGTGTCCACCCGGTGGTAGGGATTGGGCGTGTCCGGAAACAGTTTTCCCGTGAGGGTAAGGGCCGATGCTTCCGTGTAAACATATTCCTGGCCCTTGAGGCAGAAGGTGCCGGCGATAAGCAGAATCAGAATGGAAATGCAGCGTTTGGACATGGTACTTTATTCAGTTTGTCCAAAGTTAGTAAATAAATTGTTTTTCTATTTCGTTTTTCTAAAAAAATATGTAATTTTACATGTTAAAATGAATGACCTGCTATGAAACTTATCCCATTCCGCATGACGTCCCGGATTACGGCTGTTTTTACAGCCTGCCTGCTCTTGTGTTCCTGCGGCCAGAAAGAAGACAATCCCTCCGACGGGGGCGGCAGCACCGCTTCCTTGGAAAATGTCCAGTTCGCGGTACCGGACAAGATGGAAATCGAATATGGCGCTGCATCCATTTCTTTCCGTGTCCAGTTCTCGAAGATGCCTGCGGCAGGAGACCAGATTGTACTGGGCGGCCTGAATCCCTGCGCCGTTCAGAATATCTCTTCCTCTTTCTTTGACGTGAATATCGCCGCCCTGTGGGACCAGGGCTTCGGCAACGGCAATTATACCGTAAGCATCCGCCGCGGCCAGGCCTCCAGGAAGATGGGCCAGATGCAGGTGGTGGTGAAAGCCAAGGAGGAAGAAGGCCTCAAGCCTGCTGCGGGCAGCAGCGTTTATGGCAAGGTGATTTGCGGGGAAGAGGGCGTTCCGGATGTGGTCATTTCCGACGGGGTGCAGGTGGTAAAGACGGACAAGGACGGCGTGTACCAGCTGGCATCGGCCAAATACCATAAATATGTGTTCATGAGCGTGCCTTCCGGCTATGAGCCCCTCAGAAGCGGCATCCTGCCGGTGATTCACAGCCAGCTGAGCCAGCCTTCCAACGTGGCCGAAAGGGTGGATTTCCAGCTCAAGAAGGTCTCCGGGCAGGAGAATCACACCATGCTCATGCTGGGAGACATCCACCTCGCGAACCGCACGGGCGGCCTGTCCGGCCCCGCCA
>CADBHY010000045.1:3676-15204 GCA_902794615.1 uncultured Bacteroidia bacterium
CCAGACTTTGAGCGGCCCCGTATATGGCCTCACCCTCGGAGACATGACCTGGGACCTGTACTGGGAGACCAACAGCTACGGGTACAAGGAATACCTGGCCGATGCCCAGACCATCACCGGGCTCACCATTTATCAGACCATCGGCAACCACGACCACAGCATGTACCAGGTGGGGGACTACAACACCGTGGAAGAATACAAGCAGGTGGTGGCGCCCACCTACTATTCCTTCAATGTGGGCAAGGTACACTATGTGGTGCTGGACGATGTGGAGTGTACCAACAAGGAGGCCACCACGGATGCCAACGGAAAGGCCTGCTATGTGCGGGATTATAAAGATCACCTGGTGGACCAGCAGATAGACTGGCTCAAGAAGGATTTGGCGTTTGTTCCCACTTCCACGCCGCTGGTCATTGCCATGCACATCCCCATGTACAAGCCCGGCGGAGCTGTGCGGATGGACGGCGCTGCCAAGTTGGCTGCTGCCGTGAGTGCTTACCCCCAGGTACATGTGTACACGGCCCATACGCATACCATCTACAATGTGGACAAGACGGCGGAAAACCGCATCTTCGAGCACAACGCCGGCTCCATCTGCGGAACCTGGTGGTGGAGTGCGCACGAGACGCCCGGCGTGCATATCGGCCAGGACGGCTCTCCCGGCGGATACACCATCCTCAAAGTGAACGGAACGGACTTCCAGTGGCAGTACAAGCCCACGGGCAGCGACGTATCCGAGCAATTCCGCACCTACGACCGCAACCGGATTCACATAACGGCCGACAAATATGTCGCCTCCGGGAATGCAGACTCTAAAAAGTCCTTCGACCCCGGTCTTTGGGCTACGGCATCTTCGGAAAACGAGGTATATGTGAATGTCTGGAACTGGGATCCTTCCTGGAAGGTGGAAGTGAGCGAAAGCGGAACCCCGCTCACCGTCACGCGCGAAACTCAGATGGACCCGCTCCACTTGGTAGCTTATACCGCCAAGAGGCTGAACAAGAACTCCAAGGCCTCCTTTGCGACTATAACCAACACCCATATGTTCAAGGTGAAGGCTTCATCGGCCACTTCCACCCTGGAAATCAAGGTGACGGACGGCTTCGGAAACGTATATACGGAGTCCATGGCCCGTCCCAAGGACTTTTCTACAGACACTTACAAACACTAATCCAATTATTAACCTATGAGACAGATTAAACGATTCGCTGTTTCCCTGGTTCTGGCGCTGGGAGCCATCTGGTCCCTGGGTGCCCAGAACCGGGTTGTCACCGGCGTCGTCCAGGATACGGGCGGCGCGCCGGTGGTGGGCGCCGTTGTCATGGTCCCCGGCACCAACAATGCCGACGTGACCGGGGCGGACGGTGCTTTCTCCATCCGTGTGGCCGATGCCCAGGTTGCCCTTGAGGTATCCTGCCTGGGATATGTGACCGCACAGGTGAATGTCCCCGCTTCCCAAAGCCGCGTGGATGTGGTCCTTCAGGAGGACCAGATGATGCTGGAAGAGACGGTGGTGGTGGGTTACGGTGTCCAGAAGAAGGTGAACCTCACCGGTGCCGTGACCGCCGTGGACACCAAGGAACTGGCCGACCGTACCACGCACAACCTCACCAACATGCTTCAGGGTGCGGTTCCCGGCCTTAACATTTCCACCTCTTCCGGTAATCCCGGCAGCGCCGGTTCCCTGAACATCCGCGGTATCACCTCCATCAATGCGGCCGATCCGCTGGTGCTCATCGACGGCACCGAGGGAGACCTTTCCCGCGTGAACGCCGCCGACGTGGAGAACATCTCCGTGATTAAGGATGCATCGGCCGCCGCCATCTACGGTGCCCGTGCAGCCTACGGCGTGATTCTGGTGACCACCAAGACCGGAACGGACAAGGGCGGAAAGGCCAAGGTGCGCTATTCCGGCCGCTGGGGCTGGGAAGAGCCTACGGTCTCTACGGACTTTGAAACCCGCGGTTACTGGTCTGTTTATACGGTGGACAAGTTCTGGGCTACCGATGCCGGCAAGAACTACACCAACTACACCGCCCACGACATGGCCGAACTGCTGGCCCGCGTGAACGACAAGACGGAGAATCCCGCCCGTCCCTGGGTGGTGGAAGAGGTGCGCAACGGCCGCAAGCAATGGATTTACTATGCCAATACGGACTGGTACCATGAGCTTTACAACGACAAACACCCGGTGATTCAGCAGAACGTCTCCGTCACCGGCGGCAACAAGGATGTGAAATACTACCTGTCCGGCGCCTATGACCGCCAGAGCGGTATTATCAAGATGAATCCGGACGTGTTCCAAAAATTCAACCTGCGGGCCAAGATTGACGCCCGCATCAACAAGTACGCCCGCATTTCCAACAACACGTCCTTCTACAGCTCCACTTACAACTATCCCGGCGGAAGCAGCGTGCAGGATTCCTTCGCCTATGCCTCCCGCCACGCCCTGGCCTCCTTCCCGCTCAAGAACCCGGACGGAAGCTGGCTGTACGGAACGCCGCTGATAGGCTACAACGTGGCCAACGGCCGCCACTTGGTGTTTGGTGACGGAAAAGCCCGCAATCAGCAGAACCGCAGCGACTTCTCCAATACCACCGAGCTAAAGATTACGCCGGTGAAGCAGTTCACCCTTACGGCCAACTATACCTACCGGCTGTATCAGAACCGCAACCAGTACCGCAGCGTGAACTTCGAGTTCCGTCGGTATCCGGACGCTCCCTACGAGTACTATACCACCGGCGCCGGCGAGGATGCCCTCACGGAGAATACCACTACCAATCAGCGCCACACGGCCAATGTGTTCGGCACGTATGAAGACACCTTCAGCGGCCACCACATTACGGCCACGGCCGGTATGAACATGGAGCACTGGTCTTCCAAGACCGTGGGCGCCGTGGGCAAGAACCTCCTGTCCGAAACCTTGAACGACCTTGACCTGGTGGGCCCGGACGCTACCGGCGCCACCATCATGGAGGTGTCCGGCGGCCAGAACGAGTACGCCATCATGGGCTTCTTCGGCCGTGTCAATTATGACTACAAGGAGCGCTATCTGGTAGAAATCTCGGGCCGATATGACGGTACCTCCCGCTTCCAGAAAGGCCATCAGTGGGGCTTCTTCCCCTCGGCCTCCCTGGGCTGGAGAATTTCCGAGGAGCCCTTCTTCAAGCCAGCCCGCAGCGTTGTGGACAACCTGAAGCTGCGCGTCTCCTACGGTAACCTGGGCAACCAGGTGGTGCGCACTTCCGGCGGCGGCCAGAACTACTATGCCTACCTCCGCAAAATCTCCATCAACGATTTTGCCGGGTACAGCTTCGGCGAAGGCTCTACCATGAGCAAGTATGCCACCCTGGGCGCTCCCGTAGATGCCAACCTCACCTGGGAGACGGCCCAGCAGTGGAATGCCGGCCTGGACTTTGCGGCCTTCCGTGGCCGCCTCACCTTCACCGGTGAGGTGTACCGCCGTAACACCCTGAACATGCTTACGGCCGGTCCGGACCTGCCCGCCGTTTACGGCGCGGCTTCTCCGCAGACCAATGCGGCCGACCTCAAGACCGTGGGTTATGAGCTCTCCCTGGGTTGGAGAGACCAGTTCAAGCTCTTCGGTCAGCCTTTTGGCTATGGCATCCGCGCCACGCTGAGCGACTTCCGCTCCTACATCACCCGCTACAACAACCCCACCAAGTCCTTGGCCATGCCTTACTACGAGGGCATGCGCATCGGCGATATCTGGGGTTATGAGGTGGACGGCCTCTTTGCTACCGACGAGGAAGCCCAGCAGTACACTTCCGAAGTGCTGGATGCCACCACCCTGGTGACCGGACGCCTGACGGGCGGTTTCCTGGCCGGTGACCTGCGCTTTGTGGACCAGGATAACGACGGCCACTACCAGATTGACGCCAATGGCAAATACGTGCTGGATGCCAACGGTAACCGCATTCTCCTTCCAGAGGACCAGTGGCGCGTGAACACCCTGAGCAACGGCAGCAACACCGTGGACGACCCCGGTGACCGCAAAATCCTGGGTAACTCCCTGCCCAGCCTGCAGTATGGTATCACCCTGTCGGCCGATTATATGGGCTTTGACGTACAGGCCTTCTTCCAGGGTACCGGCAACCACTACTGGTATCCGGCCGGCATGAACTACATGTTCTGGGGCCCGTACAGCTATCCTTATGTTTCCTTCCTGCAGCGGGACTTCATAGACCGCGTGTGGTCCGAGGAGAATCCGAATACTTATTTCCCGCGTCCGCGCGCGTACTCTTCCACCGGCGGTGAACTGTCCAAGGTGAACAGCCGTTACCTGCAGAACATCCGTTACCTGCGCTTCAAGAACCTGACGGTGGGCTACACGGTTCCCGGCAAGCTCACCCGCAAAATCGGCCTGGAGAAGGTCCGTGTCTATTTCTCCGGAGAGAACCTGGCCTACTGGTCGCCTCTGAAGAAGTACACCAAGTATCTGGATCCGGAAAGCGCCTATACGCGTGATAGCGGCAGCTCCGCTGCCCAGGACCACATGAGTTATCCTTGGCAGAAGACCTTTATGTTTGGTATTGACATTACATTCTAATGAAGGAGGACAAGAAAATGAAAAGATACATTATTGCCATCGCAGCAGCCGCCCTTTGCCTGACCTCCTGCAACAAGTTCCTGGAGCGAACCCCCAAGTCCACCATGGCCCCGGAAAACTACTTCCGTGACGAGACCGACTTGCAACTGTTCTCCAATTCTTTCTATAACAATCTCCTGAACAAGACGCCGTACAACGAGCAGAGCGACCAGCTGGTCTATCTGAACCTGAGTGCCGTGATGCGCGGCGGAAACAACCGTACGGTTCCCAATTCCGGCGGCGGCTGGGGCAACGGCTCCGGCGCCTGGGGAGACCTGAGGAAGATGAACACCCTGCTGGAGTACATAGACCGCTGCGAAGACAAGGCCGCCGTGCAGAAGTACACGGCCCTGACCCGTTTCTTCCGCGCCTATCTGTATTTCAACATGGTGCAGCGTTTCGGTGACGTTCCGTGGATTGACGAGCAGTTGGAAACCGACTCCGAGAACCTCTACCGTCCCCGCGACAGCCGGGAAGTGATTATGGGACACATGCTGGAAGACATCGACTATGCCATCGAGCACCTTCCCTCCGCGGTGAGCACCTACCGTGTGAACCGCTGGGCGGCGCTGGCCCTCAAGGCCCGTTTCTGCCTGTTTGAGGGTACTTTCCGCAAGTATCATTCGCCGGAGCAGTATCCCAAGATGTATGTGGAGCCTCTGCCTGCCGGCAGCCGCAGCGCCCAGGATTACCTGCAGCTGGCTGCGGACGCGGCTTTGGAACTGATTAACGAGGGCCCCTACAAGCTGGCCAAGCCGGCCGATTACCGGCTCCTGTTTGCCAATGTGGATGCTTCCAAGGAAGAATTCATCCTGGCCATCAAGAACGACCAGAGCCTGCAGATTTGCCACAATGCCACGGCCTTCGCCGTGATGCCTTCCCAGAACAAGCCCGGCTTCACCCGCAAGTTCGTTGCCAGTGTCCTGATGGCCGACGGTACCCGCTTCACGGACCAGCCCGGCTGGGAGACCATGCAGTTTGCCCAGGAAATGCAGAACCGCGACCCCCGTCTGAGCGCCATCACCGTAGGTGCAGGCCATGTCTGGCTAGGAGACGAGACTGTATCGGCCCCGGACCTGGTTTGCGCCACCACCGGTTATCAGGTGTCCAAATTTGTGATGGACAAGACTTTGCCGGAATGGGGCCGTGTGGACAAGAGCTACAACGACATGCCCGTGTTCCGTCTGGCCGAAGTTCTTCTGAACTATGCCGAGGCCAAGGCCGAGCTGGGTACCCTGACGCAGGAAGACCTGGATATGAGCGTGAATGCCCTTCGTGACCGCGTGGGGATGAGCGCCCGCCTGAATCTGGAAGAGGCCAATGCCAATCCCGACCCTTACCTGACATCGGCCGAGACCGGTTATCCCAACGTGAGCGGCAGCAACCAGGGCGTGATTCTGGAAATTCGCCGCGAGCGCGGCCTTGAGCTGGCCATGGAAGGCTTCCGCCTTTCCGACCTGATTCGCTGGAGATGCGGAAAATGCCTGGAGCAGCCCATCCACGGCGCCTATTTCCCGGGTGTGGGCAAGTATGACCTCACCGGCGACGGTGTGGCCGACATCAACATCTGGACGGGCGTGGATCCCAAGGATAAGGACTTGGCCGACTACGAGCTGGGTACGTCCACGGGCATCATTCTCTCCGACGGCACCTCCGGTTACATTGACCGGCACCAGGGCATCGAACGCAGTTTCAACGAAGACCGCGACTACTATTATCCCATCCCTACCAAGGAACGCCAGCTCTACCACGAAAAAGGTGTGGATCTGAAGCAGAACCCCGGCTGGGTAGATGGACTTAGCTACTAAACCACTAATTCCATGCAGATTATGAAACTGAATAAGATAATATTGACGCTCGCGGCCGTGGTGGCCGGTGTCCTCCTGAATGGCTGCCAGCAGAAAGAGCAGGAAGCCGAGGCACGGGCCGTGGCCACCAGCGAGAACTATGTGACCTTTGTCTCTACCGGCGCCGAGTCGCAGGTAATCAACGTCTATGCCGACGGCGTCTGGAACGTGGATGTGGATTCGGATTGGATTTCCGTGACGCCCATGAAGGGAAACGGACATGGTGAGATTACCATTTCCGTGACGGACAACGCCACCGGCAGCACCATCGACCGCCCGCGTGACGGAAAAATTATCGTCCAGGGAAAATATGCTTCCCGCCAGACGTCAGTTATTGTCCACCAGGACGGTGATACCTACTATGGTGTGGATACGTACACGCTCTCCCAGATTCGTTCCCTGGAAGATGGAGATGTGGCCAAAGTGGGGCAGGCCCAGGTTGTGGCCTTGTCCAAGAAAGGCTTCATCGCTTCTGACGATTCCGGCTGCATCTATGTGCAGGGAGAGGGGGTGTCATTGGGCGACAATCTAAGTTTTAACGGTACCAAGACTACCATCAACAAGGCCCCGGCCTTTATCATGGATGAGTTCGAGATTGGCACGGACGGTGAAGTGATCTATCCGGAAGCGAAGGACATCACCGCCATCCTGGCCGATTATGACTTCACCGTGGCGGAATATATTTCCCTGTCGGCCTCTCTGGTGGGGAAGGATATCCGCGTGAACGAGGATATTCAGATTCCTATCCTGGATCCGCTGGATGAGTTGAAGTTGGAAACGCTGGACCTGCACAAGGTAGTTCTCAAGGGCTATGCTGTGGGTACGTCTATGCTGGTGACTTCCGTAGAAGACGGCGGCAAGGATGAAGCCCTCATCCCTTATCCGCTCAAGTTCCTGGTGCGCGTGGATGGAATCAATTACTCCACCGCCACATGGAGCGCTTCCAGTCAGATAAAGCCGATCAAAGGCTTGGGTTACATCGAGTATGTGCCCTTCGACCTGGCCTCTTCCGACGGCAACCAGAAGTACAAGCTGGACGTTTCCGACAAGAGTCCCCGTGTTACCGGACCTTGGCCCGGTGATTACTGGCTCTTCTACGGCAATGGCGCCATCAAAGCCGGTTCTGAAGTGCATATCGCCTTCGAGTCCCGTACATCGGCCACCGGCCATAAATTCTGGATGTTGGAATTCCTGGATGGAGACCAGTGGCGTCCGGCTTGTGAGACACTCTCTACCAATGAGCCCGGGGAGGACATTGTCTATACCCATGCCATGAATGCCGACGGCTCAACCAATGTGCAGGCTAACTATGTGGTCAAGTACCGTAAGAACTCCGAGCATGCCCAGTTCCGCTTCCGCTGCGTAGCCAACTGGCAGGCTTCCGGCGCCGGCAAGCTTGCTGCCAGAAACGGCGGCAGCGCCCGTCTCACCGTAACGGATACGGCCGACGATACTTTCCAGCCTGTCATTGAGATTGTCAAGGAAGGCAACGGTATCGAGAAGGACCCCGTGTATGCCAATATCGAGGTTTCCACGGAGCTCCTTACCTTCAACGGTACGCCCGGCGAGCCCAAGGAACTCACCATCACCTCCGACCATGACTTTACCGTTTCCACATCGGCCAGCTGGCTCTCTTTGGACCAGACCGAGGGTGTTGCCGGCGAGCCTCTGGTGGTGAAGGTGACCTGCGAGGAAAGCCAGCTTTCCGAACTCCGCCAGGGAACCATCCGCATCGTTTCCGAAGATTCCGAGCAGGTGGTGAACGTGGTGCAGAGCGCCGCAGGCCAGATTCTGGATTCCTTCGTGAGCATCTCCGGCGGCAACAAGGCCGAGGTGAACGAGCTGGAAGGTACGCTGAACGTAAAGATTCAGTCCAATGTGGAAGTGAGCGCCGAGACGGCCGATACCTGGATTAAGGTGGAAGCGGCTCCCGAGACGAAGGCCCTGGTCGATTGGACCGAATATACGGTGAGCTATGAGGCCAACGAATCGGCCGATCCCAGAACTGGAACCATCCGCTTCTTCAATGAGAAGGAAAAGGTGGAATCCATTCTCACCCTGGTGCAGTCCGGCAAGGAGCCCGAGCCCGAGTATCCGGAAGGCGTTTACTTCCAGGACGACTTCGAGTGGCTGGCGCCTTATATCAAGGCGTGGGTGGAAGCCAATCCGGGCGATGCCGAGAAACTGGATCCTGTGTCGAGCAATCTGGCCTCCCATTCCCAGCCCAATATCTGGAATGTGGCAGCCCTTACCTCCAGCGTAGGTGCCGAACTGGAGAAGAGAGGCTATACCGATTTGAACAAGAGCGCCAAGACGCTGTACATGCAGAAGAACTACTTCAAGATGGGCGCTTCCAACAAGCATACCGGCTTGCAGCTTCCTGCCATCAAGTTTGGTACAACACCTGTGGATGCCGATCTTAGCTTTGACTGGTGCGCACACATGACCGGCGCTGGAGCCATTGACAAGGTTACCATTACGGTAGAAATTGTGGAAGGTCCCGGTAAGTTCTCCGATACCGGTACCAAGCTTTCCGCCGAGATTGCCACTGCCCAGGAAGCCAACCAGCTGGCTTGGCAGCATGCCAAAGTGAAACTGGTGGGTGTTACCGATGATACCCGGATCCAGATTCATCCTACCCATTATAAT
Organism: uncultured Bacteroidia bacterium; assembly: GCA_902794615.1. Taxonomy (GTDB): domain Bacteria; phylum Bacteroidota; class Bacteroidia; order Bacteroidales; family UBA932; genus Cryptobacteroides. The sequence continues at coordinate 12,782 of CADBHY010000045.1, forward strand.
GACGGGGCCGGAGCTTCCCAGCAACGCTGGCATCTGGACAACATCAAGGTGGCGGAGCCGGCGGTTGAAGTGGGCGACGTCATCTGGACGGAGTGGTGGCAGGGTGCATCGGCCAATCAGACTCCTTCGGCCTATAGCGCCTCCGAAGCCCGTACGACGAAGACCTTCGGAAATGCAAGCGTAACATATTCCGAAGGCGGTTCCGGTACAGCCATCAAGTCTGACGGCCTGGTCTATTACAACTCCAAGGACAATATTGCCAACGAGGATTATCGTTACAACTTGCTGGTCGCCAAGAGCGGCGGCTATCTGGATGCCAGCGGCATCCCTTGCAAGGGCGTCAAGACCGCCACGCTGACTTACCGGAGCAACACCCAGCTGGCCAGCCATCAGGTGACCAGCTCTACAACGGGCGTAACCATCGGTGAACTCAGCGCCACCTCCGTTCCCAAGCTTGACCTGGACAGCAAGAATACCTACACGGTAACTTGCACGGTCACCATAGCCGATGGTGTTGAGAAGCTGAATCTCCGCATCACGGATATTGGCACGGCCAACATCCGTGTGGACGGTATTGAATTGGTTGTGAAGGAACTGAAGTAGATACGCCCTTTATGAAAATGGGGACGGCCGTATGGTCGTCCCTTTTTTTGTCTTGGCAGCTAAATGACTGATACGGAGTGTGATATATAGAATTCCTCGTTCAAATTTTGAACGAGGAATATCCTATAAGTGTATGAGTGACAATTAGTTAATTGCCAAGGCTGTTAGGCGGCGCGGCGCTCTTCCTTGTAAGTGAGGCCCATGAAGAAGATGGCCAGCAGGCAGGCGGCAATCAGGAGCAGGAAGGTCCAGTTCCAGCCGGCGGTCTGGGCCACCCAGCCAATCACCGTATTGGCCAGGATGAACGTGCCCAGGAAGTAGCCGAAGAAGCCGGTGAGGCCGGCGGCCGTTCCGGCGGCGTTCTTGGGGGCCAGGTCCAGGGCCTGTACGCCGATGAGCATCACGGGGCCATAGATGAAGAAGCCGATGCCGATAAGGCTGATGATGACCATGGTGAGGTTGTCGATGAACTGCCAGTAAAGGACGATGAAAACCAACACCAGGGCCATGAAGAGCATGGTGGGCAGGGCACGTTTGCCGTGGAAGAGCTTGTCTGACATCCAGCCGCAGAGAAGCGTACCCGGAATGGCGGCGAACTCATAGGCAAAATAGGCCCAGCCGGCGCTCTTGAGGTCGATTCCCTTTTCCGTGAGGATGGTAGGGGCCCAGTCCAGGCAGCCGTAACGGACCATGTACACGAAGGCGTTGGCCAGGGCGATGTACCAGAGGAACTTGTTGTTGAGCACGTACTGGAAGAATATTTCCTTGGCCGTAAGGGTTTGTTCATGCTTGGCCGAATAGTTCTTGGGGTAGTCGTTCCTCCAGGCTTCCACGGAAGGCAGGCCGCAGGACTGCGGGGTGTCCCTGAGAAGGATATAGGCCAGCAGGGCAATGAAGATGGCGACGGCCGCGGGGAAGGCAAAGGTGCCGATAAGGAAGTACAGCTCCGTATGGGAACCATAGAACCAGCTGCCGAACCAGACAGCGCCGTAAGTGGCCATGGGACCCACCAGGGCGCCGCCCACGTTGTGGGCGCAGTTCCAGATGCTCATCATGGTGCCGCGCTCACCGGGAGAGAACCAGTGGGTCATGACGCGGCCGCAGGGTGGCCAGCCCATGCCGTTGAACCAGCCCACCAGGGCATTCAAAATACCCATGACCAGGATGGCCAGGGCTTTGTGCTCTGCGCCGATAAACTGGATGGGCACAATCATGAAGCACATGGAAATGGCCGTGAGAATCAGGCCCAGGGGCAGGAAAATACGGGCGTTGGAACGGTCGCTGACGCTGCCCATCAGGAATTTGGACAGGGCGTAGGCGGCGGCGTTCAGGCCCAGGACAAAGCCCAGTTCCGTTTTGTCGAAGCCAAGGGGCGCCATGGCCGGAATGGCCATGGACAGGTTCTTTCTGACCAGATAGAAACCGGCATAGCCGATAAAGGCGCCCAGGAATACTTCCAGACGCAGGCGCTTGTACTTGGCGTCGGCTTCGGGGCCGGTCTGTGCCGGCAGGTAGGCCGGCTGTTGCAAAAATTTGAGCATAATGTTATAGTTTATTCCAATGCATCGGCCAGGATGGAGATGGGATTCTGCACGGGATAGCCGGTGCTCATCTCTATCTGCCATTTACAGGTTTCGCAGTCGCAGGCCACGACGTCCGGATTGACGCTGCGGATATTCTCGAACAGGGGTTCGCCGATGGCCTGGGAGGTCTTGTAGTTCTCTTTTTTGAAGCCGTAGGTGCCGGCAATGCCGCAGCAGGCGCTGTCCAGCAGGGTGAATTCCACGCCGGGAATCATCCGGAGGAGTTTTTCCGAGAAG